>NZ_BIMR01000151.1 GCF_004306155.1 Cellulomonas biazotea
CGAGGACGCCGACGAGGTGCTGCTCGACGGCGCGGCGGTTGGGCAGGTGGGTGAGGGGGTCGGAGAACGCGGTCGCGTGCAGGCGGTCGGTGAGGTGGTAGCGCTCTCCTGCGGCGGCGACGATCTGGGCGAGGTCGACGAGGAAGCTGCGGGCGTGGTGGTCGAGCTCGACGCCGTCGGCGGGGAAGAGCTCGGCGACGAACCGGCCGCGGGCGATGGGCCGCAGGGACCCTTCGATGGTGGGTTCGTCGAGGATCTCGCGGGCGGCGTCGCGGGCGTCGAGGAGCAGCTTCTCGGCGTCCTTGGCGAACCAGGCGGCGTTGGAGAGGCTGGCGACGGCGTCGCGCATGCGGTGCTGGCGGGCGGCGGTGTCCTGGGCGCCGACGAGGCGGCGCAGGGCGAGGACCTCGAGGCCGACGGCGAGCGGGATGGCCCAGAGTGCGGCGAGGATCGCGCCGAGGCTGCGGTCGGCGAGCAGGAGCCCGGTGATGAGGATCGCGATGGACTCGATGCCGGCGATGACGAGCAGGGTGCCGAGCCGTCCGAGGGGCGTGCGGCCGAACGCCACGAAGACGTACACGACGACGACGACGATCGCGCCGAGCAGGCACGCGGCGTCGACGAGGGCCGCGTGCGGCATCGGCACGAACCAGGTCGCGGCGCGGGCGGTGAGCAGGGTCGCGGCGACGACGACCCACCAGCGCACGCGGGCGCCGTGCCCGATGGCGCGGGTGGCGGGGAGCGCGACGAGCAGGAAGCCGGCGACGAGCAGCCCGTGCGCGACGTCGATCGCCCGTTGCGAGAGCCCGGGGCCGACGAGGGGCGCGAGGCCTCCGGTGAGGAGCAGGAGGGCGACGTCGGCGGACCACAGCAGGGACCAGGCGGCTCCGGTGGCGCGGGCGTCGCTGCGGCGCCACAGCCAGTGGAGCACGCAGAAGCCCGCTACCACGCCGGCGACGAGCAGCTGCAGGACGGTGACCCACACCGGCACGGGACCCAGCACGTCCATGTCATCGGCGTGTGCGCGCTCACACGTGACTGGCATACGGGTGACGGTCACGTGTCACCCGTCGCTCGTCCGGACCTGACCTCGGGCGTTGCGGGCGACCTCGACAGGCGGCTGGTCGTCTCGGGTCAGCGGGGGCGGTTCTGCTCGCAGTCGACGCAGCCGCCGTCGGCGGTGCGACGGTCGCGGTCGGCGAGCGCGTCGACGAACGTCGCGGTGAGGGGCAGGCCGGTGCGCTCCTCGACGAACAGCCACTGCCCGGAGGGGTTGACCTCGAAGAAGACGTGCTCGCCGTCGGGGCGCACGCGCAGGTCGATCGCCCCGTAGACGAGCCCGAGGCGGCGCATGAGGCGCAGGACGGCGGCCTGGACGGCGTCGGGCAGCCGGTAGGGCGCCATGGGCACGGTGTCGAGCTCGAGCCGGAAGTCGAGGCTGTAGGCGGTGCGGGCGGAGTGGATCGCGGCGGCGTGCACGACGTCCCCGACGACGGTGACGCGCAGGTCGACGTCGCCCGGGACGTACTCCTGGAAGATCACGGGCGCGTGCCGGACGGCGTCGAGCAGGTCGACCTCGGCGGCGGCGAGGACGCGGGTCTCGCGCCACGCCGACGCCTGCGCGAGGAACGACTTGTAGACGGTGCGCTCGGGGCCGAGGTCGGCGACGAACGCGCGGGCCCGGTCGGGGTCGTTGGTCATGAGCGTGCGCGGCGTGACGAGGCCCGCGAGCCGTGCCTCGCGCAGCTGGTAGGCCTTGTGCGACGCCTGCGTGTCCCGGTCGGGGTCGTTGACCCAGGCGGCGGGCAGGAGCGACCGCAGCCCGCGCAGGCCCTCGTCGCACTCGGTGAGGGCGAAGACCTGGGCGGCAGGGTCGGTGACGGACGCGTCGAGCGTGTAGGGCAGCGGGCGTCGCCACCAGGCGGCGCGGACGGTGGTGAGGTCGTGCTCCTTGCCGTCGAGCGTGACGGCGAGCGCCGGTCGCGGGCCGTCGTCGTACGCGACGGTCACGGCGGCGGCGAGCGGGTACCGCGCCGAGTCGAGCACCACGACGTCGTGGCCGCGGTGCTCGAGCCCGGTGCGGACGGGGGCGAGGTGGTCGTCGCCCTCGTGCGACTCGATGAGGATCACGCGCCCGGCCCCGGGTTGCCCAGGGTGGCGGACAGGGCGCGCAGTGCTGCCGCGACCTGGGCGAGCGCCTGCGCGGCGACCTCGGTGGCCTCGGCCGCGACGGCGACGAGGGCGGCGGTCGAGTCCGCCGCCGACGGTGCCGGCTCGTACGCGGCAGCCGCGGCCGCGTGGTGCGGGGTCGCGAGCGCGAACGGCAGTGCGCCGCCGGGCTGCGGGTACGGGTACGGGTACGGCGGGTTGACCACGGCGCCTCCGAGCCCGCCGGGCGGGTCGAACAGCTGCTTCGGGTCGGTGAGCTGCTTCGGCGGGTCCAGGAGCTGCTTCGGCGGGTCGAGCAGCTGCTTCGGCGGGTCGATGAGCTGCTTGGGCGGGTCGAGGCGCTGCTTGGGGTCGAGGACGTGCTTCGGGTCGAGCAGCTGCTTCGGGTCCAGCAGGTGCTTGGGCGGGTCGATGACGGGCTTGGCGTCGTCGCGGAGCTTCTTGAACCCGCCGTGCTGGTCGTCGAGCGGCTTCTTCAGGACGGGGCCGTCGTCGGTGACCTTCTTGAACGTGACGGTCCCGGGGTAGAGGGCGCGGGCCGCGGCGATGTCGCCGTCGGAGAGCTTGAGCCGCTGGCCGATGCTGACGCCGGCCTGCACGGGGACGATCGTGGGCTGCCCGTTCACGGAGAACGCCGTGGCGGGGTAGTGCATGATCGAGCCGTAGTCGTAGACCCCGATGTCGTCGCCGTCGGTGATGTGCTGGTCGAAGTTGTGGACGTAGCGCGGGTCGACGTTCGCGGTGTTGATCGTGACGAAGCTGTTGCGGTCCTCGCGGGACTGCTCGTGCCACAGGCCGATCGCGTGCCCGATCTCGTGGATCGCGTTGCCGGTCGTGCACCCGGTGTCGAGCGAGACGTCCTGCCGCCCGCCGACCATGCCGACGGCCGACCAGCAGCCACCGTCGGCGAGGAAGTGGACGTAGTTCGGGTAGGTGCCCGCGTTGGCGGGTGTGCGCTGCACGAACCGCAGCGGCGTGTGCTGCTCCCAGTGCGCGATCGCGTCGGTCACGCGGAACTGGTCGGGCATCGCGGGGTCGACCTCGTACGGGACGGTCGCGTCCGGCCACCGGTAGCGGCTGCCGCTGATCGCGACGCCGAACGAGACGTCGGCGCGACGCCCCTCGGTGCCCTCGAGGTCGGCGTGACGGCCGAGGACGATGTCGCCCTCGAAGATCGCGAGGTCGCCGACCTTCGCGTACGTGACGGGCTTGCCGGCGAAGCCGATGCCGTTGATGACGGTCGTGCCGGTGTCGCCCGACGACCGCTCCTCGGGGCGCTCGGGCGTCGAGATCCCGGCCCCCTTCGCGCCTGTGCGCCGGGACGAGCCCGACCCTGCGTTGCTGGCCATGCTGCGACCTTCCCCCGGGTCGGCGGGCCGGGCTGGCCCGCGCCTCACCGAGGCAGGAGCCCGTGCGGGGGAGTGAGATACGTCACACCTGACTAGGGTGGGTGGGTGGACGAGGTGACGGCGAGCGTGCGGGTGCGGCTGCGGGCCCCCGCGACCGGGGACGAGCGGACGCTGCCCGAGGTGGTCGTCGCGGTCGAGGACGTCTCCCGGGCCGACGCGCCGTCGCAGCAGGTGGGCCGGACGGTCCTGCGGGACGTCACCGTGCCCGTCGAGGGGCTCGACGTCGAGGTCGAGGTCGCGGTACCGCTGGGCCCGGACCCGACCCGGCGCTTCGTGGTGCGGGCCCGGGCGGGCGCCGACGCGGGGGCGCGGACCTTCGCCCCCGACGACCTCGTCTCGACGGTCGCGACGCCCGTCGTGCTCGACGGCACCGACGACGTCGAGGTCACCCTCCGGCCGGTCGGCTGACGCACCCGCGCGATCCGCCCCGGGAACGGTCGTGCCGCCTGGCATCATCCCGGCATGACGACGACGTCGACCGCCGCGCGCGTGCCGCGGCGCACCGTGGTGGGGTACGCCCTGGGCTCGGTCGGGACCGGCGGCTTCGGCACGCTCCCGGGCCTCGTCCTGGCGTACTACCTCACCGACGCGCTCGGCGTCGCGGCCGGGCTCGCGAGCCTCGTCGTGACGGTCCCCAAGCTCTGGGACGTCGTCATCGACCCGTTCGTCGGCGCCCGGTCCGACGCGTCCGCGGCACGCCGGGGGAGCCGGCGCCCGTACCTGCTGACCGGCGCCCTCACGCTCCCGCCGCTGTTCGCGGCCGTCTTCGCCGCGCCCGCCGGCCTG
>NZ_BIMR01000152.1 GCF_004306155.1 Cellulomonas biazotea
CGACGGCCCACGCCACGCGGCCGGCCCCCGCGGGGTCGGCGGCGGCGAGCGGGGCCGTGTCGACCAGGACCGTCGGCCGGCCGTCGGCGTCGGTCGCGGGGGTCACGGGCAGCTCGCCGAGGTCGCGGAGCACGCGCGCCCCCACGGCGTCCGCCCCGACGCTGCCCGGCTCGGCGTCGTGCAGGCGGCAGCTCAGCGCCGCGGGGGAGAACCCCGTGAGCGCCGACGCGTAGGCGCGCGCACGGCCCTCGTGCTGCGCGTACGCGTCGGGGAAGCCCGAGCGCTGCACGGCCTGTGCGGCCTCGGTGACCGGCAGCTCGGTGTACCCGGCGACCTGCACGAGCCCGTCGTAGAACCGGCCCGTCGAGTAGACGGGGTCGAGGACCTGCTCGGGCGTGCCCCAGCCCTGCGAGGGGCGCTGCTGGAAGAGCCCGAGCGAGTCTCGGTCGCCGTAGTCGATGTTGACGAGCCTCGACTCCTGCAGCGCGGTCGCGAGCCCGATGGTCACGGCGCGGGCGGGCAGGCCGCGCCGCAGCGCGACCGCGGCGACGAGGGCGGCGTTGTCGGCCTGCTCCGGGTCCAGGTACCAGCTCGTGCCGTCGACGGTCGCCGAGCACCGCTGCGCGAGCGGGGGCGCCGCGTCGTGCATCCGCAGGACGGACACGACCGCGGTGGTCGCGCCACCGAGGACGACGACGAATGCGAGGACGCCGCAGCCGACCCGGGTGGCGCGACCGCGCCGGGAGCGTCGACGGGCCACGGCGTCAGTTCGCGTGCAGGGCGGCGTTGAGCTCGACGCCGGCCCCGGCGCGCGCGACGGCCTCGACACCGCCGGTCAGGGAGTTCCGGCGGAACAGCACCCCGTGCGCCCCGGCGAGCTCGCGGGCCTTGACGACGCGCGGCTCCGCGGCCGGGTCGGGCGTGCCGTCGGGCGACCAGCCGAGCAGCGTGACCTTCGTGCCCGCGGTGACGTACAGGCCCGCCTCGACGACGCAGTCGTCGCCCAGCGGGATGCCGAGGCCCGAGTTGGCGCCGAGCAGCGACCGGCGACCCAGCGACACGGTGACCTTCCCGCCACCGGACAGCGTGCCCATGATCGACGCGCCGCCGCCGACGTCGGAACCGTCGCCCACGACGACCCCGGCGGAGATCCGACCCTCGACCATCGACGTGCCGAGCGTGCCGGCGTTGAAGTTGACGAAGCCCTCGTGCATGACGGTCGTGCCGCTCGCGAGGTGCGCGCCAAGCCGCACCCGGTCGGCGTCGGCGACGCGCACGCCCGCGGGGACGACGTAGTCGACCATGCGCGGGAACTTGTCGACGCCGAGGACCGTGACCGGCACGCCCGTCGCGGCGCGCAGGCGGGCGCGGGTCTGCTCGAAGCCGTCGACCGCGCACGGGCCGCGGTCGGTCCACACGACGTTCGGCAGGACGCCGAAGACGCCGTCGAGGTTCTGGCCGTGCGGCTCGACGAGCCGGTGGGACAGCAGGTGCAGGCGCAGGTACGCGTCGGCCGTGTCGGCCGGGGGCGCGTCGAGGTCGACGACCGTGCGCACGACCTCGACCCGCACCCCGCGGGCGTCGTCGACGCGGGCCGCGCCGTCGAGCTCGGGCGGGACGGCGGCGTCGGCCGGGGGCTCGCCCAGCGCGGGCGCCGGGTACCAGGTGTCGAGCGTCGTGCCGTCCGCGGCGATGGTCGCCAGGCCGAAGCCCCAGGCCGTGCGTGCTGTCATGCGGACAACCCTAGACAACGCCGCAGGCGTACCGACCGGTAGCACCGTGGCCCGGCGTCGTGCCGTCGGTCACCCCGGGGCTCGCCCGGCACGCGGCGGCTAGGGTCGCAGTCGTGACCGCGACGCCCCCTGCTGCCCTGGACCTGCGCGCCGACCTCGTGACGCTCACGCGCGCCGTGTGCGACGTTCCGTCCGAGAGCGGGGACGAGACGGTCCTCGCCGACCTCGTCGAGGCCGCGCTGCGCGCGTACCCGCACCTCGAGGTGCTCCGCGACGGCGACACGGTCGTCGCCCGCACCCACCTCGGACGGCCGTCACGCGTGTGCGTCGCCGGCCACCTCGACACCGTGCCGATCGTCGACAACGTGCCGACCCGGCTCGAGGGCGACGGCGACGACGCGGTCCTGTGGGGTCGCGGCACGGTCGACATGAAGGCGGGCGTCGCGGTGCAGCTCGCGCTCGCGGCCGAGCTGACCGACCCGGTCCACGACGTCACGTGGGTGTTCTACGACCACGAGGAGGTCGCCGCCGACCTCAACGGCCTCGGCCGGGTCGTCCGGGAGCACCCGGAGTGGCTCGCGTGCGACTTCGCGGTGCTGTGCGAGCCGACGGACGGCGGGCTCGAGGGCGGCTGCAACGGCACACTGCGGGCCGAGGTCCGGCTCACCGGCGTCGCCGCGCACTCGGCGCGCGCGTGGATGGGACGCAACGCGATCCACGCGGCGGGGGAGGTGCTGCGCCGGCTCGAGGCGTACGAGCCCGCGCACGTCGAGGTCGACGGGCTGACCTACCGCGAGTCGCTCAACGCGGTCCTCGTCTCCGGCGGCACGGCCGCGAACGTCATCCCCGACGCGTGCGTCGTCACCGTGAACTACCGGTTCGCCCCCTCGAAGGACGTCGAGCAGGCGACGCGCCACGTGCGGGACCTGCTCGACGGCTACGACGTCGTCGTCACGGACGCGGCCCCCGGCGCCCGGCCCGGTCTCGACCACCCGGCAGCCGCCGCGTTCGCGGACGTCGTCCTCGCCGTCACCGGCGGGGTGCCCGCGGCCAAGCTCGGCTGGACCGACGTCGCACGGTTCACCGCGCTGGGCGTGCCGGCCGTGAACTTCGGCCCGGGCGACCCGCTGCTCGCGCACAAGGACGACGAGCGGTGCCCCGTCGAGCAGATCCGGACGTCGCACGCGGCGCTGCGCGCCTGGCTCACCACCTGACGCGCGGCGGCTCGGGCGTCGGCCCGGCGTCGGTCCGGCGGCGGGTCGGTGACGAGGCCCGGGCACGCCCACCCGGGTGCGGTCCCGCGGCCTAGAGTCACCCCATGAGCGACGACGGTCAGCCCGCCCCCGGCCAGGGGTATCGCAAGGGCCCTGTCCTGCTGCGCGGCCGGCAGATCCCCTCCAGCACCTCCGACCAGCGCCTGCTGAGCCGGACCGAGGGCGCCTCGTGGTTGCACGACGACCCGTGGCGCGTCATGCGGATCCAGAGCGAGTTCGTCGAGGGCTTCGGCGCGCTCGCGGAGGTCGGCCCGGCGGTGAGCGTGTTCGGCTCCGCCCGCACGCCGCAGGGCAGCGCGCAGTACGCGACCGGCGTGACCGTCGGCCGCCGGCTCGCAGAGGCGGGGTACGCCGTGATCACCGGCGGCGGCCCGGGCACGATGGAGGCGGCGAACCGCGGCGCGTCCGAGGCGGGCGGCCTGTCGGTCGGCCTCGGCATCGAGCTGCCGTTCGAGCAGGGCATGAACGCCTACGTCGACCTCGGCGTGAACTTCCGGTACTTCTTCGCCCGCAAGACGATGTTCGTCAAGTACTCCGAGGGCTTCGTGGTGCTGCCCGGCGGCTTCGGCACGTTCGACGAGCTCTTCGAGGCGCTCACGCTCGTGCAGACCCACAAGGTGACGGGCTTCCCGATCGTGCTCGTCGGCAGCGCGTACTGGCAGGGCCTCCTGGACTGGGTCGGGGGCCCCGTGCTGGACAGCGGGATGATCTCCGACGTGGACCTCGGGCTGCTGCAGGTCGTCGACGGCGCCGACGAGGCCGTCGACATCGTCCGCACGCGCGGGGCCGAGCTGCGCGCGCAGGAGGAGGCCGCCGCGCGCGAGACCGCACGAGCGGCGTCGTCCGCCGAGGGTGCGGGGTGAGCGCGGCGCTCCACGTACCGCCTGCCGGTGCCCCGCTGCGGCTGCGCGGCCGGGTCGTCGGCGACGGACGCCCCGTCGTCATGGCCGTCGTGAACCGTACGCCGGACTCGTTCTACGCCGCGGCCCGGCACGACGACGCGTCGGCGGACGCCGCTGTCGCGCGCGCACACGACGAGGGCGCCGACATCGTCGACCTCGGGGGCGCCCGGGCGGGCCGCGGTCCGCGCGTCGACGCCGCCGAGGAGATCGCCCGCGTGGTCCCCCTCGTGGCGCGCGTCCGCGCTCGGCACCCCGACCTGCTCGTGAGCATCGACACCTGGCGCGCCGACGTCGCCCGCGCCGCCGCCGACGAGGGCGTCGACCTCGTGAACGACACGTGGGCGGGGCACGACCCGCAGCTCGTCGAGGTCGCCGCCGAGCGCGGTCTCGGCGTCGTGTGCTCGCACACGGGCGGCGCCCGCCCGCGCACCGACCCGTTCCGCGTCGCGTACCCGCGCACCTCGTCCGACGACCGGCCGGGGGAGCCTGACGACGCACTCGACGGCGTCCTCGACGACGTCGTGGCCACGGTGTCCGCGGGGGCCCGGCGGGCCGTGGAGCTCGGCGTCGACCCGGCGTCGGTGCTCGTGGACCCGACGCACGACTTCGGCAAGAACACGTGGCACTCGCTGCACCTGGTCCGCCGCACCGCGGCGCTCGTGGCCCTCGGGCACCCCGTGCTCATGGCGCTGTCCCGCAAGGACTTCGTGGGCGAGAGCCTCGACCTCCCCGTCGACGAGCGCCTCGAGGGCACCCTCGCGGCGACGTCGGTCGCGGCGTGGCTCGGTGCGCGCGTCTTCCGCGCGCACGACGTCGCGGCGACCCGGCGGACGCTCGACATGGTCGCCGTGCTGCGCGGCGACGCCCCGCCCGCGCGGGCCGTGCGGGGGATCGCGTGAGCGGCGAGCGGACGGACGTCGAGCCGACGGGCGTCGAGCCGACCGACGTCGAGCCGACGGACGAGCAGGCGGCCCCGGCGGACGCGACGGCTGCTGCGGGACCCGACGCCCCCGCCCGCCGCCGCGCCGACCCGCGCACGTGGCCCTGGTGGCTCCAGGCCCTCGCCGTCTACCTCGCCGGGCGGGCCTTCAGCGCGGTCGCGCTGGTCGTCACCGCGCAGTCCCAGGTGGAGAACTACTGGACCCCCGGGCAGCCGTCCTACCTGCAGTTCACGGGCCTCATGTGGGACGCGAGCTGGTACCGGCAGGCCGCCGAGCAGGGGTACCCGACGGAGCTCCCCGTGGGGTCCGACGGCCTGGTCCAGCAGAACGTCTGGGCGTTCTTCCCGCTGTTCCCCCTGCTGGTGCGCGGTCTCATGACCTTGACGACGGGCCCCTGGTACGTCGTCGCCCCGCTGACGGCCCTGGTCCTCGGCGCCGCCGCGGCGGTCGTCATCCACCGGCTGGTGGAGCGGGGTGCGCCGCGCGCGGTCGCGGCCCGCCCCGGCCTCCCGCTCGCGACGGTCGCCCTGGTCACGGCGTTCCCCACGGCCGTCGTGCTGCAGGTCGCGTACACCGAGTCGCTCGCGCTTCTGCTCATCGCGGCGGCGCTGCTCCTGCTCGTCGAGCGCCGCTACCTCGCCACCGCGGCGGTCGTGCTCGCGCTCGGCTTCACGCGCGCGGTCGCGCTGCCGATGGCGGTCGTCATCGTGGTGCACGCGCTCGTGCGCTGGCGGGCGAGCCGGCGCGGCGACGACCACCTCGGTGCGCGCGACGTCGGCGGACTCGTGGCGCTCGCGGCCGCAGCCGCGGTGTCGGGCGTCGCGTGGCCGCTGATCTGCGGCTGGGTCACGGGCGTCCCCGACGCGTACCTGCAGACGCAGGAGTCGTGGCGCGGTGTGCGTGAGGTCCAGCCGTTCGGCGCGTGGGGGTACGTGTCGCGGTTCTGGTTCCACGAGTGGGCGCCGTGGGTGGTCGCCGCCGGTGCGGCGCTGGTCGTCGCGACGGTCGTGGTCCCCGCCGCGTGGCGGCTCGGCCGGGAGCTGCACGCGTGGCCGGCGGCGTACCTGCTCTACATCGCGGCGGTCATCGAGCCGGGCAGCAGCCTGGCCCGCTTCATGCTGCTGGCCTTCCCGCTGGGCGCCGTGACGGCGGGCGTCGTGACGCGTCCCGCGACGGCCCGGCGGCTGTGGTTCGGCGCGGTCCTCGGGCTCATGCTCGCGCTCCAGCTCGTCTGGGTGTGGAACATGTGGCGGCTGACGCCGCCGCAGGGATGGCCGCCGTGACCGGTCGCACCTGGACGGGCGTCCGGGCGCGGCCGATCGGGCGGTGCACGCACCATCGACCGAGGTCGGCGGATCGAACGTGAACTAAGATGGTCGACGGACAACCGGCATCTCGGGCCTTCCCGGGCGCGCTCTCCTGCGCGCTCGCAGCCCGGCCGGGACGACGAGGCGAAGGAGAGGCCCCCGCATGGCCGCGATGAAGCCGAGGACCGGTGACGGACCGCTCGAGGTGACCAAGGAGGGCCGCGGCATCGTGATGCGCGTGCCGCTCGAGGGCGGTGGACGGCTGGTGGTCGAGCTCAACGCGACCGAGGCCGCCGAGCTGGGCGAGGCCCTGACGTCCGTCGTCTCCTGACGACGGACTGCACGACATGGTGAGGCCGACGACCTCCGGGTTCACCGCCGCCGTCGGGCGGACGCCTCCGGACGTCTCGCTCGTCGGCGGCGCACTCGTCTCGAGCCCGCTGCTGACCGACGGCACCGTGGACGCCGTCGCCGTGCCGGTCGCCCCTGCGGGCCCGGGCGACGACGGCGTCCAGCCGCGCGAGGGCACCGCCGACGCCGCTGTCCGCTACGGCGTCGACCTCGCGGAGGTCGCCGAGCGCGTGAAGCTCACGGGTGCGGCGGGCGAGGCGTACGTCCTGCAGCTCCCGCGGCCCGTCGGGTCCGCGGTCACGCTGCCGTGGGACGGGCTGCCCCCGCGCCTGGTCCTCGTCGGCGTCGGCGACGGCTCCCCGCGCGACCTGCGCCGCGCCGGCGCCGCCCTCGCGCGCGCCACCCGCGGCCTGCGGCGGGTCG
>NZ_BIMR01000153.1 GCF_004306155.1 Cellulomonas biazotea
CCCGCGAACGCCGCCGGGTCGCCCGGCGAGGGCAGGGTCAGGCCCGCGACGGTCAGTGCGGCTGCGCTCGCGGCGGCCAGGCCCCAGCGCAACGCGGGACGGGCGGTGCGCCGGGGGGCGGGCGCGGCGTCCACGACGTCGAGCCGCGCGAACGTCGCGTGCCGCGCCGCATCGAGTCCCGTCGGGTCGACGGGCAGGACGGGGGCGTGACGGGTCAGGGTCGCGGTGCCCGCGCCGGGGGTCGGGTCGGTGGTCATGGTCAGCCTCTCGCGGGGGCGGCGGTGGCCGCCGTCGTCGGTGGGGTCGGTGGGGTCCGTGCAGGCGGTGCGGTCGGCTCGTCGTCGGCGGCGAGGGCCGCGTCGAGGCGGCGTCGGGCGCGGTGCAGCCGCACCTTGAACGCCGTCGGGGAGCAGCGCGCGACCTCGGCGGCCTGCGACGGGTCGAGGCCGTCCCACGCGACCAGCAGCACGGCCTCGCGCTCGCGTGCCGTGAGCCGGGCGAGCGCCCGCAGGAGCGCGTCGCGCTCGGCGACCACGCGGTCGGGGGCGTCGACCGCCCGTGGGACGACCAGCTCCAGCCGCGCGACCTCGTGCGCGAGGAGCCGTGCCCGGTGGTGGGAGCGGCGGTGGTTCGCGACGGTGTTGCGGGCCACGACGAGCAGCCACGGGAGCGGCTCGCCGGGCACGTCGACGAGCCGTCGCCACGCGACGAGGAACGTCTCGGAGACGACCTCCTGCGCGGTGTCGGGGTCGACGTGCCGCAGCGCGTAGGCCTGCACGCGCGCGGCGTACCGGTCCCACAGGGCGGCGAAGCGGACGGTGTCCGGCTGGGCAGTCCGTGCGTCCGTCGTGCCCGCGTCGCGCTCCGGTGCGTCTGCGGCGCCCGCGTCACGCCCTGGTGCGACGGCCGCCGCCGGTCCGGTCACCGGCGGGCGGTCGGGGACCGGGAGGTCGGGGGCGTCGTTCGTGCTCACACCGGGAAGTGTCGCGGTGGGGGCGAGAGTTACGTGCGACCTCTGACGGGCGTCGGCGGTGGGTCCCGGGACGTCGCCGCGGGGCGCTCGTCCCCACCGGGACGCGCGGCCCGGGCGAGACACGGGCGGCCGCGCGTCCTGACCGCCACGCGGTCACCCGGCCGTCGACGCGTCCAGGGCGGTGCGGGCGGCGGCGAGCAGGTCGGGGCCGTCGAGACCGGTCGCGTCCGGGACGACGTCCGCGGCCCAGGCGAGCAGGCGCCGCACGTACGGGTCGTCCGTGCCGGTCGTGACGTGCGGGAGGCCCACCACGACCTCCCCGCCCGACCCGTCGACCGCCATGACGTCCCCCTCGGCGAGCACGCGTGCACCGACCCGCACGACCCCGGCGTGCTCGTCGACCTCGACGGCCGACGCCCCCACGACCGCCGGCCGCGCCAGCGACCGGGCGACGACCGCCGCATGGCTGGCCGCCCCGCCGCGGGCCGTGAGGACGCCGGCCGCCGCGGCGAGGCCGTGCAGGTCGAGCGGGCTGGTCTCGGGGCGCACCAGCAGGACCGGCCCGTCGGTCGCGAGGCGCACGGCGGCGTCGGCGGTCAGCGCGACGCGTCCCGTCGCGACCCCCGGGCTGGCCCCCGTGCCGCGCGTCAGGACGTCGTGCGGGTGAGCGGGGTCGAGCCGCGCGGCCGTGACGGCCTGCCGGACGAGCGCGGGGGAGACCCGGCGCAGTGCCTCGGACCGGTCGGTCGTGCCCGCGTCGGCGAGGTCGACCGCGACCCGGACGGCGGCCCGACCGACGAGGACGGCGCGCCGCACCTGCAGCACCCACAGCCGCCCCTGCTCGACGGTGACCTCGACCTCGACGACGTCGCGGTGGTGCCGCTCCAGCACGTCGAGCGCGTCGAGCAGGTCGGTCCACGCCTCCGGCGCGGCGGTCGCGAGGTCCGTGAGCGGGCGGGTCCGCGCGGTCCCGCCGACGACGTCCTCGCCCTGGTGGCGCAGCAGCAGGTCGCCCGACGGCTCCGGCTCGCCCGTCGACGGGTCGCGGGAGAACGCGACGGCGGTGCCGCTGCGGTCGTCGCGGTTGCCGAAGACCATCGCCTGAACGGTCACGGCGGTGCCGAGGTCGTCGTCGATCCCGTGCAGGCGGCGGTAGGTGCGGGCGCGCGGGGTGTCCCACGAGGCGAGGACCGCGGCGACGGCCTGCTCGACCTGCGCGGTCGCGTCGTCCGGCACCGGTCCGCGTCCGACGGTCGCCGCCCAGCCGGCTTCCAGGCGTGCGCGGCAGTCGGCGGCGAACCCCTCGTCCCCGGTCTCGTGGGCCAGCGCGCGCGCGGCGTCGGGCGTGAGGCCGACGTCGAGGACGGTGCTCATCATCCCGGGCATCGAGACGGCCGCCCCGGACCGGACGGACACGACGAGCGGGTGCGCGGTGCCGCCGAGGCGCCGGCCGGTCGCCGCCTCCAGGCCCGCCAACCCGGCGCGCACCTCGGCGCGGAGGTCGTCGGGCAGGACGAGCGTCGACGCGTCCGCCGTCCCGCCGGTCCAGCCGGGCCTGACCGTCGTCCCGCCGGCCGAGCGGCCCGGCCCGTCCGCCGGTCCCGCGGCCTGGTCCGCCCGCCAGTCCCGCCACCGCCGCCACGCGGACGTCCCGACGACGAACCCGGGCGGCACCGGCAGGCCGAGGCGCGTGAGCAGCAGCAGCCCGTGGCCCTTGCCACCGACCTCGTCGACGCCCGGGAGGGGCTCGACGGTCGACGCCGTGGCAGGGCCGCGGGCCGCACCAGCGGCCGTGTCGGTGCCGAACGTCCACGTCACGGGGCTAGCATCCCCGTGTGCCGGACCCGCACGCCACCAGCCCGGACCTCCTGGTCCTCCACACGCTGCGCTGCGTCGGCCACGCCACGCTCTCGCGCATCGCGGACGCGGCCGGCCTGCCCGACGACGACGTGGAGTCGCACCTCATCGACCTGGCCGTCGACGGCCTGGTCACGCGCGAGGGCGGCGTGCTCGGCGGGTGGGGCCTGACCGAGGCGGGCCGGACGGCCGACGCCGAGCGGGTCGCCGCCGAGCTCGACGCGGCCGGCGCGCGCGGCGTCGTGCAGGCCGCGTTCGACGAGTTCCTGCTGCTCAACCCGGAGCTGCTCGACCTGTGCTCGGCGTGGCAGCTGCGGACGGTCGACGGTGTGCCGACGACGAACGACCACACGGACGCGGGCTACGACGACCGGGTGCTGGTCGCCTTCGTCGACCTGGACTCGCGCGCCGAGCCGGTGGTGGCGGCGCTCGCGCTGGCGCTGCCCCGGTTCGGCCTCTACGCGACGCGGCTCGGCGACGCCCTCGCGCTCGCGCAGGCGGGTGCGCGGCAGCACCTCACGGACTCGACCGACTCGTACCACGCGGTCTGGTTCCAGCTCCACGAGGACCTGCTCGTCACGCTGGGGCAGCCCCGCTGGTGACGTCCGCGGGCCCGGGAGGGTCGGGCCGGGCGACGACGTGACGACGCCGGGCGGGGAGGCGTCCCCGACCGGGCGCCCGTGCGTCGAGCGCGTCGAGCGCGCCGTCCGCGTCCTCCGCGTCGCCGACCTCAGGCCGTCGGCAGCGCGAGCGTCGCGCGCACGTCGCCCAGCCCGCGTGCGACGAGCAGGCGCCCGCCGTCCGCGAGCCGCGACCAGCCGCCCGCGGCCTCGTCCCACCGGCGCCACATGCGGGCGTCGGCGGTGACCGTGACGCGGGCGGACGCCCCGGCGTCGACGGTCGCGTCGGCCCAGCCGACGAGGCGCACGGGCTCGTCGGACGACGCGGGCTCCAGGTAGACCTGGACGACCTCGCGGCTGGTGCGCGCGCCGGTGTTGGTCACGGTGACGGTCACCGCGGGGGCGTCGCCGTCCGTGTCGAGCGTCGCGTCGGCGTACTCCCACGTCGCGTACCCGAGGCCGTGCCCGAGCCAGAACGCGGGCGCGGGCGCCCGGTCGGCCCAGTGGCCGCGGTAGCCGACGAACCGGCCCTCGGTGTACTCCAGGTCGCCGTCGACGGGCGTGACGGACCACGCGGGTGCGGCGCCGTCGGCGGCGGGGAACGTCGTGACGAGGCGGCCGGTCGGCTCCTGGTCGCCGAGCAGCGCGGCGGCCACGGCGTGCCCGCCCTCCTGGCCGGGGAGCCCGGCCCACAGCACGGCGTCGACGTCGTCGAGCCACGGCATGAGCACCGGCGTCGCGGCGTTGACCACGACGACCGTGCGGCGAGCGGCCGCGGCGACGGCCCGCACGAGCGCGTCCTGCGCGCCGGGCAGCGCGATCGTGGACTTGTCGACGGACTCCGTCTCCTCCTCCTCGGTCAGCCCCACGACGACGACGGCGACGTCCGCCTGCGCGGCGGCCGCCGCGGCGCGGGTGATGACGTCGTCCTCCGCCTCCGGGGCGGGTCGGGCGACGAGCCCGAACAGCCCGACGCCCGCGAGCGGCTCGGCGGCGGCGCCCGCGTCGGTGCCGGGGTCGGCGTCGCCGACGGTCACGCTGCGGGTGGACGAGCGCAGCACGACGGTCGCGTCGACGACCGCGTCGGACCCCACGTGCACCTGGTCGGTGCGGGTCGGCGGCGCGAGCATCTCCTCGGCGAACCCGGTGCCGGACGTCGCGAGCGTCCAGGCGAGCTCGGTGCCGCCTGCGGTCACCTGCCACCGTCCGACGCCGATCGCGCCGACCTCGAGCGCGCCTTCGCCGGCGACGCGGGCACGGAACCGGACGCGGGCGACGGCCTGCGGGAAGTCGTCGTCGAAGCCGACCATGACGGTCGACGGCGCGTCGTGCCGCTCGTCGAGGACGGTGCCGTCGGCGGCGAGGAGCGTGAGGTGCAGGCCGGGCCGGCCGGTGTCGGGGTCCACGACGAACCCGGGCCGCGCGGGCACGGGGCGGGTGCGGACCTCGACGCCGTCGACGACGTCGACCGCGTCGCCGAGCAGCGCGGTGAGGCCCTCGGCGACGCTCACCTGGTACGGCGGGTTGACGGTCGCGGAGCCGCCGCCCATGTCGATCGTCTCGAGCGCGTGCCGCCCGACGAGTGCGACGCGGGTGCCGCGCGCGAGCGGCAGGGTGTCGTCGGCGTTGGTGAGGACGGTCATGCCGGCGGCGGCGAGGCGCGTGAGCTGCTCGCGCCGGACGGCGCTGTCGGGGGCGGGCAGGTCGTCGGGGTAGTCCCGCAGGTCGCCGAGGGCGCCGACGCGTGCGGCGAGGACGAGCAGGCGGCGCAGGTGGTCGTCGACGACGGACTCGTCGAGCTCGCCGCTGCGCACGGCGGCGACGAGCGCGTCGCCCCAGGGGCCGTCGGGCCCGGGCATGACGAGGTCGAGCCCGCCGGCGGCGGCGGGTGCGGCGGTCCGGGTCGCGAACCAGTCGGACATGACGAGGCCGGTGTAGCCCCACTCGCCCTTGAGGACCTCGTTGACGACGTGGTGGTGCTCGGTCGCGGGGACGCCGTTGACGTCGTTGTACGCGGCCATGACGGACCACGGGTCGGACTCGTCGACGGCGATCTCGAACGGCAGCAGGTAGAGCTCGCGGAGCGTCGCGGGGTCGACGACGGAGTTCATGGTGTTGCGCTCGGTCTCCGACTCGTTGGCGACGAGGTGCTTGAGGCAGGCGCCGACGCCGAGGTCCTGCAGGCCGCGCACGTAGGCGGCGGCGAGCCGGCCGGTGAGCAGCGGGTCCTCGGAGTAGGCCTCGAACAGGCGTCCGCCGAGCACGGAGCGGTGCAGGTTGATCGTGGGGCCGAGCACGACGTGGATCTGCTGCGCGAGGGCCTCCTCGGCGAGCAGCCGGCCGACCTCGGTCGTCGACTCCTCGCTCCACGCGGACGCGAGCAGGGTCGCGTTGGGGAACAGCGCGACGGTGCGCCCGCCGGAGAACTTGAGGCCGCGCACGCCGGTCGGGCCGTCGGACAGGCGGACCTCGCCGAGGCCGATCGACTCCTCGGGGGCGAGCGTGAAGGCGGTCGCGCCGGTGAGCAGCCGGACCTTCGTCTCGAGCGGGAGGGAGGCGACGAGCGCGGCGGGGTCGAGCGCGGTCTGGGAGGTCATCCGGCACCTTCTTGTCGAGGTCTCCGAGTCGACGGAGCGCGTTACTGACGCGCGTCACTTGCGCGTGTCAGTACGGTAGGACAGCGGTCCGCCGGTGGCAAGGCACCCGCACCCCGGCCCAGGAGGAGCACGATGCCCGTCGAGTCACGGCCCCGCCGCGTGACCAGCGTCGACGTCGCCCGCGAGGCCGGCGTCTCCCGCACGACCGTCAGCTACGTCCTCAACGCCACCCCGCACCAGAAGATCCCCGACGGCACCCGGCAGCGCGTGCTCGACGCCGCCGCCCGCCTCGGCTACGCGCCGTCCGCCGCCGCGCGCGCCCTGCAGAGCGGCAGGTCCGACGTCGTCCTCTACCTGCTGCCCGACTGGCCCGTCGGTCCCGCCGTCACCCACACCCTCGTCCGCCTGTCCACGGCACTCGCCGCGCACGGCTACACGCTCCTCGCCTACCCCCGCGCCGCCGGACGACCCGTCGCCGACGTCTGGCGCTCGATCGAGCCCGCCGCCGTCGTGTCCTGGGAGGACCTCGACCCCGCCGACGTCGCCGCGATGCGCGCCGCGGGCGTCCTCGTGGCCGTCGCGCTGCTGCGCGGACCCGGCACCGCCGAGGGGTCGCTCGAGGTCTCCCAGCAGCGCATCGGCCGCATGCAGGCCGAGCACCTCGCCGCCGCGGGGCACCGGCGGCTCGGGTACGCCGACCCCGACGACCCCCGCGTCCGCGGGTTCGCCGAGCCGCGCCTCGACGGCGTCCGGGCCGCGTGCGCCGACCTCGGCCTCGACGAGCCGGTCGTGCGCACCGTCCCGCCCGACACCGCCACGGCCGCCGACGCCGTGCGGGCCTGGCGGGAGGCCGGCGTCACCGCGGTGTGCGCCTACAACGACGACGTCGCGCTCGCGGTCCTCGCCGGGGCGCGCGCTGCCGGGGTCGACGTGCCGGGCGGGCTCGCCGTCGTCGGCGTCGACGACGTCCCCGCCGCCGCCCTCGCCGCCCCACCCCTGACGACCGTGACGACCGACCAGGAGGGCATCGCCGAGCACATCGCCGCCCTCGTCGTCGCGGGGCTCGACGGCACCCCGCCCCCGCCGCGCCTCACGTCGGACGTCGTGCGCCTGGTCCGGCGCGCATCGGCCTGACGCCCGCGCGTCGACCTCAGCGGCGCCGCGCGACGGTCGCCAGGTCCAGGGCGTCGATGAGCAGCCCCGTGTCCTCGCGCACCCACCGCTGCCCCGTCACGCGCCGCTCGGCGGGGCGCGCGTACCGGTACCGGTAGGTCCGCGCCCGCACCCAGCGGGGCCGCTCGCCGTCGAACGGGTCGTGCGCGAGCAGCCGCAGCGTCGGCCGGTCGGCCTCGAGCAGGCGTCCGAGGAACGGCACGAACCAGCGCAGCTGCGTCGACGAGCCGAGCCCGAGGAACCACATGCCCCAGTCGAGGCGCAGGTGGTACGGCGCGAACTGGCGGGGGAGGCGGCGCACGTCGCCCGGCTTGCCGCGGAACCCGTACTCCTGCCACTGCGCCCCGGCGCCGGGGTCGGCGGACCGGGTGCCCTCGACCACGACCTCGGTGCGGCGCCGCGTGATCGAGCCGAACGCGCCGTACGCGTTGACCAGGTGCCACACGTTGAACGACGCGTTCATCCGCTGGTGCCGGGACAGCAGGTTGCGCAGCGGGAACCACGACAGGCCGACGCACAGCGCGGACACCGCCAGCACGACGGCGACGAACCACAGGGGCGGGTCCCCGGCGGAACCACCCGGCGCGACGACGTCCACGCCGACGACGCCGAGCACCGCCGCCCACGCCCGGTCGTCGACCGCCGCGCACGCCAGGACGATCGTCAGCCAGTTCAGCCACGCGAAGTTGCCGGACAGCACGAGCCAGAGCTGCGTCACGACGATCACGCCCGCCCCGACGGACGCGACCGGCCCGGGGGCCAGCAGCAGGAACGGCACGCCGAGCTGCGCCACGTGGTTCGCGGCCACCTCGACGCGGTGCAGGGGGCGGGGGAGCAGGTGGAAGAGGCGGCTGAGCGGCCCGGGCATCGGCTGCGTCTCGTGGTGGTAGTACAGCGCCGTGAGGTCGCGCCACGCCGGGTCGCCGCGCCACTTGATGAGCCCCGCGCCGAGCTCCAGGCGCAGCACCAGCCACCACAGCAGCGCGAGGACCGTGACGGGCGGCGCGACGTCGTCCGACCCGAGGAACGCGACGAGGAACCCCGCCTCCAGCAGCAGCGACTCCCACCCGAACCCGTAGAACACCTGCCCGACGTTGACGACCGACAGGTACAGCCCCCACAGCACGAGGAACGCGACCATCGGCACCCACGGAGGCCCGGCCTGCGGCAGCCCCGCGACGAGCGTCAGCGCGACGACCAGGCCGGCCCACCCGACCGCCACGAGCAGCCCGTCCGAGTACCGCCACCGGAACAGGCTGGGCGACGACCGCCACGGCACGCGCCGCACGAACACCGGGACGGGCAGCAGCCCGTGCTCGCCCAGCAGCGGCCGGAACTGCCGCAGGACGGCGACGAACGCGACGACGTAGACGGCCGCGACCCCGCGCTGCACGACCGCGCGGGCCACCGTGTACCCGTCGGCGTCGAACCACTCCACGTGCGGCACCCCCCGCGGCTGGGACGGTCCTCCCAGCGTCGCCCTCGGGTGCACGCCGCGCACCCCGCGGACGCCCCTGCCCCGCGGACGCCCCGCACCCCGCGGACACCCCGCACCACGCGCGCGCCGTGAGGGCTCGCGCGACCGTCGACGCCCGTGCCCGGCACCCGGCGCGGGGCCGCGTCGGAACGACAGCGCCGCCCGCCTCGGGATCGAGGGCGGGCGGCGCAGTCGGTGCTGCGGGTGCTGCCGGGAGGGTCAGCGCGTGGGCGTGGGCTCCTCGACGTGCGCCGCCTCGTGCTCGTGCGGGTGCCGACGCTCCAGCGCGGCCCCCTCGACGTCGACGTCGGGCAGGATCCGGTCCAGCCAGCGCGGCAGCCACCACGCCTTGTCGCCCACGAGGTGCATGAGCGCCGGCACGAGGACCATGCGGACGACGAACGCGTCGACCAGCACGCCGAACGCGAGGGCGAACCCGATGGGCCGGATCATCGCCGCGTGGCTGAAGATGAACCCGCCGAAGACGGCGATCATGATGATCGCGGCCGCCGTGACGACGGACCGGCCGGCCCGCAGACCCTGGACGACGGCGATCCGCGCGGGCGCGCCGTGCGCGTACGCCTCCCGCATCCCGGACCCGAGGAACAGCTGGTAGTCCATCGCGAGGCCGAACAGGATGCCGACGAGGATCGTCGGCAGGAAGTTCAGCACCGGCCCGGGGTTCTCGACGCCGAAGACGCCGGCCAGCCAGCCCCACTGGTAGATCGCGACGACCCCGCCGAGCGCCGCGAAGAACGACAGGATGAACCCGAGCGTCGCGACGACCGGCACGAACAGCGACCGGAACACGATGACCAGGATGACGAGCGACAGCCCGACGACGACCGCGAGGTACGTCGGCAGCGAGTCGGCGAGCGTGTCGGACACGTCGATGTTGCCGCTGGCCTGGCCCGCGACACCGATCTCGACGCCACCGTCGAGCGTCAGCGCGCGCAGCGTGTGCACGAGGTCCTCGGTCGACTCGCTCGTCGGCCCCTCGGCGGGGATGACCTGGAACGCGACGGTCGTGCCGTCCTCGGACGTCCCGATGGGCGCGACCGCGACGACGTCGTCCTGCTCGAAGACCTGCCGGCCGATCTCGGCCTGCACCGCGGTCTCCTGGCCCTCGGCCGGAGCCTCGGGGAGGGTGGCGACGACGAGCAGCGTGCCGTTCTGGCCCTCGCCGAACCGCTCGTCGATCGTCGAGTAGGCGCGGTACTGGGTGGAGTCGTGCGGCTCGGACGACCCGTCGGGCAGGCCGAGGCGCAGCTCCATGGCGGGCAGCGCGACGACGACCAGCGCACCGATCGCGACGAGCGCGCGCAGCACGGCGGCGGGCGTCGACATGGCGCGCAGCGGCTTGGCCGGCGCGACTGCCGGGACGAGGCCGTCGGCCCCCGCCGTGGCCTCCGCGGCCGCGAGGCGTGCCCGCTCCTTGCGGCTCAGCACGCGCGGACCGATGAGCGCGAGCAGCGCGGGCGTCATCGTCACCGCGATGAGCACCGCGACGAGCACGCAGAACGCGCCGACCGTGCCCATCAGCCCGAGGAACGGGATGCCGGTGATGTTGAGCGCGAGCAGCGCGATGAGGACCGTCGCACCCGCGAACACGACCGCGTTGCCGGACGTGCCGTTGGCCAGGCCGATCGACTCGTGCACGTCGTAGCCCTGCTTGAGCTGGCGGCGGTGCCGGTTGATGATGAACAGCGAGTAGTCGATGCCGACCGCCAGGCCGAGCATGACGCCGAGGATCGGGGTCACCGACACCATCTCGACGACGCCCGACAGCGACATCGCGCCCAGCGCGCCGATGCCCACGCCGACGAGGGCCGTGAGGATCGGCAGGCCCGCGGCGACGAACGTGCCCAGCATGACGACGAGGACGACGCCCGCGACGACGACGCCGATGACCTCGCCCACCCCGAGCAGCTCCGGCACGCCGCCCGCGATCTCCGCGGAGAAGTCGACGTCGACGCCCTCGATCGGCTCGACGGTGAACGCGGCCTGCAGGTCGTCCTTCGTCTCCTGCGTGAGGTCCATCGCGGCCTCGGTGAACGTGACCGGCGTGACCGCGGCGCTGCCGTCGGCCGAGACCAGGCGGATCTCCGCCGACATCTCGAGCAGCGCGGCGGCGGTGTCGAGCTGCGGCTCTTGCGCCTCGAGCTCGGCGCGACCGGCGTCGATCGTGGCCTGGTTCGCGGCGACGGCCGCCTGCTGCGCGTCGAGCTGGGCGCGCTGCGCGTCGAGCTGCGCCTGCTGGGCCGCGAGCTGCGCGTTCGCCGCGGCGCCGGCGCCCGCCGCCTCCGCCTGCTGGCGGGCTGCGTCGAGCTGCGCCTGCGCCGCGTCGAGCTGTGCCGCGC
>NZ_BIMR01000154.1 GCF_004306155.1 Cellulomonas biazotea
GCACCGCCGTCGGCACCGCCGTGGAGACTGTGTCGCACCGGGCGCCACAGTCTCCACGGGACGGTGTCAGGAGATCGGCGGCACCGGGTGGGCGTGCCAGACGCGGTCGAGGTAGTCCCGCATCGACCGGTCGGAGGAGAAGAACCCGCCGCGCGCGACGTTGAGGATCGCGGACCGCGTCCACGCCTCCGGGTCGGCGTAGGCGGCGTCCACGCGGGCCTGCGCGTCGAGGTACGCCTGGAAGTCGGCCAGCACCAGGAACCGGTCCTCGTGCAGCAGGTTCGACACGACGGGCTCGAACACGCTGCGGTCCCCGTCGGAGAACGCGCCCGACGCGATGAGGTCGAGGGCGTGCCGCAGGTGCGGGTTCGTCTCGTAGTAGGACGTCGGGTGGTAGCCGCTCTCGACGACCTCGGCGACCTCCGGCTCGGTGAGCCCGAACAGGAAGAAGTTGTCGTCGCCGACGAGCTCGCGGATCTCGACGTTCGCGCCGTCGTCCGTGCCGATGGTCAGCGCGCCGTTGAGCATGAACTTCATGTTCCCCGTGCCGGACGCCTCCTTGCCGGCGAGCGAGATCTGCTCGGACAGGTCGGCGGCCGGGATGAGGGTCTCGGCGAGCGTGACGTTGTAGTTGGCGGGGAACGCGACGGTGAGGCGGCCCTGCACGGCGGGATCCGCGTTGACGGTCCGGCCGACCGCGTTGATGAGGCCGATGATCTGCTTGGCCATCCGGTAGCCGGGGGCGGCCTTCGCGCCGAACGCGAAGGTGCGGGGCGTGACGTCCTCGACGTCGAGCGCTCCCGTCGTGATCTGCTGGTACAGCGTCACGACGTGCAGGAGCTTGAGCGTCTGCCGCTTGTATTCGTGCAGGCGCTTGACCATGACGTCGAACATCGTGTCGGGGTCGAGCTCGATCCCGTCCCGCTCGACGAGGACCTGGACGAGCCGCCGCTTGTTCGCGGCCTTGACCTCCCGGAACCGGCGCCGGAACTCGGCGTCGTCCGCGAGGGGCTCGAGCTCGCGCAGCCGGTCGAGGTCCGACACCCACGCGTCGCTGCCGACCGCCTCGGTGATGAGGCCCGACAGCCCGGGGTTCGACAGCCGCACGAACCGCCGCGGCGTGATGCCGTTGGTGACGTTCGTGAACTTGCCCGGGTAGTACTCGGCGAAGTCGTGCAGCACCTTGTCCCGCAGCAGCTGCGAGTGCAGGGCGGCGACGCCGTTGACCTTGACGCCCGCGACGGTCGCGAGGTGCGCCATGCGGATCCCCCGCTCGGGGAACTCCGCGACGATCGACATCCGCCGGGCCCGCAGCTCGTCGTCCGGGTACGCGGCGCGCAGGCCGAGCAGGAACTCCTCGTTGATCCGGTAGATGATCTCGAGGTGCCGCGGCAGGAGCCGGCCGAGCAGCTCGACGGACCAGACCTCCAGGGCCTCGGGCAGCAGCGTGTGGCACGTGTAGGAGAAGACCTGCCGCACGACGCTCCACGCGTCGTCCCACGACCACTTCTTCTCGTCGACGAGGATCCGCATGAGCTCCGGGATCGCGATGACCGGGTGCGTGTCGTTGAGCTGGAAGTGGATGCGGTCCGGCAGGTTCGTGAGGTCGAAGTCCTTCGGCAGGACCTGGTCCACGAAGTCCTTGAGCGAGCACGCGACGAAGAAGTACTGCTGCTGGAGCCGCAGCTCCTTGCCCTGCGGGGTCGAGTCCTCGGGGTAGAGGACCTTCGAGATGTTCTCCGCGAACGTCTGCGCGCGCACCGCCTGCGCGTAGTCGCCGGAGTTGAAGATCTCCAGGTCGAACGCGCGGGTCGCCCGGGCGCTCCACAGCCGCAGCGTGTTGACGCGGCCGTTGCCGTACCCCGGGACCATGTAGTTGTAGGGGACGCCGAGGACGCTCCAGCCCGGGGTCCAGCGCCGCCGGACCGTGCCGTCGTCGTCCTCCCAGTCCGCGACGGACCCGCCGAAGCTGACCTCGACGGCCATCTCGGGGTGCGGGAACTCCCACGGCGAGCCGAGGGTGAGCCACGAGTCGGGCTTCTCGACCTGCCACCCGTCGACGAACGTCTGCCGGAAGATGCCGTACTCGTAGCGGATGCCGTACCCGATGCTCGGCACGTTCATCGTCGCGAGGGAGTCGATGAAGCACGCCGCGAGGCGCCCGAGGCCGCCGTTGCCGAGACCGGGCTCGACCTCGGCCTGGCGCAGCGTGTCGAGGTCGATGCCGAGGCCGGACAGCCCCTCCTCGACGATGTCGGTCAGGTCGGCGGCGAGCAGCGCGTTGTCGAGCTGGCGGCCCAGCAGGAACTCGGCCGAGAGGTAGGCCACGGACTTCGCCTGGACCTCGGACTGGCGCCGCAGCGTCTCCAGCCAGCGGACCATGAGGTAGTGGCGGACGGTCCTCGCGAGGGCGAGGTACTGGTCGTTGACGGAGGCACGGGAGAGGTCGACCCCCTGCCCGAAGTTCAGCTCGCGCAGGTACTCCCGCACGAAGCCCTCGACAGTTCGCTCACGAGTCGCGATGGGTTCGGTGTTCGCTGTCACCCTTGTCACCGTAGTCGGGCTCGGCCCCGCAGGTCACGGGGAACGGGTTGTGACGGAGCCGGTCGCACGCGGCGCCCGGCCCGGTCCTGGGCAGACGGAAGGCCGGTACCCCCTGGTCGGGTACCGGCCTTCCGGTGGTCGTCACCGCGGCGGGGTCACCGCCGCTGCCGGCGCGAGCGCCGAGCGGATCAGACCGCGGCCACCACGGGCCGCTCAGGCGTCGCCGAGGTTCCGGCGACGGCGACACCGAGCGAGCGGATGGCCCAGCCGACGACCCCGAACGTGACGCCCAGGCCCATGACGAGCAGGGCGACGCCGAAGGCCACGACCGAGGTGAAGAGCGAGGCCCGCAGGAACGAGCCGTTCATGACGGTCGCGCGGACCGGGTCCTCGCGGTCGAGCTCGGCGTAGGTCTTGCCGCCGGACATGTCGAGCGCGTGGTGGTTGATGATCGCGGCCTGCGAGAACGCCTCCCACGGCGTGTCGACGACCTGGCCGGCGAACATGTCGGCGTCCTCGGCGACGGTGATGTTCTCGGCCTTGAGGTTGCTGGAGACGGCGCCCCACGTGACGGCCCCGGCGACGAGGAAGACCCCGCCCAGGATCATGACGATCAGGCCGAACAGCTTGGCCTGCGAGGCGCTGCGGATGGTGCTGGTGCTCATGGTTCGTGACCTTTCGGTACCCCCGGAGTGCGGGTCTCCCCAGACCCGGTGAGCCGATCGGGCTCACGTGAAGATCGTGGCGTCCCGAAACGACTGTCGACCGGGACCAAAGTCCACGATGTGGTCGTTGAAAATGCCTGGTCAGAGGCGGTTTCGGGGGCGCGCGAAAAGGGCGCTCGCAAAAGAGCGCGCGAAAAAGGGGGCGCGGAGGAGGGCGCGCGGGGACCGGGGGTCGGACGCGCCCTCCTCCTGTGCCACGGACGCGTCCCCACGTCCGGGCAGCTCGCCCCCTGCTACCCCGGCCGGCCGCACCTGCCGGTTCTCCGGGGCCTTGACCGCTATCTCACTCCCCCCGGAGGGCCGCGGCGCGGGACTTAGGTCACGCGGTGACCTGCGGCTTCACACCGGGACGGTCCGGCGGCGCTCCGCCGACGCTCAGACGAGCTCGACCGACGGGCGCAGCGCGGACGTGGTCCAGCGCTCGCGTCGACGCGCCGCGAGGCAGGTCAGGGCGAACGCGACGACCGCCACGCCGAGGAGCAG
Organism: Cellulomonas biazotea; assembly: GCF_004306155.1. Classification (GTDB taxonomy): domain Bacteria; phylum Actinomycetota; class Actinomycetes; order Actinomycetales; family Cellulomonadaceae; genus Cellulomonas; species Cellulomonas biazotea. The sequence continues at coordinate 3,753 of NZ_BIMR01000154.1, forward strand.
CGCCACGTCGACCGCGACGTACGGGAGCAGCGGCCCGCCGGCGACCGCGCGGCGCACCGCATCGACCGTCCAGCTCAACGGCAGGTAGGGGTGGACGGCCTGCAGCACCGGGTCGGTCGTCTGGATGGGGAACGCCCCCTCGCCCGCAGCGAGCTGCACCGCCAGCAGCGCGACGCCGACGAGCTCGCCCACCACCCCGAGCACCGCCCGGAGCAGCTGCACGAGGGCGACGAAGCTCACCGCGGACGCCGCGAGCACCCCGAGCAGGACCCACGGCGCGTCGGGCGTGACGCCGACGAGCAGCAGCGCGCCGAGCAGGAGCGCCGACTGCACGACGACCACCGCACCGCCCGCGAGCAGGGGCGGCGCCGCGACCGCGAGCGGACCCGCGCCCCACAGCCGCAGGCGCCGGTCCAGCGGCGGCAGGACCAGGAAGACGAGCAGCGCCCCGACGAACAGGCCCAGCCCGGCGAACGCCGGCGCGAACCCGTCACCGGGGTACGCGACCGCGTGCTCCCGGACGAGGTCGACCGTGACCGGCCGGGACAGGATCTCGCCGAACGTCTCGCCGTCGACGTCCGTGATCGGCACGTCGAGCTCCTCCGCGGCCCGCGCGAGGCCGTCCGCGAGCTGCTGCGCGGCCGGTGCGAGGTCGTCGGCCAGCGTCGCCGCGACGTCCTGGGCACCGTCGGCGACGGCCTGCGCACCGTCCGCCAGCGCCGCGCCCTGCTCGTTCGCGAGACCCGCCGACGCGACGGCGTCCGCCGCGAGCTCCGACAGGGCCCCCGCGTCGTCCGCGATGTCCGACGCGTCGGAGGCGGCGTCGTCGATCGCGGGCACGACCGTCGCGTCGAACGAGTCGCGGATCTGGCCGACCTGCGCGGCCGCGTCCGTCTGGCCCGACGCCGCGAGGCTGTCCTCCAGCGCGGACAGGCGGGCCGACACGTCCTCGGCGGCCTCCGAGGCCCCCGCCGTGCGGGCCGCGAGCGCCCCCGCGAGGTCCTCGATCGCGTCCGCGACCTGCGGGGTGTCCGCCACCGCGTCGTCCACGTCCGCGAGCGCGTCGGCGACCTGCGCGACGCCGTCGGCGAGCTGGGTCGCGCCGTCCGCGACCTGGCGGGCCGTGTCGGCGGCCTGCTGCGTGCCGTCCGCGAGGTCCTGCGCGGTCCCGCCGACCTCGCCGCCCGCGTCCCTCGCCTGCCCGAGGAGGCCGTACACGACGTCGAGGTAGTCGGCCCGGACCTGGCTGCCCGCGACCTCCTGGATCCCGTCCGACGCGTCCCGCGCGAGCACCCCGACGAGGTAGTTCCCCGCGTCGTCCGTGCGGACCTCGACGACCGCCTGCTCGGGCGCGTCGCCCGCGAGCGACGCGACCTGCGCCGAGTAGCCCGGTGGGATCGTCAGGACGACCGAGAACGTCGAGTCCTCGAGCCCCGCCGCCGCGGTGTCCGCGTCGGTCGTCGTCCAGTCGAGCGTGCCCGACGTCAGGACGACCTGCTCCAGGTCGTCGCCCGCCGCGACCTCGCTGCCGTCGGGCGCCTCGACGGGCTCGTCGAGGTTGACCAGCGCCGCCGGGATGTCGCCTGTCCGTCCGTACGGGTCCCAGAACCCCCAGACGAGGAGCCCGCCGTACAGCGCGGGCACGGCCAGCACGGCGACCAGCACGACCACCGCCAGACGGTCCCGCCCGAACCGCGCGAGCGTGAGCAGCGCGGCCCTCACGACACCCTCCCCAGGACGCGCGTCTGCGGGCCGACGTCCGGCGGCCGGAAGTCGCCCGCCGTGACCACGAGCACCGTCGAGCCGTCCCGGGCGAGCCGCTCCGCGAACGCCGTCATCGCGTCCCGGTCCTGCGCCGACCCCGACGGGAACGGCGCGACGACGACCGGCGGGTCGCCCGCCGCCGCCACGACCAGGCCGAGCAGCGCCTTCTGCGACGCCGGCAGGTCGTCGGCGACCACCTCGGCCGCACCTGCCAGGCCCGCGCCGTCGAGCAGCGTCCCGACCGCCTCGTCGTCCAGCCGGTCCCCCGCGCGCCGGTACGCCTGGCGGACGACCTCCGCGACACGCGACCGGTCCTCCAGCAGCCGCAGCCGCGGCACCCAGCCGATCCCGACCACCCGGCGGACCTGCCGGCCCGAGCGGCGCGTCGCGTCGTGCGGGTCCACGACGTGCACGTGCCCCTCGTCGACGGCCAGGCGGCCCGCGAGCGCGAGCGCCGTCGCGTCGCGCGCGAACGGGTCGAGCGTCACGAGCCACGTCACCGTCGCCCGGCCGAGGCGCAGGTCGAGGCCGCGCACGAGCCAGCGCGACCGGTCCCGGACGCCCACCTCCGCGGCCTCCAGGACGGGGGTGGAGGCGTCGGGGAGCAGGACCTCGCCCAGGGCCGCCGTGACGCCCGTCGGGGCGGGCACGGCGGCGTGCAGCGGCTCGGTGGGGGGTGCGGGCGGTGGGGTCCGCACGGGGGGCGACGGCGGGACGGCAGGGGAGGTCGCCGTCGAGGCGGCGGGCGGGGATGCGGACGCCGAGGCCGCGGGCGGGGATGCGGACGCCGAGGCCGCGGGCGGGGGCGCGGGTGACGCGGGCGCGACGGTCGGGACCGGGGCCGTGGG
>NZ_BIMR01000155.1 GCF_004306155.1 Cellulomonas biazotea
GCGCGCGCTTGCGGCGCACGAGCTCGTCGCGGACGGCCTGCGCGAGGCCCGCGCGGTGCTGCGCGGCGGTGCCCGGCTCGGCGTCGGCGGGGCGCAACGACGCGGCGTGGTCGCTCACGGCGGCCCGCGCCACGGTCCGGGCCGTCGCGACGGACAGCGCCGGGTGCTCGGAGGTCACGTACTTGCGCAGGTAGAGGTCGTCGACGACCTCGGCCTCCAGGTCGGCGACGTCGGGCAGCAGCACGGCGTCGTGGTCGACGTCCCCGGCGGTGCCCAGCACGGTGAGCATCTGCTGGCAGAAGCCGTGCGTCGTGGTGATGGTCGCCGCGTCGAAGTCGGCGAGCGCGCGGGCCAGGCGGGAGCGGCGGAGCGCGAGCTCGTCGGCGCCGACGTCCACGAGGAGGCGCACCACCTCGTCGCCCGAGCCGGGCCCGGTGCCGGTCCGCAGCGCGCGCTCGACCTCGACGAACCGGGCCCGCACCCGGTCGCGGAGCTCGGCGGTGGCCGCCCGCCCGAACGTCACGAGCATGAGCTCCGGGAGCGTCGCGACGCCCTCGGCGACGTAGCGCACCGCGAGCGACGCGATGGTCGTCGTCTTGCCGGTGCCGGCGCTCGCCTCCAGCACGACGGTGCCGCGGGGGAGCGGTCCGCGGACGTCGAACACGGGCGCGCTCACCGGGTCACCATCGAGATCGTCTCGTGCTCCAGGAGCGCGTCCCACAGGGTCCGCGACAGCGCCCCGAACCGGGTGGGGTCGTCGGGCCACCGCGCGCGGTCGGCCGCGGTGGCCGCCCCGGCGATCGCGTCGAGCGAGAAGCCGTCGCCCCAGACGAGCGCGTGCGACGGGTCGACGACCTCGAAGCCGCCGACGCCGCGCGCGGCCTCCTCGGCGGTACCGAGCTCCCTGCGCGCGTCCGCGAGGGCGTCCTGCGGCGAGCCGTCCGCGTGCCGCGCGCGCCCGTACGCACAGCTCGTCGCGAGCGGCAGCGGCAGGGGCTCGCGCAGCGCGGCACCTGCGAGCTCGACGAGGTCGGCGAGCACCGCGGCCGCCTGCTCGGGCCCCGGCGACCGGAGCTCGGCGACCCGCGCACCGCCGCCGGGCCCGCGGCCGACCGTCACCGTCCGCAGCGACCGCGCAGGCTCCGCGACCGAGGCGGCGAGCAGCTGGACCCAGGCGCGCAGCCGGTGCTTGGCCGCGAGACGCGAGTAGACCGCGCGGACCAGCACGTCGTCGTGCCACGGCCCGACCGTGCCGGTGAGCACCGCCCCGCCCGGCAGGGCGGCGACGACGTCGAGGGTCCGCGCCGGCGCCGCCATGCGCGGCGCGAGCGTCGCCTCGACGATCGGCCCGACGGAGGCGGCGACCTCGGCGAGCGTGGCGGTGCCGAGCGCGCCCGGCGGCACATGCCCGCGACGACGTTCGGCGGCCACGGCGGTCGGCAGGTCGACCCCGCCCAGCGTGGCCTCCAGCAGGCGGTCGCCGATCGACCAGCGCTCGAGCCCGCCCAGGTCGAGCGGCAGGCGGTCGTCGAGCTGCGGCGCGTCCCCGGGCAGCACCACCCCGAGCCGCCGGCGGACGAACGCCCGCACGGGGTGGGTCAGGACGTCGACCAGGTCGCCGACGTCGTCGACCTCCGGGCCGGGGGGCAGGGGACCCACGAGGAACGGCCCGGCGTCGGGTCGCTCGTCACGGGCCGCCTCGGCCGCGGCGAGGTCGAGGACGTCGAAGCTGAACGGCCCCGGCCGGCCGAGCGCCCCGGCCGTGAAGTTGCGCTCGTCGACGGTCTGCAGCGGGTGGTGCACGACGACGTGCTCCCGGGCCTCGACACCGGCCGGGAACGCGGCGGCGTCGTCGAGCGCGTCGAGCAGCTCGCCCACCGGCACCGCGGGCGGCCGTGCGGCGCCGGTCCGCTCGTCGGCGCCCGAGTGGATGACGACGAGCCGCTCGGTCGCGCTGGTCACCGCGTCGAGGAACAGCCGGCGGTCCTCGGCCCGCCGGTCGCGTTCGCCGACGACCGGGTCGCGCGCCAGCAGGTCGTCGCCGTCACGACCCGAGCCGCGGGGGAACGCCCCGTCGTCGAGCCCCAGCAGGACGACGACCCGGTGCGGCACCGCGCGCATCGGCTCGAGCGAGCACACGGTGAGCGCCCCCGTCCGGAACCCGGCCCGGGTGGGACGCCCGCGCAGGTGCGGCTCGAGGAGCGCCACGACGTCCGCGAGCCGCAACGACCGCTCGGGCGTCCCGACCGCCGCGCGGACCTCGCCGAGCACGCGCGCCGCCTCCAGCTGCTGCCACCGGTCGGTCGCGGGGACGTCGGTCAGCAGCCGCAGGGACCGCTCGACCGTGTCCAGCCAGGCCGTCACCGGCCGCGTGCCGTCCAGCTCGTGCAGCACGTCCGTGAGGCGGTCCAGCAGCTCCGCGAGGCGCCCGACCAGGTCGACGTCGGTGCTGTCGACGTCGTCGACGGGCAGCACCGCGCCCACGTACCGCTGGTCCTCCTCCGCCATCGCGACCCCGAGCAGGAGGCGGTCGAGCGCCGTGGACCACGTGCCCTGCGGGACGGCGCCGAGCCGGAACCGTTCGCGCCGTGCCAGGTCCTCGCCCCACCGCACGCCCGACTCCAGCGCCCAGCCCCGGACCCGCTCGAGCTCGACGTCGTCGAACCGGAACCGCTGCCGCACGGGCGCGAGCCCGGCGAGGTCCACGACCGCCGAGGCGGTGACCCGGGAGCCCGCCAGGTCGAGCAGCCGGGCGACGAACGCGAGCAGCGGGTTCGCGCGCGCGGGCGCCCGGTCCGCCACCCGCACCCGCAGGCCCCGACCGGGGTGCTCCCCCGCGGGGCCGCCCGCGGCCGGGGGCGTCGCCCCGAACGTCGCCCAGACCAGCGGCGCGACGACCTCGACGTCGGGGCACATGACGACGACGTCGCGCGGCTCGAGGGTCGGGTCGTCGGCCAGCAGGCCCAGCACGACCTCGCGCAGCACCTCGACCTGCCGCGACCGACCGTGGCACGCGTGCACCTGGACGGTGCGGTCCGCGGGGTCGGCGGGGTGCCGCTGCCCGGTCGACGTGCCGGCATCCGCCCGCAGCCGCGACTGGAGCGCGCCCAGGACCGTCGCCGGGGGAGCCGGGGAGTCGAGCAGGGTGACGTCGGGACGCAGGTCACGCAGCCGCAGCTGCAGCTCGACGGCGTCACCGGCCATCGACGCCAGCAGCGGGTGCGCGGCCACGACGGGGAGCTCGCGGCGCCGCACGGCCGTGACGTGCGCGGCCTCGACCTCCTGCCACAGCGCACGCGACGGGTGCGGCAGCCACAGGTGGACGTCACGGTGCTGCGCGAGGGCACCGAGCACGCGCAGGTGCGCATCCGGCAGGCGGGTCGCGCCGAGCACCGACAGCCGCTCGGGCAGGTCGACGGCCGAGGGGTCGGCGGCGAGCACCCGGACCGCGTCGTCGAGCCGCTGCGCGGGGGCCGGGGCGCCGACGCGCTCGCGCACGAGCCGCCACAGGTGCGCCTGCCACCGCAGGTCGTCGGGCAGCGGCGCCCCCGCACCGTCGTCGTCACGGCCCTCCGCCCAGGACCGCACGAGCGCGGGCCGCTGCGTGTCGTACGCGGTGAGCAGGGTCGCCAGGCGCTGCGCGAGCCGCAGCCGTCGCCCGCGGCGGACGTCGTCGCCCGCGGCCCCGAGGTGCCCCACGGGCGCGGCCAGCAGCGGGTCGGCCGCCTCGTCGTCGAGCACACCCAGGACGTGCCACGCGAGCCGCTCGGCGCCCCACGGGTCGTCGTCGGGCGCCGTGCCCAGCGTCGCCGCGAGGACGTCGGCGACCGTCCGCGCGGGGGAGGAGAAGCGCACGTTCGCGCAGACGCCGTCGCCACCCGGTCCCGCGCCGAGGCGGTGGGACAGGCGCTGCGCGACCCACCGCTCCACACCGCGCGTCGGGACCAGCACGACGTCGGGCGTGAACGGGTCCGGCGGTGCGACCGCGAGCACGTCGGCCAGCGCCGCGACGAGGACGTCGCTGCGCTCCGCGACGTGCACGCGCAGGGCACCCGCCGTCGTCGTCCCGGTCGCCACGTCACCCACGGCCGTCACGCTAGCGTCCGGCACCCTCACCCGCGGGACGGCCTGTGGACGACCGCGACCTGCCCCTGCCGCCCAGTCGGCCCCGCGTCCCCGGGCCCTCGCGGGCCGGTCGGGCGGCCGACCGAGATGTCGGAACTGTTCGGTAACCTGCACGCTCGTGAGCGAGTGGGTGCCCGGGCGGCACGTCCTGACCCCGCGCGAGGCGGAGGAGATGGCGGCGCACCACATGCGCGCGCTCGGGCACCCCGACGCGCACGCCGGCGAGCGGCGCGGTGCCGACGGCGGCATCGACGTCACCGCGGACGCAGCGCTCGCGCAGGTGAAGTTCCGCGGCAGCCGCGCCGGCCGGCCCGACCTCCAGCGGCTGTACGGCGCGCGGGCGGACCGGACCGGGCTCGAGCTGTGGTTCTTCACGGGGGCGGGGTACTCGGACGAGGCCGTCGAGTACGCCGACCGGCACGCCATGGTGCTGTTCACGTTCGACCTCGCCGGCACGCTGACGCCCGCGAACGACGCCGCGTCCGAGGTCCTCGACCGGTCGGTGTCGGCGCTCGCGTCCGGTGGCCGGGTCGAGCAGCGTCGCCGCGTCGCGGTGCGGCCGGACGACGGCGATGTCGCGGACCACGGCGCGACGGATACGGACCGCCCGCGGGACGGCGGACGCGCCGCGCGCGACGCCGACGACGGGTCGACCGCCTGGTGGGACGGCCCCGAGCACCCCGCGCCCGAGCCGTCGTACGCCGGATGGCACTGGGTGTCGCCGGGCCGCGCCGTGCGGCGCAACCTGCTCCTCGTCGTGGCTGTGCTGGCGGGAGCGGCAGCGTGGCTGGTCGGGACGCACGTGCCCGCGCTCGAGTCCGCGGCCGCCGACCTCCAGCGGCTGACCGGCCGGGTCGTCGACGTCGGTGACGTGTTCGTCGGGTGCAGCGCCGTGGCCCTCGGCGCGGTGGTGCTCTACATGGTGCAGGTCGCGGTCATGTTCCGCCTCGGTCGGCACCCGCTCAAGGTCCCGGTCCGTGCGCGCCGGCGCCGGCGCCGGACCCCGGCCCGCTCGGGGTCTCGCTGAACGCGCGACCGGGCCGGGCCCGGTGCCGGCAGGAAGCGCTCGCCGCAATGCGACGAGCCGGCCGCACCGTGGGGTGCGACCGGCTCGTGGCTGGTGCGGGTCGGTCCGACCGGCGCGACGCGGGGGCGTCGCTCGTCAGCGCGGACCGGGGTGCGCGGCGATCAGCCGGCGCGACGCTGCCGGGCGGTGCGGCGCTTGAGCGCGCGACGCTCGTCCTCGGACAGGCCGCCCCAGACACCGGCGTCCTGGCCGGTCTCGATCGCCCACTTGAGGCAGGTGTCGACGACGTCGCACCGACGGCACACGGCCTTCGCCTCGTCGATCTGCAGCAGTGCCGGGCCCGTGTTGCCGATCGGGAAGAACAGCTCCGGGTCCTCGTCGAGACACGCTGCGCGGTGGCGCCAATCCATGAGAGATCTCTCCTTGGGCACACGGCTGCCCGACGCACCGGGGTGAGGGCGCGCGACTGCCGGGTGTGATCGGGGTGGGGGGGACGTGCTCCATCTAGGGTCACATCCGTCCTCGCGGCGCACAAGGGGTTACGAAGGCGTTTCGACTGGGTAACGGATGAGGCGTTGGTCACATCTGGGCGTCGCCTGTGTGACCCCACCCACACGCGCACCGTGCTGAACCGATATCTCTGCAGGTCAGCGGGCGTGCCGCACGCACCCGCGACGCCGTGCCGAGGACCCGGCGTGGTGGCCCTGCGACACCTAGGCTCGGGGTCGTGAGCCGCCGCCCGACGCCCCTCGCCGTCCTCTGTGTCCTTGTCGTGCTCGAATCCGTGGTAGTGGCCGGAATGGGCGTCGCCTTCACCGTCGACCTGGTGCGTGGGGTGACGCAGGTGCCCGCCGCCACGGTGTTCCTCGTGCTGTTCTGCGCGGGGGTCACGGCCCTGCTCGCCGCCGCCGCCCGCGGGCTGTGGCAGGGGCGGCGGTGGGCACGCTCGCCCGTCATGACGTGGCAGATCCTGCTGGTCGTGCTCGCGGTCGGGTGGCTCGGCGTCGAGGCGTCCGTGTGGGCCGCGGCGGTCCTCGCGGTGGCGCTCACGGTGGGCGTCCTGCTGGTCCTGCCGCCGGTCGTCGCGGCGACCACTCAGACGGCCGGAGAGGCCGGCGGCTCGGCGCCGCAGCGGTAGACCTGCACGGGGACGCGCGCCCGGCCGGCGACGAGCACGCCGCGCCCCGTCGGCCGCTCCTGTGGGTCCACGAGCCACGGCGCCGCCGGACCGACGAGCTCCGCACCGGCGGGGTCGAGCGGGTCGAGGACCAGGGCGAGCCGGTGACGCACCGCGGCGGCGAGCGGCCCCCGCAGCGCACCCGCGGCGGCGGTCGAGGTGGCCGCGACGACGACCCGCACCGTCCCGGCGGGCTCGCGCAGCAGCCGTTCCACGACCTCGGCCGTCTCCGGTGACAGCAGCGGCAGCTCGTCGGCGTCGTCGACGAGGACGACCGCGTGGGACGTGGGGACCTCCGCGCTCGTCACGTCCCGGACGCCGGGCAGCCCTCCAGCCGCGCGGTCGTGGGCGACGAGCCGCACGACCGGTGTCCCCGTCGCCCGGGCGGCCGCCGCGACGACGCCGAGGGCGTTGGTGCGTCCCGACCCCGGCGGTCCCGCGACGAGCAGCGCACGGCCCAGGCCGACGACGACCTCCGACGCGGCGTCCCCGCCCACCCCGACGGGCACGAGGACGTCGGCGTGCCCACCGGGGTGCTGCGCGCCGACGAACGGCCGCAGGGCCTCGGCGGCAGCGCCGTGACCGCCTCGCCCGCGCACCGGGGAGGAGGTCCCGGTGGCCGGGAGGTCCACGCGGACAGGGAGACGTTCGACGCGCGCGACACCCTCGTGCGCGGGTCGGGTGGGCTCAGCAGGCGCCACGGGCACCACGAGGGACGCCGGCCCCGACGCACCTCGCTCGTCGGGATCGACTCGGGCCACCTGGCAGAGCAGCGGTGGACCGTCGCCCAGCCGCACCGCCCGTCCCGGGCGGGACCGTGGACCCGCGAGAGCGGCCGGCACGCCCGCGAGCGCGTCGAGCGTGCCGTCGGCGACCCGCAGCACGAGCCGGTCCCGGAACGCGGCCGCGTGGTGCGCCGACGCCGACGACACGTCCGCGCTCGCGGCGACGGCCACCCCGAGAGGCGCACCGCGCCAGCACGCGGTCAGGCGCTCCGCTCCGGCGCCGCGAGCGACCGCACCGAGCGCGTCGAGGACGGACGTGAGGCCGTCGACGAGCAGGACGGTCGGGCCGCCCGCGGTACGGACCTCGTCGCGGGCCGCCAGGACGCCCAGCAGGCGCGTGATCCGCCGTACCTCGTGCACCTCGGCGACCGTGCCGAGCGTCGCGTGCACGTCGGCGGCGTGCAGCGCGGCCACCGCCGCGGCGGGCAGGCCGACGGCGTGCACGGGTCGCCCGGCGGCGAGCGCCTGCACGCCGACCGCCACGAGCGTCGTCGTCCGCCCCGACCCCGGACCGCCCAGGACGAGCAGGTGTCCCCGCTCGGGCTCCCACCGCACGCCCTCGCGCCGCTGCTCGTGCGGCACGTCGCCCAGGGCGAGCGCGAGGCCGGGCCCGGGCGGGACGTCGTGGGGTGCGACCTGGTCCGGCAGGTCGGGGAGCCACGGCACGGACGGCGCGGGCCGGCCCTGCGCGGCCTGCCGTGCGGCGGCGACCCAGGTCGCCGTGCCGTCGGACCCGGCAGGCGACGCGGACCGGTCGCGTCCCGGTGCGGGCGTCCACCCGGTCCCGCACGCGGCTCCGTCGCCGAGGACTGCCGTCCGTGGTGCGAGTGCGCCCTCGTGCAGGCCCGGCCACGACGGGTCGGTCGTGGTCGCGGCGTCGCGAGGTGCGAGCGTCCGCAGCGTCCCCCCGTCGGCACGGTGCGAGACGTCCGCTCCGGCACGCGCGGCCGAGGCCGTCGCGAGGACGACGGCGGCACCGGCACCGGCACCGGCGGCGTCGGCGGGCCGGCGCGGTGCTCGGGCGAGCCGCGCCGGGGGCGTCCCCACCCCCGGACGGGCACGCGCCACCTGGACGAGCTCGAGCGGTCGGGAGCCGCGGCGCACGAG
>NZ_BIMR01000156.1 GCF_004306155.1 Cellulomonas biazotea
GGCTGACCCCGCGGCCGTCGGGCGTCCCGGCCGTCACGACGCGACCCTGCCGGCCCGGGCCCGACGGCCGAGCCGCGCTGGGCGGCCCAGCCGCGCGGGCCGGCCGTGCCGTCCGCGCCGGACGGCGGTCGACGTCGTCACAGGACCGGCAGGAACCGCCGCAGCTCGTACGGCGTGACCTGCGCGCGGTACTCGTCCCACTCCTGGCGCTTGTTGCGCAGGAAGTAGTCGAAGACGTGCTCGCCGAGCGTCTCCGCGACGAGCTCCGAGCGCTCCATCACCGCGATCGCGGCGTCGAGCGACTGCGGCAGCGGGTCGATGCCGAGCGCGCGACGCTCGGCGTCGGTCAGCTCCCACACGTCGTCCTCGGCGCCCTCGGGCAGCTCATACCCCTCCTCGATGCCCTTGAGGCCCGCGGCGAGGATGACGGCGTACGCGAGGTACGGGTTCGTCGCGGAGTCGACGGCGCGGTACTCGATGCGGCTCGAGTTGCCCTTGCCGGGCTTGTACAGCGGGACCCGGACGAGCGCGGAGCGGTTGTTGTGGCCCCAGCAGACGTAGCTCGGCGCCTCGGCGCCGCCCCACAGCCGCTTGTAGGAGTTGACGAACTGGTTCGTCACGGCCGTGATCTCCGCGGCGTGCTTGAGCAGGCCCGCGATGAACGACCGAGCCGTCTTCGACAGCTCCAGGTGACCGCCCGGCTCGTGGAACGCGTTGCGGTCCCCTTCGAACAGGGACAGGTGCGTGTGCATGCCCGAGCCCGGCTGGTCGGACAGCGGCTTCGGCATGAACGAGGCGAACACGCCCTGCTCGAGCGCGACCTCCTTGACGACCGTGCGGAACGTCATGATGTTGTCCGCCGTCGTCAGGGCGTCCGCGTAGCGCAGGTCGATCTCGTTCTGCCCAGGACCGGCCTCGTGGTGGGAGAACTCCACCGAGATGCCCATCGACTCGAGCATCGTGATCGCGGCGCGGCGGAAGTCGTGCGCGGTGCCGCGCGGGACGTGGTCGAAGTACCCGCCCTGGTCGACCGGGACGAGCGGCTGCGACGGGTCCGCCGGCGCCTCGAACAGGTAGAACTCGACCTCGGGGTGCGTGTAGAAGGTGAAGCCCTTCTCGCTCGCCCGGGACAGCGCGCGCTTGAGCACCGTGCGGGAGTCCGCGAGCGACGGCTCGCCGTCGGGCGTCAGCAGGTCGCAGAACATGCGGGCCGTGCCGTGCCGCTCCCCGCGCCACGGCAGGACCTGGAACGTCGACGGGTCGGGGCGGGCGATCATGTCCGCCTCGTACACGCGCGTCAGGCCCTCGATGGCGCTGCCGTCGAACCCGATCCCCTCGGAGAACGCGTTCTCCAGCTCGGCCGGCGCGACGGCGACCGACTTGAGGATCCCGAGCACGTCGGTGAACCAGAGACGGATGAAACGGATGTCCCGCTCCTCGACGGTGCGGAGCACGAACTCCTGCTGCCTGTCCATGGCGTACATCCTGCACGATGGCAGGGCCGTCCGGCCGCCATCGTGCACCCTTCGGACGGTTCGCGTGGCGGGCGGCCCGCACGGCGGTGACTAGGCTCGACGCCATGACGAGCCTCCGCATCGCCCTCGCGCAGATCGACACGTGCGTCGGGGACGTCGACGGCAACGCCGAGGCCGTCCTCGCGTGGTCCCGGCGCGCGGCGGACGCGGGCGCGGACCTCGTCGTGTTCCCCGAGATGACGCTCACGGGCTACCCGATCGAGGACCTCGCGCTGCGGGCCTCGTTCCGCCGGGGCGCGGAGGCCGCGCTGCAGCGGACCGCGACGGCGCTCGTCGACGCCGGTCTGGGCGAGCTCGCGGTGCTGCTCGGGACGGTCGGCGAGCACGGCGAGAGCGACGCCGCCGCGCCCGACGACCGCGGCCTGCCGACGAACCAGGCGGTGCTCCTGCAGCACGGGCAGGTCCGGTCGCGGTACGACAAGCACCACCTGCCGAACTACGGCGTGTTCGACGAGTTCCGGATCTTCACCTCGGGCGACCGGACGTGCGTCGTCGACGTGCGCGGACGTCGCGTCGGGGTCGTCGTGTGCGAGGACATCTGGCAGGACGGCGGTCCCGTCGCGCAGATGGACGAGAACGACGTCGAGCTGCTCGTCGTGCTCAACGGCTCCCCCTACGAGGAGGGCAAGGGCCACGTCCGCGCCGAGCTCGCCGCACGCCGGGCACGCGAGGTCGACGCGCCCGTCGCCTACGTCAACCTCGTCGGCGGGCAGGACGACCTGGTGTTCGACGGCGGGTCGTTCGTCGTCGCGACCGACGGCACCCTGCTCGCGAGCGCACCGCAGTTCGTCGAGCACCTCCTGCTGTGGGACCTGCCCGACGCCGGGTCGCCGCTCGTGCCGGGTGAGCTCGCGCCGCCCCTGCACGCGGACGAGGAGGTGTACCGGGCGATCGTCACGGGCCTCGCGGGCTACGTGCGCAAGAACGGGTTCCGGTCGGTGCTGCTCGGGCTGTCGGGCGGCATCGACTCCGCGCTCACCGCGGCGATCGCGGCGGACGCGATCGGTGGTGCGAACGTCGTCGGCGTCTCGATGCCGTCCTCGTTCTCCTCCGAGCACAGCAAGGACGACGCCGCCGAGCTCGCGAAGCGGCTGGGCGCGGACTACCGGGTGCAGCCGATCGCCCCGGTCGTCGACGCGTTCCAGGAGCACCTCGCGCTCGAGGGCGTCGCCGAGGAGAACCTGCAGGCGCGCGTCCGCGGCGTCATCCTCATGGCGATCTCGAACCGCGAGGGCCACCTCGTCATCGCGCCCGGCAACAAGTCGGAGCTCGCGACGGGCTACGCGACCATCTACGACGCGGGCAGCATCGGCGGCTTCGCACCCCTCAAGGACGTCGACAAGTCGCGCGTGTGGGCGCTGGCCCGGTGGCGCAACGCCGCGGCGGCCGCCGCCGGCGAGCAGCCGCCGATCCCCGAGTCGTCGATCACCAAGCCGCCGTCGGCGGAGCTGCGGCCCGGCCAGCTCGACCAGGACTCGCTGCCCCCGTACGACCTGCTCGACGAGGTGCTCGACGCGTACGTCGAGCACGCAGAGGGCCGCGCCGAGCTGCTCGCGCGCGGTTTCGACCCGGCGGTCGTCGACAAGGTCGTCACGCTCGTCGACCGCGCCGAGTGGAAGCGTCGGCAGTACCCGCTCGGCCCCAAGGTGACCGCGCTGGCGTTCGGGCGAGACCGGCGCCTGCCGGTGACGAACCGCTGGCGCGAGCCCTGACCGACGCCCCACCCCGGACCACCTGACTCGGCACACCCGACCGGACCCCAGGAGCACCCGTCATGACCCAGACCCCGAAGCGCGTGCGCGTGCACCACCTCGCCGAGGCGAAGGCGCGCGGCGAACGGCTCACGATGCTCACGGCCTACGACGCCGTGACGGCCCGCATCTTCGACGAGGCCGGCGTCGACATGCTGCTCGTCGGCGACTCCATCGGGAACACCATGCACGGGCACACGACGACGCTGCCCGTCACGGTCGACGACCTGATCCCGCCCGCCCGGGCCGTCGCGCGCGCCGCGCAGCGGGCGTTCGTCGTCGTCGACTTCCCCTTCGGGTCGTACGAGGCGGGGGCCGAGCAGGCGCTCGCCACGGGCGTGCGGATGATGAAGGAGACCGGCGTCTCGGCGGTCAAGCTCGAGGGCGGCAAGCGCGTCGTGCCGCAGATCCGTGCGCTCACCGACGCGGGCATCCCCGTCGTCGGGCACCTGGGGTACACCCCGCAGTCGGAGAACCGCTTCGGCGGCCCGCGCGTGCAGGGGCGTGGCGACGTCGCCGCGGAGCAGCTGTCCGAGGACGCGCTCGCGATCGTCGAGGCCGGCGCCGTCGCCGTGGTCCTCGAGATGGTGCCCGCTCCCCTGGCGGCACGGATCACCGAGATCGTCGCCGTCCCGACGATCGGCATCGGCGCCGGCGCGCAGTGCGACGGCCAGGTGCTCGTCTGGGTCGACATGGCCGGGATGACCGACTGGTCGCCGCGGTTCGCCAAGCGGTTCGGCGACGTCGGCGCCGCCCTGCGCTCGGCCGCGACCGCGTACGTCGACGAGGTCCGCGGCGGGACGTTCCCGGACGCCGCCCACCAGTTCGACGCGTGACGCGCGGCCGCGCCGCGTCCTGGGGGCTGGCCGCGGCGGCGGCCGTCGTGCTCGTGGTGCTGGCCGTGCCCCTCGGGGGCGGGACGTTCGGCGTCGCGCAGCTCGTGTCGTTCCGGGCCGTCCTGGCGCTCGGGGTCCTCGCGCTGGCCGGCGTGCTCGTCGGCGTGCCGTGGACGCGCCGGCGGCTTGTCCCGCTCGTCGTCGTGCTGGCTCTCGGCGGCGCCGCACAGCTCGGGGTGCTCGGCTGGCGGTCGTTCCCGGCGAACGGTGCGTCCGACACGACCACCGCCGCAGCGCCCGGGGCGGTCGCGAGCTCGGCGCGGGCAGGCGACGAGGTCGTCGTGCTCTCCTTCAACACGCTCGACGCCGTCGACGCCCCGACGCTCGCCGCCCTCGTGCTGCGGCACGACGCCGACGTCGTCGCCCTGCCGGAGACGTCCGCGGCGACCGCCCGCGAGGTCGCACGCCTGCTGGCGGCGGACGGGTCGCCCGTGCAGTGGCACGCGGCCGAGAGCGCCGTCCCGTGGATCGCCGGCACCGCGCTGCTCGTCTCGACCGACCTGGGGCGCTACCCGGCCGCCGACGACCTGGCGACGCGGCTCGGCTCGGTGCGCGCGACGCCCGTGGCCGACGGCACGCTCGCGGCACCGGTGCTCGTGGCCGCGCACCCGCGCGCCCCGGACCGCCGCTCCGCGATGGCCGGGTGGCGCACGGAGACCGCGCTCGTCGTCCAGGAGTGCGTCGCGACGCCCGGGGCGATCGTCGCGGGCGACCTCAACGCGACGCTCGACCACCCCGCGCTGCGCGACCTCGGGCGGTGCGTCGACGCCGCCCGGGCTGCCGGCTCGGCCGCGCACGGCACATGGCCCGCGGCCGCGCCGACCCTGCTCGCGGCGCCGATCGACCATGTGCTCGTCGACGGCCGCACGTGGCGGGTCACCGGCTTCGAGGTGCTCGCGCGCACCGGCGCGAGCGACCACCGACCGGTCGTGGCGCGCCTCGTGCGCCGCTGACGCAGCGACTCACGCGGTGACTGACGCGGTGACTGACGCGGTGACGCGGCGGCCCGCAGGGTCAGCGGCTCTCCCGCTCCTCCTTGTCCCACGCCTCGGTGCGCTCCTTCGCCCTCGCGAGCGCGTGCTCCGCCGCCTCCCGCGTCGGGTACGGGCCCATGAGCTTGCTCCAGTCGCTGTGGCGACCCTCCTCGACCGCGTGGGTCTCGGTGTTGAACCAGTACTCGGTGGCCATCGTGCGCTCCTCTCGGTCCTGGGGCCGGGAGGTCCCGGCGGACGTCGCCGCCCGGGCCGCTCCGCCCCGCAGTCCGTAGACTGCCAGGTATGACGCCCGTGCACGCGCCACGATCCGCCCTGGTCCCGGGCACGGTGAGCCCCCGGCGGGCCGTCCCGTCGGCCATCGCCCGCCCCGAGTACGTCGGGCGTCCCGGGCCGGCGCCATGGCGCGGCAGCGACGTCCTGGACGACGAGACCATCGAGCGCGTGCGCGTCGCCGCGCGCCTCGCGGCACAGGCGCTCGCCGAGGTCGGCCGCGCCGTCGCCCCCGGCGTGACGACCGACGCGCTCGACGCGATCGGGCACGAGTTCCTGCTCGACCACGGCGCCTACCCGTCGACGCTGGGGTACCGGGGCTTCCCCAAGTCGCTGTGCACGTCGCTCAACGAGGTCATCTGCCACGGCATCCCCGACTCGACCGTCGTCGAGGACGGCGACATCGTCAACGTCGACGTCACCGCGTACATCGGCGGCGTGCACGGCGACAACAACGCCACGTTCCTCGCGGGCGACGTCGACGAGGAGTCGCGCCTGCTCGTCGAGCGCACCCGCGAGGCGCTCGAGCGGGCGATCAAGGCCGTCAAGCCGGGCCGCGAGGTCAACGTCATCGGCCGGGTCATCGAGAAGTACGCGGCGCGGTTCGGGTACGGCGTGGTCCGCGACTACACCGGCCACGGCGTCGGCCCGGCGTTCCACACCGGCCTCGTCATCCCGCACTACGACGCGGCCCCCGCGTACGACACGCTCATCCAGCCCGGCATGGTCTTCACGATCGAGCCCATGCTCAACCTCGGCACCCCGGACTGGGTGCTGTGGGGCGACGACTGGACGGTCGTGACGGCCGACGGCCGCCGCAGCGCCCAGTTCGAGCACACCCTGCTCGCCACCGACACCGGAGCGGAGATCCTGACGCTGCCATGAGCCACGACAAGAAGCACCACGGGAAGAAGTCGCACGCGCACACCGTCGCGTTCGGCGTCGACATCGGCGGCAGCGGCATCAAGGGCGCACCCGTCGACCTCGCGGCCGGCGAGTTCGCGGCCGACCGCAAGCGGATCCCGACGCCTCTCCCGGCGACCCCGGACGCCGTGTCCAAGACCGTCGCCGACGTCGTCGCGTCCTTCGACCTCGCGGACGACGTGCCCGTCGGCGTGACGTTCCCCGCGGTCATCCTGCACGGCGTCGCGCAGTCCGCCGCGAACGTCGACAAGTCGTGGATCGGCACCAACGTGGAGACGGTCGTCGGCGCCGCGAGCGGCCGGCGGGTCGTCGCCGTCAACGACGCCGACGCCGCCGGGTTCGCGGAGGTCCGCTACGGCGCCGCGAAGGACGTCGACGGCGTCGTCCTCGTCGTCACCCTGGGCACGGGCATCGGGTCGGCGCTCGTCGTCGACGGCCACCTCGTCCCGAACACCGAGCTCGGCCACCTCGAGATCGACGGGCACGACGCGGAGTCACGCGCCGCGGACAGCGCCCGCGACCGCGAGGACCTCGACTGGGTGGCGTGGGCCAAGCGGCTCCAGCGCTACTTCACGGTCGTGGAGAACCTGTTCTGGCCCGACCTCATCGTCGTCGGCGGCGGCGTGAGCAAGCACCACCAGCAGTTCCTGCCGCTGCTCGACCTGCGGACCCGGATCGTCCCCGCGGAGCTGCGCAACGCCGCGGGCATCGTCGGGGCCGCCGCCCTCGCGGCGGGAGAGCACTGACGCGCACCCGCCCGCGGCCGCTCCTCGAGGTCGCCCCCGGCGTCCACGTCGCGACGAGCGCCGTGTACGCGACGACGTCCACGGTCGTCGTCGGTGACGACGGCACCGCGCTCGTCGTCGACCCGGGCGTGACCGCGCACGAGGTCGCGGGCCTGTCCGCGGCGATCGCGCAGCGTGGCTGGCGTCCCGTCGCCGTCTGGTCGACGCACGGCCACTGGGACCACGTGCTCGACGGCCCCGGTCTGCACGGGCTCGTGCGCTGGCGGGGCGGCCCCGCACGCGACGTCGACGCCGGCTGGCACGCGGCCGTCGTCCGCGAGCGCGACGCCGACGGCCCGCTCACCGCCGCCGTGCGCGCTGCCGCGTCGGTGGGCCAGGACGACGGACCGCCCGAGGTCGCCCCCATCCCGCCCGTGCCGTTCCCCCGCCGCGGGACCGACCACCTCGACTGGTCAGGGCCGGACGTCGTCGTCGTCGAGCACGCCGCGCACGCGCCCGACCACGCCGCGCTCGTCGTCGTGCACGCACGCGTCCTGCTGTGCGGCGACCTGCTGTCCGACCGCGAGGTGCCGCTGCTCGACACCGACGCCGACGACCCCGTCGCGGACTACCGTGCGGCGCTCGACCTGCTGGAGGAGACCGCCGACGCGTTCGACGTCGAGACCGTCGTGCCGGGCCACGGGACGCCCGGCGACCGGGCCGAGCTCGACCGCCGTCTGGACGCCGACAGGGCCTACCTCGACGCGCTGGCCGGCGGCGGGTCGGACGACCCGCGCCTCGCCGAGCCGTGGGTCGCGGACGCGCACGCCGCACAGGTCGCGGCCCTCGGCGGGTAGCAGCGCCCGAGGGCTGGACGACGTGGTCGGATCCGGGCGCCGGGCACGGTCACGACGTCGGACGCCGGTCACGACGCCGTGGGGAAGGTCCGTCGCGCCGGGTGCGACAGATCTTCCCCACGACCGCCGCGCTGGGCGCGAAGCGACGCCGAGGGCAAGGGCGCGCACCGCCGTGGGCGCCGTGGGCCGCGTGCGACCATGGGCCGGTGGAGTGGCTGTGGGTCGTCGGCGGGGTCGTCGTGACGCTCGTCGTGGTGGACCGGCTCGTCGCGCGCGGCGTGTTCGACCGTCGCCGGCCCCGCGTGCGGGTGCCGTCGGGCTCGGCCGCGACGGGCATGTTCGGCGGCGTCGTCGACGTGTTCCAGCCGAACCACGAGTACCTGACCCTGGAGCAGGACCGGCAGCGGCACGACGTCCAGCACGCCTCGGACGCGGCGCCCCCGGTCGACCTGGACTCCGGCGTCGTCCGCCTCGACGGGCCCGGGACCGCCTCCGCGCCCTGACGCCGCGCGCCGCGCCGCCGACTCCCCTAGCGTGCGACGCATGCCTCTCGTCGTCTCGCAGCTCTCGATCGACGCCCACGACCCGGCCGCGCTCGCGGCGTGGTGGGCCGAGGCCCTCGGGTGGCGCGTCGTCGTCGACGAGGAACCCGACGAGGACGAGATCGAGATCGAGCCCGGCGACGGCTCCGCGACGAGCTGGCTGTTCCTCCGGGTGCCCGAGGGGAAGTCCGTGAAGAACCGCGTGCACCCCGACGTCCGCCCGCCGGACGGGTCGGACCAGGCCACCGAGCTACGACGCCTGCTCGACCTCGGGGCGACCCGCGTCGACATCGGGCAGGGCGACGTCCCGTGGCACGTCCTCGCCGACCCCGAGGGCAACGAGTTCTGCCTGCTGCGCAGCACGCCGTCGCAGCTCGCCGCGGCGTCGGCAGCGCAGGGCGCGGCGTCGGGCGGAGCGGGTGGCACGGGCGGCTGACGCCCGCCCTCACTCCTGCCGCGCCTGCTCCGCGAGCGCCCACGCCTCGAGCTCGTCACGGTGCTGCTCGACGAACTCCTCCTCGAGCGTGCGGAGCACGGCGTCCTTGCGTCCGCGCAGGTCGACCTGCTCCTGGCAGTCGAGGTCGGCGACGGCGAGCGTGACCTCGGCCGCGCCCACGTCCGCGAGCGACCCGGCGTCCGCCGCGACCAGGCCGTCCTCGGCACGCACCTGAGCACCCGCGAGCAGCGTGCGCACGGACTCCTCGGCGGCCGCGGGGTCGGCGAGCCCGACGTGCCCCCGGTCGGCCATGCACTGCGACCACGCGCGGTCGACGTCGCGCGCGGCCTGCGCGTCGAGCGCCCGGTCCTGCAGCGCGTCCATCTCGGCGAGCAGCCGGTCCCAACCGGGGTTGCTCGCGAGGACGCCGTAGACGTCGTCCCACGCGGCGTTGGCGCACCCGCCCACCTGCGCGGTGATCCCCGCGGCGTCGACCTCGGGGGTGCCGTACAGCTCCTCGTCGAAGGCAGCCTGCGCCCCGGGCGTCAGCGCGGCGCGGTACCCGGCGTTCGGGTCCGGCACGTCCTCGGCCGCGACGTCCTGCCAGGGGCTCGACGCCAGCCCGTACCCGAACTGCTCGCGGAAGGCCCTCGATCCGGGCGGCGGCACGTCCTCGTCGAGGACGACGGAGTCGGGCGACGTCACGACGGGCACGTACTCGAACCCGGCGTCCTTCATGCACGTCGCGACCCGCTCCTCGTAGCGCCGCTGGAGCGCGACGGTCCGGTCGGCCTGCTCGCCGGCGGTGCCGTACGCGAGCTCGCGGTACGGGCCGAGCGGGCTGCCGGTCGTCTCGGGTCGAGGCGACGTCTCCGCGCAAGCCCCGAGCACGACGAGGGTCCCGACGAGAGCCGTGGCCACCGCGACGCCGCGGGCACTGCTCGCCGAGCTCAGGCGCCGACGCGAAGCCCGGCGGGTGCCCGCGCCCCGACGGTCAGCCCCCGACGGGGAACTCACCGATCACCGTCCGGCCGTCGCTCTCGTACACGGGCACGAGCCGCACCCCGGACGCGTCGGCCGCGTCGATCACGCGGACCGCGACGTCGGCGTCGTCCGCGCCAGGGTCACGTGCCACCGTCGGCGCGCCGAGCGCCACGAGGTCGTCGAGCAGCGTCGACGCGTGCGCGGTGAGGGCCCCTGTCGCACGCGCCTCGCGCAACGCCTGGAGGGCCGCCGTGCCGGCTGCGAGGTCGACGGCCGCGGCGTCGGGCGTGACGCCGAGCTCGTCGGCGACGACCGCGTACGCCGCGTCGAGCGCCGCACGGTCCCGCTCCTCCTGCTGCGCGACGGCCTCGGTCGGGTTCGCCGGCTCGCCCGCGTACAGGTCGTCCTTGCGGACGTAGCCGACGGTGCCGTCCTCCGTCTCGACCTGGATGAGGTCGGGCTCGGTGTCGCGGCCGCTCGCACCCATCGCGGAGCCGTAGGTGAGGCCGTCCGCGTTGGTCGAGACCGCGGATGTCGGCGTCGCGGTGCTGTCCGGGGTCGTGCACCCGGACAGCAC
>NZ_BIMR01000157.1 GCF_004306155.1 Cellulomonas biazotea
GCGCGGCCCCGGCGGCGGCGGGGGCCAGGCCCGGCCCGGCGGTCTCGGCCCAGGTGAGCAGCGCGACTGCGCCCGCCCAGAGGGTGCCCATGACCGCGAGGACCGCCCAGCCCTGCCGCCGGTCCCCGACGAGGACGCCGAACGTGCGCGGCAGGGAGAACGGCACGAGGAGCAGCAGCACGACCTGCAGCACGTTCGTCCACGGCGCGGGGTTCTCCAGCGGGTGCGCCGAGTTGGCGTTGAAGAACCCGCCGCCGTTCGTGCCGAGCTCCTTGATGGCCTCCTGCGAGGCGACCGGCCCGCCGAGCACCGACTGCGTGGCACCCGAGAGCGTCGTGACCTCGGTGTGCGCGTGCAGATTCTGCACGACGCCGCCGGCGACGAGCGCGAGGGCCGCGACGAACGCGAGCGGCAGCAGGATCCGCACGCTGCCGCGCACGAGGTCGGACCAGAAGTTGCCGACGCGCCCGTCGGTGCCCGACCGCGCGAACCCGCGCACCAGCGCGACCGCGACCGCCAGGCCGACGGCCGCCGAGACGAAGTTCTGCACCGCGAGCCCGGTCATCTGCAGCAGGTGCCCCGCGGCGACCTCGCCCGAGTACCACTGCCAGTTGGTGTTCGTGACGAACGAGACGGCGGTGTTCCACGCGCCCGCCGGGTCCATGGGCGGCGCCCCGACCGACAGCGGCAGCACGTGCTGCAGGCGCGCGAGCCCGTAGAGCACCAGCACCCCGGCCAGCGAGAAGCCGAGCACGGACAGCAGGTAGGTGCTCCACCGCTGCTCGGCGTCGGGGTCGACCCGCATCACCCGGTAGCCCGCCCGCTCGACGGCGAGGTGCCGCGGCGAGGAGAACACCCGTGCCATGTAGTCGCCCAGCGGGACGTGCACGGCGGCGAGCACCGCGACGACCAGCAGGACCTGCGCGACGACGACGACCACGGCGCTCACCGGACCTTGTCCGCGCGCAGCAGCTGCACGACGAGGTAGACGAGCAGTGCGCCGGCCACCACGAGCCCGGCGACGTCGAGGCCGCTCACGAGAGGTCCGCCGCACTGGCGGGCGCACGGCCGGGCGCGCGGTCCGCCGGGCGGCCGGCGGAGCGGTCCACCCGGGCGGTCGGGCGGTCGGACCTGCGGGCGACGAGCGCGACGGTCGCGAAGAACGCGACGGTCAGCGCGAGGAAGGCCAGGTCGGCCATGGGACTCACAGCACCTTCGACGACGGTCGGGGCCTGCCGCCCCGGTGGCCCGTGACCGGGCCGCACCGCAGGTCTACGCCCGCCTCAGCCCGCCGACGCCCGCCTTGACGCTTCCTTGACGCCCCCGCCCCGCACCTTGACGCCCCTCGTCCCGCCGCACGCCGTCGCGCCGCCGCAGTGGG
>NZ_BIMR01000158.1 GCF_004306155.1 Cellulomonas biazotea
GGTCGCCCGGTGCGCGGGACGACGCCGCGCCGGGCCCGTCGGGCGACGACGTGGGCGTGCTGGTCGCGCCGCGGGACGCCGTCGCACTGCAGGGCGAGGCGGGCCGGGGCGAGGCGGTCGTCGCGCTGGGCACCCGGGTGACGGGGCTCGTCGAGCTGCCCGCGGGGCGCGAGGCGCAGGCCCGGACGCTCGGGGTGGACGTCCGGACGCTCGCGGACGTCGTCGAGGACCTCCCGGCGGTCGCGGACGGCCGGTGGCCGGACCTGTACGCGGCGCTCGAGGCGCTCGCGGACGACTCCCGCTCGCGCGAGGCGCTGGGGGCGCTGCCCGTGCCGCTCGCCGACGGGCGGGTCGTGCGGGGGGCGCGCGGGACGCTGCTGCTCGACGGCGACCTCGCGGACCGGCTCGGCGACGAGGTGCTCGCGGTGCTCGGCCGGTGGGGCCTGCGGATCGTCGACCCGGCGTCGCAGCACCCGCTGCTGGCCCGGCTCGGCGCCTTCGAGGCCGACGCCGAGGGGCTGCTCACGCAGCCGGCGGTGCGGACCGTGGTGCTGGACCAGGCCGACGACGACGACCTGGACGTCGCGACGGAGGTCACGGCGACGGTCCTGGCGGTGGTCGCGGCGACGCTCCCGGGCGGTCCGCCGTCCGAGGCGCGCCCGTGGCTGGGCCTGCTGACGCTCACGGCCGCCGACGGGGAGCCGACGCCCGCCGACGGGCTGGTCCTGCCCGACGGCGCCGCCGCCCGGCTGCTCGACGAGCGCGTCCTGGCGCCCGTGTCGGTGGCCGACGTCGAGCGGTGGGGCGCGGACGTCCTGGTCGCGGCGGGCGTGCGCGCGGACCTCGTCGTCGTGCGGGTGGGGCACGTCGTGGCGGACGCGGCGTCGCTCGGCGACGACCCGACGGACCCGTCCGTGCTGGCCGCGCAGTCGCTCGACGCGTGGGACGACTACCTCGACCACCTCGCGGCGCGCCTGGGGTCGGGGACGTACGTGGGGGAGGCGGTCGCGGTCGCCGACCTCGACGCGGTCGCCGACGGGGCGTGGAGCGACGTGCTGGCCCGCGTGGGTGCCGAGCCGGACCTGCGGCGCGCGCTCGTCGAGCGCGTGCGCGGCGAGGGCGGGGCGACCGCGTCGTCGTACACCGCGTGGTGGCTGCGGACGCACGCCGACCTGGGGCTCGGCGCCCCCTTCGCGGCGGGCGGGCCCGACGTCGACCCGGTCGTCGCCGCGCTGCTGCCCGCCGCACCGGACGCGGTCGCGGGGTGCGACGTCGGGGTGCAGCGGGCGCTGGGCGGCGTCGCGT
>NZ_BIMR01000159.1 GCF_004306155.1 Cellulomonas biazotea
CCCGCCCGACGGCTCAGTGGGCTGCGCAGCTCACGGACGTCGCCTGCGGCGAGCCCGTGCCCTGGAACCCGATCTCGACGCTGCCCCCGGCGGCGAGCCGCGAGTTCCACGCCGCGGGGCCGAGCGTGAGCGGCGCGGTGCCCAGCACCTCGCTGCTCCAGTGGTGCACGGCCGCGCCCGACGGCAGGTCGATCGAGACGGTCCAGCCGTCGACCGCCTGCGACCCGGCGGTCACGCGGACCGTCGCGACGAACCCGCCCGGCCAGGTGCTGGTCACCGTGTAGGCCGCGGTGCAGGAGCGGCCCGCGGGCGGCGTCGTCGGGGTGGGTGTGGGGGTCGGCGTCCGCGTCGCGGTCGGCGTGGGAGTGGGCGTCGGCGTCACCGTCGGCGTGGGGGTCACGGTCGGCTTGGGCGTCGGCGTCGGCGTGACGGTCGGCGTCGGCGTCGGCGTCACGGTGGGCGTCGGGGTCGGCGTGGTCGTCCCCGTGATCGCCAGCTCCGCGCTGGTGAAGCGCCCGTGCGCGCGGTTCACGTCGGTCTCGCCGGCGCCGCCGTCGCACCGCCGGTCCGGGTTGAACATGAGGTACGCGCCGGACGTGCAGGTCCCGGACGGCTCGGCGTCCCCGCCGACGACGGCCGTGCCGCCGATCGAGACCCCGCCCTGGATGAGCGCGGAGTCGCGCACGACGGCCGACCCGCTGACGGTCCCGCCGTCGTTGACCCAGGCCAGGCCCTCGATGCGGGCGGTGCCGCTGACGGTCGAGCGCCCGTACACGGCGGCGTTCGGCCCGACGTACGCGGTGGACGCGACGGTCGCGCGCGAGTCGACCCAGCCGCCGCCGTTGCTGTGCCAGCGGCCGCCGCCGGGCGCGGTGCCGCGCGTGAAGCCGGGCTCGTGGCCGGACGGGAGGGCGCCGTCGATGCGGAACTCGAAGGGGTAGCGGTAGTTCTTCGGGTAGCCGTCGAGGAAGCCGTGCTTCGGGACGGCGGTCGGGGTGCCGGAGACGACGAGGTAGACCTGCTCGCCGGCCCGGGTCTGGAACGACGCCTCGGTGTCGGTGCCCTGCGTGACAGGGCTGTACCGGGCGACGCCGTTGGTGACGCCGACGAACCCGTAGGACCAGCCGGAGCCGGCGTTCGGGTCGACGTGGCCCTTGAGGTGGATCCGCACGAGCGCGCCGGACGACGACGGGACGAGCTTGATCTTGGTGTACCCGTACGCGCCGGGGGCGATGCCGTCGGGGACGGCGAAGTGCTTCTGCGTGGCGTCGACGGCGTCGACCTGCACGAACGACTGCGGGACGACGAACGGGTAGAGCCGGTCGATGTAGGGCTTGACCTGGGCGGCGTTCGAGTAGTCCCAGGTGACGTTGCGCATCGCGTACCGGGCGATCTCGGCGCCGAGCTGGTCCTGCGTGAGGCCGGCGATCCGCTTGTACGTCTCCAGCGGGTGCTCGGTGCTGCGGGCCTCGTTCCAGATGCGGTTGAAGAACGCGAGGCCGCGCTGGTCGACGATCGCCTGCGGGAGCATCCACGCGCCGTAGTGGTGGCGGCTGGACGAGTAGGGCAGGTTCTCGGTGCGGATGAACCGGGTGAGGTCGCCGGCGCCCTGGCCGGGGAGGGCCTGCATGGCCATGAACTCGGCGCTGCTCTCCCAGAACGTCCCGGCGGACGCGTGCGTGAAGCCGACGCCGGACCGGCCGAGGAAGGTGTAGTTCTGCAGGACGTGCGCGAGCTCGTGGACGAGCCCCCACGACCCGGGCTGGGCGGCGCCGGGGGCGAGGTTGATGACGCCGACGCGTCCGTCGGTGGACCCGCCGGTGGCCCAGGCGTTGAGGTTCGGGTTGCTCGACCACGTGTTCGTGATGATGACGATGATCTTGTGCTGCGCGAGCAGCCCGGTCTCGGGCGTGAACTTCATGTCGTCGACGTAGAACGAGTACGCGCTCTCGAGCTCGCGCAGGACGTTCGCCGGGTCGAACCGGTAGGCGGTCGGGGCGGTCGTGGGGGAGGTCCCGGACAGCTCGCCCCACAGGACGACGAAGTTCTCCGACTCGGCCTTGCGGTTGTCGGCCCACGCGACCTCGTTGGTCGTGCGCCAGCGCTCGGGGATCCAGACGGTCTTGTCGGCGGCCTGCGCCGGACCGGCGGGCAGGGTGACCGCGAACGGCACCACCAGGAGTGTGAGCGCTAACAGCAGGGCACGCAGGCGTGCGCGTCGGACGGGGCGGGCGTGCGGCATGTCGACTCCCTGGTCGGGTTCCCGGGCCCCGCGACCCTGACATAGCGGACAGTCGTCCACCAGGCTCTGAAGCGTTACAGAATCCTCATCCACGGCCGGGGTCGAGCACGTGACCTGCGCGGTGAGAACTGCTTCTGGTTGCGACCCCCCGGGGCCGGGCTTACCGTCGCGGCGTGACCTCGACGTCACGCCCGGTCGGTACCGGGGGCGCGGTGCAGCAGTCGCCACGGCCTCCCTGACCACCGCGGCCGCCTGGCGTCGACGGAGGGCAGGACCCCGATGACGCAGGTCGTGCAGCCGGCCGCCCCCCGGACCGCGAGACCCCCGCAGGTGCTCCGCAAGGTCCGGTACAACCGACGCGAGGCGCTCGCCGGCTACCTCTTCATCTCGCCGTGGATCGTCGGCTTCCTCGTGTTCACGGCGGGCGCGATGATCACGAGCCTCGTCATCTCGTTCAGCCACTACAACCTCGCGGCGAACACCATCCGACCCGCGGGGCTCGACAACTTCACGGGCCTCGTCGAGGACCCGCGGGTCATGACCGCGCTCGGCAACACGCTCTTCTACGCGCTGCTCGCCGTCCCGCTGGAGATCGTCTTCGCCCTGTTCCTCGCGACGCTCCTCGCGAACGTCGGACGGGGAGCCGGCCTGTTCCGCACGCTGTTCTACCTGCCGCGGATGACGCCCGTCGTCGCGACCGCCGCCATCTTCTTCCTGCTGCTCAACGGCAACACCGGCGCCGTGAACGACTTCCTCGGCACGTTCGGCATCCAGGGTCCCCAGTGGCTCGTCGACCCCGGGTGGATCAAGCCGTCCATCGTGCTCATGCAGCTGTGGGCCGTGAGCGGCACCATGGTGATCTTCCTGGCGGCCCTCAAGAACGTCCCGCGCGAGCTCTACGAGGTGGCGTCGCTCGACGGCGCCGGCCGCGTCAGGCAGTTCTTCTCGATCACGCTGCCGATGATCTCCGGCGCGATGTTCTTCAACGTCATCGTCCTGACGATCGCCGCGTTCCAGGTGTTCGACTCCGCGTACCTGCTGTTCTGGCGGGACCAGACGAACGCGTCGCCCGAGGCGTCGCTGTTCTACGCGGTCTACCTCTTCCAGAAGGCGTTCCGGCAGTTCGACCTCGGGTTCGCCGCCGCGATGGCCTGGCTGCTGTTCGTCATCATCCTGGCCGTCACGGCGATCCAGATGCGGTTCGGCAACCGGTTCGTCTACTACGAGGCGGACCGCTGATGACCGCCATCGGGACCCCCCGCCCGCAAGCCGCACCACCCGGCGTCGTCGGCGCCCCCGTCGGAGCGCCCCCGCCGCCTGCCCGGCCCGGCCGCCCCCGCCCGCCCGCCGTCCGCGTGCTGCTCTGGGTGCTGCTCGTCGGGCTCGCCGTGATGTTCCTCTACCCGTTCGTCTGGCTGCTGTCGGCGTCGCTCAAGGGCCGCGGCCAGGTGTTCGACAACGCGCTCTGGCCGCAGACGGTCCACTGGGACAACTACGTCCGCGTGTGGGACGAGCTGCCGCTCGTGCACTGGATGGTCAACAGCGTGACGATCGCGCTGCTCGCGGCCGTGCTCGTCGCCGTGTCGTCGTCGCTCGTCGCGTTCGGGTTCGCGTACTTCCGGTTCCCGCTGCGCGGCCTGCTGTTCGGCCTCGTGCTCGCCACGATGATGCTGCCCGGCGCGGTCACGATGATCCCCGTCTACCTCATCTGGAAGGAGCTCGGGGCGCTCGGGACGTGGATCCCGCTGTTCGGCGCGAACCTCTTCGGCTCCGCGTTCTACATCTTTCTGCAGCGGCAGTTCTTCCTCGGCCTGCCGCGCGAGCTGTTCGAGGCCGCGCGGATCGACGGTGCGTCGTACTGGTCGATGTTCTGGCGCATCGCGATGCCGCTGTCCGTGCCGTCGTTCGTCATCGTGCTGCTGTTCGAGTTCCAGGCGTCGTGGAACAACCTGCAGGCCGCGCTCATCTACCTCAACGCCGGGTCTGTCGAGGGCTTCACCGCGCCCCTCGGCATCGCGTACGCGATGACCCGCTACAGCCCGACCGCCGGCGGGCAGGGCGACTACCAGTACGTCATGGTCGCGTCCCTGCTGGTCACGCTGCCGATGCTCGCGCTCTTCGCGTTCGGCCAGCGCTACTTCATCGAGGGCGTCGCGACGACGGGACGCAAGGGCTGAGGCCGGTGGCCGGCGACCCCGGCCCCCGGCACCGACGGAAGGGACCATCATGACCACCCGCAACCGCGCGCTCCTCGCACTGCTGCCCGCGACAGCCCTGGCCCTCGCCGCGTGCGGGGGCGGCGGAGAGGAGGGCGGCGCGGCCGCGGACGTCGACTTCACGGCCACCCCCTCCGGCACGATGACCGGCTGGGCGTTCGACAACGCCGACGACGTCGGCACCGCCCGCATGGACCACGCCGCCGCGCAGCTCCCCGACGTGACGGTCGAGCTCGACCAGACCGCGTTCGACGCCCAGAAGCTCACGACGCGCGTCGCGGCCGGCGACGTCCCCGACGTCGTGCAGATGGACCGGCGGTTCGTCACGACCTACGCCGCGCAGGGTCTCGTCGTGCCGCTCGACGAGTGCTTCGCCGCGCACGACGTCGACCCCGACGAGCGGTGGTACCCGTTCGTCGTCGACGACGTCACCTACGACGACCAGGTCTGGGCGGTGCCGCAGTTCTACCAGCCGCCCGCGATCCTCCTGAACACCCGTGTCATGGACGCGGCGGGGGTGACCGGCGACCAGCTCGACACGTCGAAGCCCGACGTGCTCCTCGGGGCCGTCGAGGCGATGTACGCCGAGTCCGGTGGCGTCCCCACCACCTTGGGCCTCGACCCCGTCGCCACCGGGCAGGCCGGGCTGTGGGTCTTGTCGCAGGGCGGCACGCTCACCGACGAGGAGGGTCGGCCCACGCTCGACGACCCCGCGAACACGACCGCGCTCGACCTGCTGAAGCGGATCACCGACGCGCAGGGCGGCTTCGCGGAGGTGAAGAGCTTCACCGACGCCTTCGACACGTTCGGCGACAGCAACCAGTTCGTCACCGACCAGGTCGGTGCCCAGGTCATGGCGCAGTGGTACCCCAACGTGCTCTCGCCCTACGTCGGTCAGGTGCAGCTCCAGGCCGTGCCGTTCCGGGACGCCGAGGGGCAGCCTTTCTCCGTGGCGTCCGGCACCGCGTTCGTCGTCCCGGCGGGTGCGAAGAACCCCGCGGCCGCGTGCGCGTGGATGCTCGAGCTCACCACGATGGACGCCTGGCAGGCGGCGGGCGAGGCGCGCGCCGCGACCCGCGCCGAGGACGGCGGCATCAACACCGGGCTGTTCACCGGGTCGCCCGAGGCCGACCAGAGCCTGCGCGAGCAGTACGTCGTGCCGTCCGGCGACGCCGGGTTCGACCAGGTCATCGCGACCTACTACGAGGTGCTCGACTACGGCCGCACGTTCGGGTCGTCGCCCGTCGGGCAGGACATCGAGGCGGAGCTCAACAACGCCGTGACCGCGACGCTGCTGGGCGACAAGACCGCGACCGAGGCGCTCGCCGACGCGCAGGCGGCAGCGGAGCGGGCGTACGACACGGTGACCGGCGGCTGACGGCGCGCCCCGGGGGTCAGCCGCAGACAGCCGTCGTGTCGGCCACCGAGAACGGCTCCCGGCCGGCCTTCCTCGTCGCCGAGGGCGTGGGGGCCGGCGGGGCCGCGGGGGTGGCCGACGTCGTCGGGGTCGGAGCGTCGCCGGTGGTCGTCGGCGGAACGGTCCCGCCCGCGCCCGCGGCGACGTCGTCGCCCGCGGGGGAGTCGCCCGCGGGGGAGTCGCCCGCCGGGACGTCCGGCACCGCAGGCCCGCCGAGCGCGGGCCGGTCCGCGACGACGTTCGCCCACAGGTCGTCCGCGGCGGACGTCCACTCGACCTTGTCCTCGTCGCTCGCGGCCGGCGCCCACGGCACGGTCATGAACGTGATGCCGTCGCCGCGCAGCGACCGCAGGTGGTAGGCGAGCCCGAGCATCCCGGTGCGGAACTCCGGGTCGACCGTGAGCGAGCTCGTCGCCGCGCCGAAGAACCCCAGCAGCTCCGGCACGTCGGTCAGCAGGTTCTTCGTCAGGACCTCGTCGGCCATCGCCGCGACGAGGCGCTGCTGGTTGCCGATCCGGTTGATGTCGGAGTTGTCGCCGAGCCCGACGCCCTTGCGCGCCCGGGCGAACGCGAGGGCCGTCGGGCCGTCGAGCCGCTGCTCACCGGGCTGGACGTCGAGGTCCGCGTCCGTCGCCTTCATGCGCCACGGGATGCAGATCGGCACCCCGCCGACCGCGTCGACCATGTCCTGGAACCCGCTGAAGTCCACGACCACGTGGTGGTCGACCAGCAGCCCGGTGTTGGCGTGGATCGTGCGGATCGTGCACGCGACCGCGTGCTCCAGCCCCTCGTCGCCGACCCACGGCCGCGCGAACGCCTCGTTGAACATCGTGAGCGACGAGCCGCGCCGCGTGCTGCCGTCGGCACGCTCGCAGTCGGGGATCTCGACGAGCGAGTCGCGGGGGATCGACACCACCTCGACGCGCTGCCGGTCCGCCGAGACGTGCACGACGAGCGTCGTGTCCGACCGCCTGCCGTCGACGACCCCGCCGATGGTGCCGTTCTCCCCGTCGCGCTGGTCCGAGCCGAGCACCAGGATGTTGACGGGCTGCCCGGCGTGCGGGTCGTCGGGGTCGACGGGGCCCGTCGGCGTCGGCTTCGGGATGTCGACCAGCCCGGTGACGTCGGCCGTCCGCATGTTGCCGAACATCCGGTGCACGACGGCACCCGCCGCGGTCACGCCGAACACGAGCACCCCGAGGGTCACGACGGCGACCGTGCGCGCGACCCGTCGTCGCCGCCCGAGCCGCTGGTGCCGGGGCGTGCGCTCGCGGTGGACGGCGGTGTGGCGGCTGGTCGGCACCCGTCGAGCGTAGGAAGACGCCCGAGCGGCGGGGCCGACTTCGCGCGCAGGACCGGTGGAGGGGATGTGCAGGCCAGCGACGTGATGTGCACGCCGCGGCGGCAGCAGCGCTCCGGGCGGCGCCCGGGCCGTCAGGCGTGGCCCGCGTGCTCGTGGTCGCGGTGCGACGCCGTCTCGACCTGGAACGTGGAGTGCTCGACGGACAGGTCGAAGTGGCGGGCCACGCACTCCTGCAGCTCGTCGAGGATGCGGCCCGCGTGCCCGTCGGTGAAGCAGCCGTCGTCGACGACCACGTGCGCGCTGATGACGGGCAGACCCGTCGCGATGAGCGACGCGTGCAGGTCGTGCACCTCCCGCACGTGCTCGACGCGCAGCAGGTGGTCGCGGACCTCGTCGAGGTCGAGGCCCGGCGGGGTCGACTCGAGCAGCACGGCCGTCGCGTCGCGCAGCAGCCGCACGGCGCGCGGCAGGATCAGCGCGCCGATGAACAGGGCCGCGACGGCGTCGGCGCGCAGCCACCCGAGGGTCGCGATGAGGACCGCCGCGACGACGACTGCTGCCGAGCCGAGCGCGTCGTTCGCGACCTCCAGGAACGCGGCGCGCAGGTTGAGGTTCGCGTCCCGGTGCCCGGACAGGACGAGCAGCGCCGCGAGGTTGCCGACGAGCCCGACGACGCCGAACACGATCATCGTGGTCGACGGGATCTCCGGCGGGTCGACGAGCCGCTGCACGGCCTCGACCAGCACGTACACCCCGACGACGAGCAGCACCGCCGCCTGCGCGAGCGCCGCGAGCACCTCGGCGCGCCGGTACCCCCACGTGCGCCGGGCGGACGGCGGCCGCAGCGACAGGTGCGCCGCGACGAGCGCGAGCAGCAGCCCGCCCGTGTCGGTCAGCAGGTGCGCGGTGTCGACGAGCAGAGCGAGCGAGCCCGTGACGGCCGCGCCGACGCCCTGCGCGACGAGGATCGTCGCGGAGATGCCGAACGCGACGGCGAGCCGTGCGCGGTGGTCCGCGACGCCGTGCGCGTGGTGGTGGTCGTGTCCCATGGCCGTCCTCGTCGGGGATGTGCGTCGAGCCTTCCCTGTGTGGGTGGCCCCCGCAAGGATCGCTCGTGGGCGGCCGCGCGACGACCGGGCCGTGACCAGCACCGACGCACCCGGACCGAACAGGAGCACCGATGTCCTTCCAGGCCTACCTCGACGCGGTCGAGGACAAGACCGGGCTCACTCCCCGGCAGCTCGTCGACCTGGCCGCCGAGCGCGGCTACGGCCCGGGCACGAAAGCGGGCGAGATCCTCGCGTGGCTCGCGGACGACTACGGGCTGGGCCGCGGGCACGGGATGGCGGTCGTGCACGTCATCACCAAGGGCCCGACGATCGGGACGAAGCACGTCGGCACGGCGGGCACGCACCGCGACGAGTCCGACACGCTGTGGCTCGACGGGAAGGCCACCAAGCCGTCCTGAGGGCACCGGCCGACCGGCCGCGTCGAGCGCGGTCCCCGGGCGCGGTCCCCGGGCGTGGGTCCCCGGGCGCGGCGGACGGCGGGACCCTTCCCAGCGGTCCCGCCG
>NZ_BIMR01000160.1 GCF_004306155.1 Cellulomonas biazotea
CCGCCGTGCCGACCAGCACGAGCCGGTCGTCCGCGGTGCGTTCGCCGCGCACGCCCCGCGGGCCTGGCGTCGCGAAGGTCTGCGCGCGGTCCAGCCCGACGTCCGCCCAGCGTTCGGCCGTCAGGGGCGCGGTCGCGACGGCGACGCCGTGCACCGCGGTGCCGCCGTCCCACGCGCCGGTCCCGCGCACGGTCCACGTCGTGCGGACCGTGCCGCGGTCGGTGACGACGGCACGGGGGGACACGCGCAGCGCCCGCGTCTGCTCGACGACCCGCGCGCCGCGCCCGAGCACGACGTCGAGCAGCCCGCGGGCGAGGCGCGCCGGCTGCAGGCGGGCGCAGTCGGGGCTGTACGCGCCGCCGAGCACACCGGCCGCCCGGACGTGCGCGGCGACCTCCTCGGGGCCGAGCAGGTGCACGTCGTCGTCGAGCGCGGCCGCGTCACGCACCCGGCGGGCCACGTGCTCCAGGTCGTCGGGCGTGCGGGCCAGCTGCACCGACCCGCCGTACGCGAACCCGCAGTCGACCTGCTCCGCCGCTGCCGCGCCGCCGACCTCGACGACCGCGTCGCGCAGGGCGGCGCGCAT
This sequence comes from Cellulomonas biazotea, assembly GCF_004306155.1. Classification (GTDB taxonomy): domain Bacteria; phylum Actinomycetota; class Actinomycetes; order Actinomycetales; family Cellulomonadaceae; genus Cellulomonas; species Cellulomonas biazotea. Next base: position 587 of record NZ_BIMR01000160.1, read on the forward strand.
GGCCCGGGCGCCGTCCGCGCCGTGCCGCCGGACCAGCTCGTCGCCGTCCACGGACAGGTCGGCCGAGCACCACCCCGAGCCGTGCCCGCTCGCGCCCGCACCCGCGACGTCGGCCTCGACCACCAGCACGTCGAGCGACGGGTCGGCCTCGAGCAGGTAGTACGCCGTCCACAGGCCGGTCAGCCCTGCGCCGACGACCACGACGTCGGCGCGGTCGTCGCCGTCGAGCGGGTCGCGGGCCCGCAGCGCGGTCGGGTCGTCCGCGGTGAGCTGGTCGAGCCACAGCGAGTGCGCGCGCGGGTCGGTCGCCATGCCCGGACGGTAACGGCGGGCGGACCACCGGGGAAGCGACACGACGGCGCCCGCGGACGGCTCCGTCGCGGCCGTCGTGACGCCGGACGCTCCGCCGGACGGGTGGGGCACGGCGGCGACCGCGGATGCTGTCAGCGGGCTCCCAGCCGCACGAGGGATGATGTGCTCCGGTCCGGGTCGCCCGGACCCGTCCGCCTGCCCGCGGGCGCCCGTGAGTCGAGGTGTGAGGACCGGATGGCCTACCTGGTCGGCGTGCTGATCTTCGTCGTCGTGCTGCTCGCGTCCATCGCGCTGCACGAGGTGGGTCACATGGTGCCCGCCAAGCGCTTCGGCGTGCGTGTCAGCCACTACATGGTGGGCTTCGGCCCGACGCTGTGGTCGCGCACCAAGGGGGAGACGGAGTACGGCCTCAAGGCGATCCCGCTCGGCGGGTTCGTGCGCCTCGTCGGGATGTACCCGCCGGACGAGGCCGTCGGCAACCCGCCCGCCCGCACGTGGCTCGGCCGGCTCGCGCGCGACGCGCGGCAGGCCAGCGCCGAGGAGATCCGCCCCGGTGAGGACCACCGCGCGTTCTACCGGCTCTCCACGCCCAAGAAGCTCGTCGTCATGCTCGGCGGGCCTGTCATGAACCTCGTCATCGCGTTCGTGCTGCTCGCGATCGCGCTCGCCGGCTTCGGCGCGCCGACCGGGTCGAGCACAACGCTCCAGGCCGTCTACCAGTGCGTCCTGCCCGTCGACGCGCCCGCCGACCGCACCTGCACGGACGCGGACACCGCGGCCCCCGGTGCCGCCGCCGGCCTGCAGCCCGGGGACACCGTGGTGGCCTACGACGGCACGCCCGTCGAGTCCTGGGCGCAGCTCACCGACCTCATCCGCGCGACCGGCGACCAGGCCGTGCCCGTCGTCGTCGAGCGTGACGGCGAGCAGGTCGACCTGACCGTCACGCCGGTCGTCGCCGACCGGCCCGTGTTCGACGCCGACGGCGAGCCCGTGCTCGGCGCGGACGGCCGGCCGACGACCGAGCCCGTCGGCTTCCTCGGCGTGCAGCCGACCATCGCCCTCGAGCCGGTGTCGGTCCTCTCGGTGCCGGGCGTCGTCGCCGAGCGGACGTGGCAGACCGTCGAGGTCGTCGCGACCCTCCCGGCGCGCGTCGTCGACCTGGTGCAGTCGACGTTCGGCACGGAGACGCGCGACGTCACCAGCATCGTCGGGATCGTCGGCATCGGGCGGTTCGCGGGCGAGATCGGCGCGTACGACGGCGGCGGTGCGGTCGGCCTGCAGATCAAGGTCGTGTCGTGGCTCGAGATGCTCGCGATGCTCAACGTCGCGCTGTTCGTCTTCAACCTCATCCCGCTGCCCCCGCTCGACGGCGGGCACGTCGCCACCGCGCTGTGGGAGGGCGCGCGCCGGCAGGCCGCCCGCCTGCGCGGCCTGCCGCGTCCCGGCCCGTCGGACAGCGCGCGGCTCGTCCCCGTGGCGTACGCGGTCTTCGTCCTGCTCGGCGCCGTGGGGCTCCTCCTCGTGTACGCCGACATCTTCAACCCGGTGACCATCTGACCAGGTGCGACGACCGCGCCCGTCGCCGCGCGGGTTCCGTGCGGGTTTCGTGCGGACGGGTCCGCGCCGTCCGGTCGTGCGCCACGGCGGTGGGATGATGGGGTGGTGAGCACCCCGATCAGCCTCGGCATGCCCCAGGCGCCGGTCCCTGTCCTGGCGCCGCGACGGCCGACCCGCAAGATCCGAGTCGGCAAGGTCGAGGTCGGCGGCGACGCCCCCGTGAGCGTCCAGTCGATGACCACGACGCCGACGACCGACATCAACGCCACGCTCCAGCAGATCGCCGCCCTCACCGCGGCCGGCTGCGACATCGTGCGCGTCGCCGTGCCCAGCCAGGACGACGCCGAGGCGCTGCCCGCGATCGCCCGCAAGTCGCAGATCCCCGTGATCGCCGACATCCACTTCCAGCCGAAGTACGTCTTCGCCGCGATCGACGCCGGCTGCGCGGCCGTGCGCGTCAACCCCGGCAACATCCGCAAGTTCGACGACCAGGTCAAGGAGATCGCCCGCGCGGCGACCGACGCCGGCGTCTCGATCCGGATCGGCGTCAACGCGGGCTCGCTCGACCCGCGCCTGCTCGCGAAGTACGGCAAGGCGACGCCCGAGGCGCTCGTGGAGTCCGCCGTGTGGGAGGCCTCGCTGTTCGAGGAGCACGGCTTCCACGACTTCAAGATCTCGGTCAAGCACAACGACCCGGTCGTCATGGTGCGCGCGTACGAGCTGCTGTCCGAGCGGGGCGACTGGCCCCTGCACCTCGGCGTCACCGAGGCCGGCCCGGCGTTCCAGGGCACCATCAAGTCGGCGACGGCGTTCGGCGCGCTGCTGAGCAAGGGCATCGGCGACACGATCCGCGTCTCCCTGTCCGCCCCTCCCGTCGAGGAGGTCAAGGTCGGCATCCAGATCCTCCAGTCGCTCAACCTGCGGCCCCGCAAGCTCGAGATCGTGTCGTGCCCCTCGTGCGGTCGCGCGCAGGTCGACGTCTACACGCTCGCCGAGAAGGTCACCGCGGGCCTCGAGGGCATGGAGGTGCCGCTGCGCGTCGCCGTCATGGGCTGCGTCGTCAACGGTCCGGGCGAGGCCCGGGAGGCCGACCTCGGGGTCGCGTCGGGCAACGGCAAGGGCCAGATCTTCGTCCGCGGCGAGGTCATCAAGACCGTCCCCGAGGCCCTCATCGTCGAGACCCTCATCGAGGAGGCCCTGCGCCTCGCCGAGACGATGGACCCGGTCGAGGCCGGTCAGGGCGGCCCGACCGTCAGCGTCGGCTGACGCTTCTCCCGGCGCGCGGCGTCGGGAGCGCCCGTCCGGGCGAGTCGGACGCGCGGACGACAGGTCGCACACACCTCATTGGTGCACAATCCGTGTCATGGGTTCTCGGCGCGCGATGCTGCTCGACGGGCGGGCAGGGGGCCGCGTCCTGGGGGACGTGGACCTGCTGGGCGCACTCGCGGTGTGCGCGCGCGACCCCGTCGCGTCGGTCCTCGCGACGGCACGGCTCGAGCAGGCTGCCGTCGGCGGTCTGCGCTCCGCGGGCGGCTCGCTGTGGGGCTACGAGGAGGACGGCGAGCTGCTCGCCATCTGCTGGGCCGGTGCGAACCTGGTCCCCGTGGTCCCGGTCGCCGACGCGCCGACCGCGGCGCGCGCCGTCGACGCCTTCGCCGCCCTCGCCCGGTCCCAGGGGCGACGCTGCTCGTCGATCGTCGGCGCCGCCGACCCCGTGATGCGGCTCTGGGAGCAGCTGTCGCGGTCGTGGCCCGCCGCGCGCGAGGTCCGCGCCGTGCAGCCGTCGATGGTCATCGACGAGCCGCCGCTCGTCACGCCCGACCCGCAGGTGCGTCGCTCGCGCGCCGACGAGTACGAGCTGGTCCTGCCCGCCTGCATCCGGATGTTCACCGAGGAGGTCGGCTACTCGCCGGCCGGCGGCCCGGGCGGCCCTTACGAGACGCGCGTGCGCGGGCTCATCGGCGCCGGGCGGTCGTTCGTGCGCGTCGAGCGCGACGAGACGCATCGCGGGTCGCGCCGCACCGTCGTGTTCAAGGCCGAGCTCGGCGCCGTCGCGGGCGGCGTGGCCCAGGTGCAGGGCGTCTGGGTGACGCCCGAGCGGCGCGGCGAGCGGCTGTCGGAGTCCGGCATGGCCGCGGTCGTCGACCTGGCGCGCACGCCCGAGACGCCGCTCGTGTCGCTCTACGTCAACGCGTACAACCACCGTGCCGTGGCCGCGTACCGGGCCGTCGGGTTCCGGCAGGTCGGGACGTACGCCACGGTGCTGTTCTGACCCGTCCGGGGTCGGTCGTCGGGCCGCCAGCGGGCAGCCGCGCCGGTCGTCGGGCCAGTCGTCGGGCCGTCGTCCGCGGTCAGCGCAGCAGGCGGGACATGCGCCGGTCCGCGAGCGGCTTGCCGCCCGTCTGGCACGTCGGGCAGTACTGCAGCGACGAGTCGGCGAACGACACCTCGTGCACCGTGTCGCCGCACGGCACACCGTCCCAGCCCGGGCACGGCTCGCCCGTGCGCCCGTGCACGCGCATGCCGCGACGCTTGGCGTCCTTGAGCTCGGCGGCCGGTCGGCCCGACGCCGCCGCGACCGCCTCCGTGAGGACCTGCCTGATCGCCGCGTAGAGCGTCGCGGTGCGCTCGGCGTCGAACGACCGGGTCGGGGCGAACGGGCTCAGGCGCGCGGCGTGCAGGATCTCGTCCGAGTACGCGTTGCCGATCCCGGCGATCGTGCCCTGGTCGCGCAGCAGCCCCTTGACCTGCTGGTTGCGCGCGGCGAGGAGCTCGGCGAGCCGCTCGGGCGTGAACTCCTCCGACAGCGGCTCCACGCCGAGCGACGCGACCTGCGGCACCTCGTCGGGCTCCGTGACGACGTGCACCGCGAGCCGCTTGCGCGTCCCCGCCTCGGTCAGGTCGAAGCCCGAGCCGTCGTCCAGCCGGACGCGCAGCGCGACGGGCGACCTGCCGGGCCGCACCGGCCGGTCGGAGAGCTGGTCCGACCAGCGCACCCAGCCGGCCCGGGACAGGTGCCACACGAGGTGCAGCGGCTCGCCGGTCGACGTCGCGACCATGAGGTCGAGCCACTTGCCGTGCCGGGACGCGTCGACCACCACGCCGCCGACCAGCGCGTCGGGCGGCGGCCGGAACGTCTTGAGCGCGCTGATGGCGCCGACCTCGACTCCGGACACGACTCGCTCGACGGCTCGCCCGCGCAGGAACTGGGCGAGCGCCTCGACCTCGGGCAGCTCGGGCACGCCGCCATCCTGGCGGACCCGACCGACAGGCGACAGCCCACCGCCCCGGCAGGGGGCCGGGTCACCCCGTCGGGGCCACTAGGCTCGCGACCATGCTGTTGCGCCTGTCCACGCTCTTCGTCCGCACCCTGCGTGAGGACCCCGCCGACGCCGAGGTCGCGAGCCACAAGCTGCTCGTGCGTGCCGGCTACATCCGCCGCGCCGCCCCCGGCGTGTACACGTGGCTCCCGCTGGGGCTGCGCGTGCTCGCCAAGGTCGAGGCCGTCGTGCGCGAGGAGATGGTGGCCGCGGGCGCGCAGGAGGTGCACTTCCCGGCGCTGCTGCCGCGCGAGCCGTACGAGGCGACCGGCCGCTGGTCGGAGTACGGCCCGAACCTGTTCCGGCTCAAGGACCGCCGGGGCAACGACTACCTGCTCGCGCCCACGCACGAGGAGATGTTCACGCTCCTGGTCAAGGACCTGTACTCCTCGTACAAGGACCTGCCGCTGACGCTCTTCCAGATCCAGACGAAGTACCGCGACGAGGCCCGTCCGCGCGCCGGGCTGATCCGCGGGCGCGAGTTCGTCATGAAGGACGCCTACTCGTTCGACGTCGACGACGCCGGCCTCGACGCGTCGTACGCCGCGCAGCGCGCCGCCTACCAGCGCGTGTTCGACCGGCTGGGCCTGCCGTACGTCATCGTCGCCGCGACGTCGGGGGCCATGGGCGGGTCGCGGTCCGAGGAGTTCCTCACGCCGACGCCCATCGGCGAGGACACGTTCGTGCGGTCGGCGGGCGGCTATGCCGCGAACGTCGAGGCCGTCACGACGGTCGTGCCCGACCCGCTGGACTGGTCCGACGCGCCCGCCGCGCACGTCGAGGACACCCCTGACACCCCGACGATCGAGACGCTCGTCGCGCACGCCAACGCGCACCAGCCGCGCGCGGACCGCCCGTGGACGGCCGCCGACACGCTCAAGAACGTCGTGCTCGCGCTCGTGCAGCCCACGGGCGAGCGCGAGCTGCTCGTCGTCGGCCTGCCGGGCGACCGCGAGGTCGACCTCAAGCGCCTCGAGGCGTCGGTCGCGCCCGCCGAGGTCGAGGCGGCCGGCGAGGCCGACTTCGCCGCGCACCCGGAGCTCGTCAAGGGCTACATCGGCCCCGCCGTCCTCGGCCCGAACCCGCCCGTCGCCGAGGGAGCCGAGCGCACCGCCGTGCGGTTCCTGCTCGACCCGCGCGTCGTGCCCGGCACCCGCTGGATCACCGGCGCCAACGAGCACGGACGGCACGTCTTCGACCTCGTCGCCGGCCGCGACTTCACGGCCGACGGCACCGTCGAGGCCGCCGAGGTCCGCGCGGGCGACCCCGCCCCCGACGGCTCGGGCCCGCTCGAGCTCGCGCGCGGCATCGAGATCGGCCACATCTTCCAGCTCGGTCGCAAGTACGCGCAGGCGCTGGGCCTGACCGTCCTGGACCAGAACGGCAAGGCGCAGGTCGTGACGATGGGCTCGTACGGGATCGGCGTCACGCGCGTGATGGCGTCCCTCGCCGAGGCCAACCACGACGACCGCGGGCTCGCGTGGCCCGCGCACGTCGCGCCCGCGCATGTCCACGTCGTCGCGACCGGCAAGGACGCGGCCGTGTTCGAGGCAGCCGGGGAGATCGCCACGACGCTCGACGCCCGCGGTGTCGAGGTGCTCTACGACGACCGCCCGAAGGTCTCGCCCGGCGTGAAGTTCGCCGACGCGGAGCTGCTCGGCGTGCCGCTCGTCGTCGTCGTCGGTCGCGGGCTGGCCGAGGGCGTCGTCGAGGTCCGCCCGCGGGCGGGCGGCGAGGCCGTGCAGGTGCCCGTGGCCGAGGTCGTCGACCACGTCGCCGAGCGCGTGCGGGAGCTCCTCGCACGCTGAGCCGGACACCCGGCTCGGGGCGGTCGGCCGCGCGGCGGCCGCCAGGCCTCGGCGGCGGTCGGCGGCCGTCAGAACTCGACGGCGGTCGGCCCGCGGAGGCGGTCAGCCCTCGGCGGCGGTCGGCAGGGGCCCGGCGGCGAGCTCGGGCATCCCCGGGAACGCGACGGGCGCCGCGCCCCAGGCC
>NZ_BIMR01000161.1 GCF_004306155.1 Cellulomonas biazotea
GCCCGCGACGCCGCACGGGAGGCCGGCCGGGCCCTGCGCGAGGCTGAGAAGGCCGCCCGCGACGCCGCCCTCGCGCAGCAGCGCGCCGCCCGCGAGGCCGAGAAGGCACGCCGGGAGGCCGCCCGTGCCGAGACCGCCCCGCCGACCACGACGGTCGACGCCTCCGCGCTCCCGCCCGACCTGGCCGTCCTGTGGCGGTCCCCCGAGCCGCCGCGACGCGGCCCGCGCCCGAGCCTCACGCTCGACCAGATCGCCGACGCGGCGATCGCGCTGGCCGACGCGGAGGGCATCGGCGCGGTGTCGATGGCACGGCTCGCCGAGTCGCTCGGGTTCACGACCATGTCGCTCTACCGGTACGTGTCGTCGAAGGACGAGGTCGTCAGCCTCATGGCCGACCGTGCGAGCGGCCGGCCGCCCGTCGTCGGGCGCGAGGTCGGCGACTGGCGGGCACGCGTCGAGCTGCTCGTCTCGATCCAGCAGCCCGTCCTCTTCTCGCACCCGTGGCTCGCGCAGACCGGCACGGTCCTGCACGCCGTCGGGCCCAACCGCCTGGCGTGGATGGAGGCGATGGTCGCCGCGCTCGAGGACACGCCGCTCGACGAGGCGACCAAGGTCGCGGCCGTCGGGACGCTCGCGAGCCACCAGCTCGACGAGCTGCGGCTGTTCGCCTCCTGGACGGACCGGGAGCGGGCGGTGCAGGAGGCGACGTCACGGTCCTACGACATGGACGGGATGCTGCTGGCCGTCGCGACGCCCGACGAGCACCCCGCACTCGTCCGGGCCGCGACCGCCGGGGCGTTCGGCTCCGCGATGGACGACGGGCCGGTCTCGTTCGGCACGACTCTGCTGCTCGACGGCATCGCGGCGCTCGTCGCCCGGTCGGAGGGACGAGCGGGGGCGTGAGTCGCGGAGGGGTCGGGCGGCCCTGGACCGATCGCGAGCCGTCCACAGCCCTCGTCGGCGGCCGCCGCACCCTCCGGCCTCCGCGTCCGACCGCACGCTGTCGGCGTCGCGCGCCAGACTGACGACGTGACCACGCAGACCTCCGACGCCGCCGAGACGCCCGACGTCCCCGACGCCACCCCGAGCCGCCGGCTCGTCACCGGCCGGTGCTTCGGCGACGGCGACCCCCTCTACGAGCAGTACCACGACGACGAGTGGGGCAAGCCGGTCCACGGCGAGCACACCCTCTACGAGCGGCTCGCGCTCGAGGGGTTCCAGTCGGGGCTCGCCTGGATCACGATCCTGCGCAAGCGGCCCGCCTTCCGGGCCGCGTTCGCCGACTTCGACGCGGAGGTGGTCGCCGAGTTCGGGGACGACGACGTCGCGCGCCTCATGGCCGACGCGGGCATCGTGCGCAACCGCGCCAAGATCGAGGCGACGATCGCCAACGCGCGGGCCCTGCGCGCGCTGCACGCCGACGGCAGGACGCTCGACGCGGTGCTGTGGTCGCACGCGCCCGACCGGTCGACGCGGACCAGGCCCGCGACCTGGGCGGACGTCCCCGCGACGACCGTCGAGTCCAAGGCGCTCGCCCGCGAGCTCAAGTCGCTCGGCTTCCGGTTCGTGGGTCCGACGACCGCCTACGCCGCGATGCAGGCGTGCGGGCTGGTCGACGACCACCTCGCGACGTGCCCCTCGGTGAGCCTCGGGACGCCCGCCGGGTGAGGGTTGCACCCATCGAGTGACGGCCCCGGCGGCCCCGTGGCACCCGTTCGGGTGCGGGCTAGGATTCCCGCCATGACCGACACGCCCGACGCCGAGGGACGGCTCGACGCCGTCCAGGCGGCCGCCGCGGCGATGTCCGACCCGTCGACCGTCGACGCCGAGGTCCTCGCCGCCGTCCAGGACGGGCTGCGCGACGTGCCCGCCGGGTCGCCGACGTCCTGGTTCGACGTCCCGACGCAGCGCAGCCGGCTCCGCCCCGGCCACCTGACGCCCCGCCGTCGTCACTGACCCGTCGCCGCCAGCGACCCGTCGCCGCCACTGACCCGTCTCGCCACTGACCCTCGCCGCCGCTGACCCGTCGCCGCCACCAGCACGTCGCAGCCCGACAGGCGATGCCCCTCCTCAGCCGGGAAGGCCCGGCACCTCTTCCCGCGCAGCCCGCCTGCCCGACCCTCGCCGCTACCGGCTCGGACACCGCCGTCTCAACACGCGAGCGACGTTGCCCACCATGTGGTCGGCGGTCTAGCATCGCGACAACCATCCAGAGCGGCCGAGAGACCTGGCTCGACGACGCCGCAGCAACCCCCCTCCTGGCGAGGGTGTGGGTGCTTCCGCCAGGGTCGATGGAGTGAACGATGTCCCTGCACGACGTGTGTCCCGGTACCCACCGGGCCGACCCGCACCTCCAGGCGCGGGCAGGCCGCCGGTGAGCGCCCCCACGCTCGGCGCCGCGAGCGTCCCGCTGAGCGCGCCCGTCCCGGCCGAGGACCCGAGCACCGCCACGGCCGACGGGACGCCGAGCCGGCGCACGACCGGCCCGCACGTCAACGGCGAGGTCCGCCCGCTCGCGGCCGTCGACCGCCCGACGGTGTCGTTCGAGCTGTTCCCGCCGCGGAACCCGGACGCCGCCCCGCGCCTCTGGGACACCATCCAGCACCTCGCCGACGCCCACCCGGACTTCGTCTCGGTGACGTACGGCGCGTCCGGCAAGACGCGCCAGACGACGCGCGCGCTCGTGCGACGCCTGCTGCGGGAGACGTCGCTCAACCCGATCGCCCACCTCACCTGCGTCGGCACGTCTCGCGAGGAGATCACGACGATCGTCGAGGAGTTCCTCGACGAGGGCGCGCGGTCGTTCCTCGCGCTGCGCGGCGACCCGCCGGTCGGCCAGCCCGACTGGCAGCCGCACCCCGACGGCCTGCACACCGCGGGCGAGCTCGTCGAGCTGCTGCGCGAGATCGAGTCGCGCCGCTGCGCGGGCAGCCCGTCGCAGGCGGTGCGGGCCCGGGTCCGCCCGCTGTCGATCGCAGTCGCCGCGTTCCCGCGGGGCAACGCCGCGACCGGCGGCACGCGCGCGCAGGACGTCGCGTCGCTCCTCGCCAAGCAGGAGGCCGGGGCCGACTTCGCGATCACGCAGGTGTTCTTCGACGCCGAGGCCTACCTCGGGCTCGTCGCGGAGGCCCGCGACGCCGGCGTGACGATCCCGATCATCCCGGGCATCATCCCGGCGACCGACCCGGCCCGGCTGCTGCGCGTGCAGGACCTCACGGGCGTGCCCGTGCCGCGCGACCTGCTCGACCTGCTCGGTGCCGCAGACGACGACCTCGACCGGCACCGCCGCGGCATCCGCGCCGGCGTCGACCTGGTCCAGGGCGTCCTCGACGGCGGCGCCCCCGGCGTGCACCTGTACACGTTCAACCAGCACCACGCCGCGCTCGACCTGCTCGAAGGAGCGGGTCTGGACGGCGGGGCGCGCGACGGCCGTCAGGCCGCACCGGGCTCCGCCCGACCGATCCCCACGGCCGCACCGGCCCCGACGGCCACCGACCCCACCCACGAGGGACAGACACCGCGATGACCGCACGTACCACCCCCACGTTCCCCGCCGGCTCCGTCCTGGGCTACCCCCGGATCGGCCCGCGCCGCGAGCTCAAGAAGGCCATCGAGTCGTTCTGGGCGGGCCGCTCGTCCGCCGACGAGCTCGAGGCCGTGGCCGCCGACCTGCGCCGCCGCACGCGCAAGCGTCTCGCCGAGCTCGGCCTGCGCACCGACGTGCCCGCGATCCCCAGCGCGTTCTCGTTCTACGACCACGTGCTCGACGCGGCGACCGTCCTCGGCGCGGTGCCGCCCCGGTTCGCGGACCTCGTCGACGCGGACGGTCGCCTCGACCTCGCGGGCTACTCGACGGTCGCGCGCGGCCGCGGCGACGACCTGCCGCTCGAGATGACCAAGTGGTTCGACTCGAACTACCACTACCTGGTGCCGGAGATCGGCCCGGACACGACGTTCCGGTACGCGAGCGACCGCCCGGTCCGCGAGTTCGCCGAGGCGCTCGCCGAGGGCGTCGTCACGCGCCCCGTCATCGTGGGCCCGGTGACGTTCCTCGCGCTGGCCAAGGCCGCGGAGGGCTCGCCGGAGGGCTTCGCCCCGATCGACCGCCTCCAGGACGTCCTCCCCGTCTACGCCGCGCTGCTGCGCGACCTGGCCGCGGCCGGGGCGACGTGGGTGCAGCTCGACGAGCCGGCCCTCGTGTCGGACTCGGTCGACGTGCCCGTCGAGCGTCTGCTGGCGTCGGTCGTCGAGGCCTACGGTGCGCTGACCGCGGTCGAGGACCGCCCGGCGATCTTCGTCGCCGCCCCCTACGGCGACCTGCGCGCAGCCCTCCCGGTGCTCGCCGCGACGGACGTCGAGGCGATCGGCGTCGACCTGGTGCGCGGCCCGGCCCCGACGGAGGCGGTCCCCGGCCTGGAGTCGAAGACCCTCGTCGCGGGCGTCGTCGACGGCCACAACATCTGGCGCGCGGACCTCGACGCGAAGCTCGCGGTGCTCGAGCAGCTCGAGAACCTCGGCGCCGCCGCCGTCACCGTCGGCACGTCCACGTCGCTCTTCCACGTGCCGCACGACGTCGAGGACGAGCCCACGCTCGACCCGACGCTGAAGCAGTGGCTCGCGTTCGCCGACCAGAAGGTCACCGAGGTCGTGACCCTCGCCGAGGGCCTCACCGAGGGCCGCGAGGCGATCCACGAGCAGCTCCTCGCGGCCTCGGACGCGGTGGCCTCGCGCCGCAACGCGCCGGGCGTCGTCCGCCCCGAGGTGCGCGAGCGCGTCGCCGCCCTCGGCGAGGACGCGTTCAACCGCGGCGACTTCGAGTCCCGCAAGGCCGCCCAGGCCGCGCGCTTCGACCTGCCGCCGCTGCCCACGACGACCATCGGCTCGTTCCCGCAGACGCCGGAGATCCGCAAGGCCCGCGCCGCGTTCGGCAAGGGCGAGCTCACGGCCGAGCAGTACGAGGACGAGATGAAGGCGGAGATCCGCCGCGTCGTCGACCTGCAGGAGAGCATCGGGCTCGACGTGCTCGTGCACGGCGAGCCCGAGCGCAACGACATGGTGCAGTACTTCGCGGAGAACCTCGACGGGTTCGCCGTGACGACGAACGGCTGGGTCCAGTCGTACGGCTCGCGCTGCACCCGCCCGTCGATCCTGTGGGGCGACGTGTCCCGCCCGGCGCCCATCACGGTCGCCTGGACGTCGTACACGCAGTCCCTCACGGAGAAGCCGGTCAAGGGCATGCTCACCGGCCCGGTGACGATCCTCGCGTGGTCGTTCGTCCGCGACGACCAGCCCCTCGGCGACACGGCGAACCAGGTCGGGCTCGCCCTGCGCGACGAGATCGCCGACCTGGAGGCCGCCGGCATCGGCATCATCCAGGTCGACGAGCCCGCACTGCGCGAGCTGCTCCCGCTGCGCCGGGAGGACCACGCGGCCTACCTCGACTGGTCGGTCCGCTCGTTCCGCCTGTCGACGGCCGGCGTGCGCGAGGACACCCAGATCCACACGCACCTCTGCTACTCGGAGTTCGGCCAGATCATGGGCGCGATCGACGGCCTCGACGCCGACGTCACGTCCATCGAGGCGGCCCGCTCGAAGATGGAGATCCTCGGCGACATCGCGGCGGCGGGCTACCCGCGCGCGGTCGGCCCGGGCGTCTACGACATCCACTCGCCGCGCGTGCCCAGCGAGGGCGAGGTCGAGGAGCTCCTCACCGAGGCGGTCAAGGCCATCGCGCTCGACCAGCTCTGGGTGAACCCGGACTGCGGCCTCAAGACGCGCCGCTACGAGGAGGTCACCCCGTCGCTCGAGCACATCATCGAGGCGACGCGGGCGGTCCGCGCGACGCTCTGACGGCGGTCACGGCCCGACGGTCGTGACACCGCACGAAGGGGCCGGGTCCACGCGACCCGGCCCCTTCGCCGTCCTCGCCGGGCGCCCACGCCGGACCCGATGCCTTCCGCCCGAACGCACACGCCCGCCCGACGTCCTCCGCCCGGCGCGGGCACCCCCCGCGCGCGGGTCCACCCGCCCGGCCCGGGCCGCGGCCGACGGCAGGGCCGCGCGGGTCCACCCGCCCGGCCCGGGC
>NZ_BIMR01000162.1 GCF_004306155.1 Cellulomonas biazotea
GGGGGGTCAGTGCGGGGCGGGTTCGGTGGGGGTCGGGGTGGCGGGCGGGTCGGCGGGGGTCGCCGCAGCCTCCGGTGGGCGGCCCGCGGCCTCGTCGCGGACCAGGCGCCACCACAGCAGGACCGCGAACCCGCCGAAGATCCACCACTGGGCGGCGTAGGCGAGGTTCTGGATGTTGAGGCCCGCACCCGGCGAGCGCGGCGGGTCGAGCAGCACGACGGACGGCGCCTGCGCGGGGTCGGACGCCGCGACGACGAGGTAGCCGGTCCAGATCGGCCCGCCCCACACGTTGAGCAGCTCGGGCGAGGAGATCGCGTCGGTCCGGCCGTCGCGCACACCGCTGCCGGCGGACTCCGACACCTGCAGGTAGCCGACGAGGTCGACGTCGCCCGCGGGCGGCTCGTCGGCGTCGTCGGGCGACGCGACCCACCCGCGCACGACGGGCAGGACCGCGCCGTCGCCCGCGGCCCCGCCGGTCACCCGCAGGGGCGTGAGCACGAGGTAGCCGGTGACGCCGTCGTGCGCACGACCGGGCACGAGCAGCTGGCCGTCGGCGTCGTACGCGCCGGTCACGGCGACCTTCCTGCCGACCATGTCGCCGTGGAACGCGGTCTGCGGGGCGAGGACGTCGTCGAGCGGGACGGGGTCGGCCGCGACGAGCTCGGCGACGTGCCGCTCCTCGGCGCGCACGCCCCGCACCTCGGCGCGGTCGAGCTGCCACGCCCCGAGCCGTCCGCACACCGCGGCGGCGCCGAGCAGGAGCAGGAGGAGCAGCAGCATGCGCGGCCGCCGGGCGGCCCGCCACAGCGTCGTGGGCGCCTCCGGGTCGGTCACCGGGCCACGGTAACCCGGCCCGGCGCGGACCCCCGAACCTCACGTCCCCCGGTCGGCCCCGCACCCCGGTGAACGGGGTGCTCACACGGGCTGACCTGCGGGCGGACACCTGTCGACGCGCCGGACGAGACGAACGTCACCACGGGCGCACGGGCAGGTTGTGCGGTTGTATGACACGTGGGCGTGCCAGGGTTCCGGGACGTTAGGTCGGAAGTCCCGGAACGTGGTGCGATCCCAGGGAACGCTGGCAGCGGGGGCACCGGCAGGAACCGCCGGGACGACGATGGGGAGCGAGCATGAGCACGACGACGTCCGCCGAGACCACGTGGCGCGCAGGGGCCGGTGAGGCCGTGTCCGCGCAGACCCTGGAGCGCATCGACCAGTGGTGGCGCGCCGCCAACTACCTGTCCGTGGGCCAGATCTACCTGCTGGACAACCCGCTGCTGCGCGAGCCGCTCACGCGGGACCACGTGAAGCCGCGCCTGCTGGGCCACTGGGGCACGACGCCCGGCCTGAACTTCCTGTACGCGCACCTCAACCGCGTCATCGCGGAGCGCGCGCAGTCGACCCTGTACATCACGGGCCCGGGCCACGGCGGTCCGGGCCTCGTCGCATCCGCCTACCTCGACGGCACGTACTCGCACGTGTACTCGGACATCACCGAGGACACCGAGGGCCTGCGGCGGCTGTTCCGGCAGTTCTCCTTCCCGGGCGGCATCCCGAGCCACGTGGCCCCGGAGACCCCGGGCTCGATCCACGAGGGCGGCGAGCTCGGCTACGCACTGTCGCACGCGTACGGCGCGGCGTTCGACAACCCCGACCTGCTGGTCGCCACGGTCGTCGGCGACGGCGAGGCGGAGACGGGCCCGCTCGCGACGAGCTGGCACTCGAACAAGTTCGTCAACCCCGTGAAGGACGGCGTCGTCCTGCCGATCCTGCACCTCAACGGCTACAAGATCGCCAACCCGACCGTCCTGGCGCGCATCAGCGACGACGAGCTCGAGGCGCTCATGGTCGGCTACGGGCACAAGCCGCACGTGTTCGTCGCCGGGTTCGACGACGAGTCGCCGATCGAGATCCACCGCCGCTTCGCGACGCTCCTCGACGAGGTCCTCGACGAGATCGCCGAGATCAAGGCGCTGGCCCGCGACGGCAAGGACGACCGCCCGCAGTGGCCGATGATCGTCTTCCGCACGCCGAAGGGCTGGACCGGCCCGGACTACATCGACGGCAAGAAGACGACGGGCTCGTGGCGCGCGCACCAGGTGCCGCTCGCGAGCGCGCGGGACACCCCGGAGCACCTCGACGTGCTGCGCCAGTGGCTCGAGTCGTACCGGGCCGACGAGCTGTTCGACGAGAACGGCCGCCTGCACGACGACATCCGCGAGATCAACCCGCCGGTGGGCCTGCGGATGAGCGACAACGAGCACGCGAACGGCGGGCTCGTCCTCAAGGACCTGCGCCTGCCCGACTTCCGCGACTACGCGGTCGACGTGCCGACCCCGGGCGGGTCGATCAGCGAGGCGCCGCGCGTCCTGGGCCAGTGGCTCACGGACGTCATCCGGCAGAACCCGGACAACTTCCGGATCTTCGGCCCGGACGAGACCGCGTCGAACCGCCTGCAGGCCGTCTTCGAGACGACCGACAAGCAGTGGAACGCCGACTTCTACGGCGAGGAGGTCGACGAGCACCTCTCCCGGGCGGGCCGCGTGCTGGAGATGCTCTCGGAGCACCAGTGCCAGGGCTGGCTGGAGGGCTACCTGCTCACGGGCCGCCACGGGCTGTTCAACTGCTACGAGGCGTTCATCCACATCATCGACTCGATGTTCAACCAGCACGCCAAGTGGCTGAAGGTCACGAACGACATCCCGTGGCGCCGGCCGATCGCGTCGCTCAACTACCTGCTGTCGAGCCACGTGTGGCGGCAGGACCACAACGGCTTCAGCCACCAGGACCCCGGCTTCGTCGACCACGTGGTCAACAAGAAGGCCGAGGTCGTCCGGGTGTACTTCCCGCCGGACGCGAACACGCTCCTGTCGACGTACGACCACTGCCTGCGCAGCCGGCAGTACGTCAACGTCGTCGTCTCCGGCAAGCAGCCGGCGCCGAACTTCCTCACGATGGACCAGGCGATCGCGCACTGCACGCGTGGTCTGGGCATCTGGGAGTGGGCCGGCACGGAGGTCGCGGGCGAGAAGCCGGACGTCGTGCTCGCCGCCGCGGGCGACGTGCCCACGCTCGAGGTGCTGGCCGCGGCGGACATCCTGCGTCGCGAGCTGCCCGACCTCAAGGTCCGCGTCATCAACGTCGTCGACCTCATGCGCCTGCAGGACGAGCGGGAGCACCCGCACGGCCTGTCGGACACGCACTTCGACGGCCTGTTCACCAACGACCGGCCGGTGATCTTCGCGTACCACGGCTACCCGTGGCTCATCCACCGCCTCACGTACCGCCGCAAGGGGCACAGCAACATCCACGTGCGCGGGTACAAGGAGGAGGGCACGACGACGACGCCGTTCGACATGGTCATGCTCAACGACCTCGACCGGTACCACCTCGTCATCGACGTCATCGACCGGGTCAAGCACCTGGGCACCGCGTACGCCGGCCTGCGTCAGCGGATGGTCGACAAGCGCATCGAGGCCCGCGAGTACACCCGCGAGCACGGCGACGACCTGCCCGAGGTCCGCGACTGGGTGTGGCCCGACGCGGGCGACACCGCGACCGAGCAGGGCGGCCCGCAGCAGTCCGCCGTCAACGTGACGGGCGGTGACAACGAGTAGTCCCACCCGGGCCCGCGTGCGGGCCCACCACGGACCCGGACGGGTCGCGCCGACGCCACCGCCAACCGCCGCGACCCGTCCGCCGGGGTCCACCGCATCACCCACGCACCAGCACCCACGCACCAGTACCCGCACCACCCCCGCACCCCGGGGACCATCGCACCTGGAGACGCCCACCGTGGCCCGCAGCATCTACCTCACCTCCCCCGAGGGGGACTCCGGCAAGTCCGTCGTGGCGCTCGGCCTCGTCGACCTGCTCTCGCGCACCGTGCAGCGGGTGGGGGTGTTCCGCCCGGTGGCCCGCTCCACCAAGACGCCCGACTACGTCCTCGAGCTGCTGCTCGCGCACGACGGCGTCGACCTCATGTACGACGAGTGCGTCGGCGTGACGTACGAGGAGGTGCTGGCCGACCCCGAGCAGGCCCTGGCGAAGATCGTCCAGCGGTACCACGAGGTCGCGCGGCGCTGCGACGCCGTGGTCGTCGTCGGCACCGACTACACGGACGTCGCCGGCCCGACGGAGCTCGCGTACAACGGCCGGATCGCCGCGAACCTCGGCGCGCCCGTGGTGCTCGTCGTCAACGGCAGCGGCCGGACGCCGGGCGCGATCCACCAGGTCGTCGACATCGTCGTCGCCGCGATGGGCGACGAGCACGCGCAGGTCGTCGGCGTCACGGTGAACCGCTGCGGCCCCGCCGCGGTCGACGCCGTCAAGGCCGAGGTCGAGCAGGGCACGGGTCTGCCGACGTTCGCGCTGCCGGAGAGCCCGCTGCTCACCGCGCCGACCGTCCGCCAGCTCATGGAGGCCGTGGGCGGCGAGCTCATGGCGGGCGACGAGGAGCTCCTCTCGCGTGAGGTCCTCGACGTCCTCGTCGGTGCGATGTCCGTCGAGCACCTGCTGGACCGGATCGCGGACGGCGCCGTCGTCATCACCCCCGGAGACCGCTCCGACGTGCTGCTGGGCCTGCTCATCGCCCACCAGGCCGACGGCTTCCCGTCGCTGGCCGGCATCATCCTCAACGGCGGCTTCGAGCCGTCGCCGGTCGTGCAGCGCCTCATCGACGGCCTCGGCACGAAGCTCCCGATCATCGAGACCGCGCTCGGCTCGTTCCGCTCCGCCAGCGCCGCCGCCTCGACCCGCGGCCACCTGAGCGCCGACTCGCAGCTCAAGGTCGACACCGCCCTGGCCCTGTTCGAGGCGCACGTGGACGGCCCGGCCCTGCTCCGTGCGCTCGACGTCGCGCGGCCCGAGGTCGTCACGCCGCTCATGTTCGAGTACGAGCTGCTCGACCGTGCGCGCGCCGACAAGAAGCACATCGTCCTGCCGGAGGGCAGCGACGACCGGATCCTGCGCGCGGCCTCCACGCTGCTGCGCCGTGGCGTCGCGCACCTGACGATCCTCGGCGACCAGGCCCAGATCCGCGGGCGGGCGACCGAGCTCGGCCTCGACCTGACCGACGCGGACGTCATCGACCCGCACGACCCGGAGATCCTCGAGCGGTTCGCGACCGAGTACGCGAAGATCCGCGCGCACAAGGGCATGACCGTCGAGCGGGCCCGCGAGATCGTCCCGTCCGTGTCGTACTTCGGGACGCTCATGGTCCACCTGGGCCTCGCCGACGGCATGGTGTCCGGCGCCGCCCACACCACGGCGCGGGCCTGCGCATGGTCCTCGGCCTGTTCGACGAGGTCGGCCCCGACCTGGCGGGCGCGCACGTCGTCGCCGTCGGGCACCGCGTCGTGCACGGCGGGTCCGACTTCGACGGCCCGGCGCTGGTCGACGACGACGTCATCGCCCGCATCGACGCGCTGTCGCCGCTCGCTCCCCTGCACAACCCGCCGAACCTCACGGGCATCCAGGTCGCGCGCGAGCTGCTGCCGGACGTGCCGCACGTCGTCGTGTTCGACACCGCGTTCTTCCACACGCTGCCCGACGCCGCCGCGACGTACGCGATCGACCAGGGCGTCGCGACGGCCTACGGCGTGCGCCGCTACGGCTTCCACGGCACGTCGCACGAGTACGTGTCCGGCAAGGTCGCGCGCGTCCTCGGGCGTCGCGTCGAGGACCTCAACCAGATCGTCCTGCACCTCGGCAACGGCGCGTCGGCGTCGGCGGTCCGCGGCGGCGTGGCGGTCGAGACGTCGATGGGCCTGACCCCGCTCGAGGGCCTGGTCATGGGCACCCGGTCGGGCGACGTCGACCCGGCGGTCCTCATCCACCTGCAGCGCAACGCGGGCATGTCGGTCGACGACATCGACGACCTGCTGAACCGCCGCTCGGGCCTCAAGGGCCTCGCCGGCGAGAACGACTTCCGCGAGATCCACCGCCTGGTCGAGGAGGGCGACGCGAGCGCGCAGCGGGCGCTCGACGTGTACATCCACCGGCTGCGCAAGTACATCGGCGCGTACCTCGCGGTGCTGGGGCGCGTCGACGTCATCACGTTCACCGCGGGCGTCGGCGAGAACGACGACATCGTCCGTGCCCTGGCGATCAAGGGCCTGGAGCCGTTCGGCATCGCGGTCGACGCGGAGCGCAACGCGGGCCGCAAGAAGGAGCCCGTGACGATCTCGCCCGACTGGACGAGCACGCGCGTCATGGTGGTGCCGACGAACGAGGAGCTCGCGATCGCCCGGCAGGCGATCGCGACGATCGAGCGCGCGGGCCTGGAGGGCACGAGCGACGAGACGGACCCCTCCCCGGCGTCGACCGGCCACGCCTGACCGACCTCGTGGGGAAGGTGTGTCGCGCCCGACGCGACGCACCTTCCCCACGACGGCTGACAGCCCCGAGCGTGGCGGGTGGGCGGACAGCCCAGCCCGTCAGGGCAGGCGGGCCGCCTTCATCGCGCGCAGCGCCGCCCCGTAGACCTGCGGCCACGTCTCCGTGCCGAGGTCGAACAGCCGGTGCAGGCCGAGGCCCGCGTGCACGCCGTGCTGGACGGCGACCGTCTGCACGCGCGTCGTCTCCCACAGCCCCTCGCGGCCGTGCCGGTGCCCGTGCCCGGACGCCCCGACGCCGCCCTGCGGCGCACCGAGCGACCCCCACGTCGCGACGTACCCCTCGTTGACGTTGACCGTCCCCGCGCGCACGCGGCGGGCCAGGGCGGCCCCGCGGCGCGTGTCGGCCGTCCAGATGCTCGCGTTGAGGCCGAGGTCGCTGTCGTTCATCGCGGCGACGGCCTCGTCGTCGGACGCCACGGGGTAGAGCGCGACGACCGGGCCGAACGTCTCCTCGCGGTGCAGCCGCGCCTCGGGCGGCACGTCGACGAGGATCGTCGGCTCGTAGAAGTAGGGACCGAGGTCGGTGCGGTGCACGGCACCTGTCAGGACGGTCGCACCGTGGCCGATGGCGTCCTCGACGTGCTCGACGACGGTCGCGAGCTGCGCGGCGGACGCGAGCGACCCGACGTCGGCCCGGTGGTCCAGGCCGGCGCCGATCCGCAGGGCGCGGGTGCGGCGCGCGAACGCGTCAGCGAAGGCGTCGAAGACCTCCTCGCGGACGTAGAGGCGCTCGATGCTCACGCACACCTGCCCGGTGCCGACGAAGCACGCGCGCACGGCCCCCTCGGCGACGACCTCGACGTCGACGTCCTCCGCGACGTACATGGGGTTCTTGCCGCCGAGCTCGAGCGTCGTGGGCACGAGCCGCTCCCCCGCGCGGGCGGCGACGACACGACCCGTGGCGGTGGACCCGGTGAAGCTCACGTGGTCGACGTGCTCGACGACGGCCGCGCCGACGGTCGGCCCGTCACCGACGACGACCTGCAGCACGCCGTCGGGCAGCCCGGCCTCCTCGAGCAGCTCGGCGGCCCACAGCGCGGTGAGCGCGGTCTGCGGGTCCGGGCGCAGCAGCACGGCGTTGCCCGCGACGAGCGCGGGCAGGACGTCGCCGAGCGTGAGGGTCAGGGGGAAGTTCCACGGCGCGACGATCCCGACGACGCCGACGGGGTGCCGCAGCACGCGGGTGGTCGTCAGGCCCGGGATGAGGCCGGGCACGTGCCGGGGGCGCAGGTACCGGCCGGCGCGCACCGCGTAGTGCCGCGCGACCATCGCGATGTCGCACACCTCCTCGAACGCCGAGACGCGGGCCTTGCCCGACTCGAGCTGGATGAGGTCGAGGACGTCGCTCTGCCGCTCGAGCACGAGGTCGTGCAGGCGCGACAGGACGGCCGTGCGGGTGCGCAGCGGCGTGGCCGCCCACAGCCGCTGGGCGGCGCGTGCGGTGCGCGCGGCGCGGGCCACGTCGTCGGGCGTCGACAGCGGCACCGCGGCGATGGGGCCGCCCGTGAACGGGGCGTGCGAGGTGTGGGTCGCGGCGCCGGGCTGCGCGACGACGCGGGTGAGGAGCGAGCGGACGTCCTCCGGTTCCAGGACGTACGTCGCGAGCGGGTCGGTCTCCGGGTCGTGGAGCTCGGTGTGTCCGTCGTGCGCCATGCGCGTCAGGGTACGCGCGGGCACCCCCCGGCGGGCCCGGTCGGCCCGGGTGTCGCCGGAGGGGCGCCGCCCGTCACACGCCGAGCGTCTCCCGCACCTCGGGGGCCAGCATCGCGACCACGGACGCGCGGGCCGACGGCGCCGACTCCGCCGCGAGCGCGGCGGCCGCCATCGTCGCGCACTGCGCGCGCGTGTGGTGCCGCAGCGCGTACCGCACGGCGGGCACGGCCCCCGCGGACATCGACAGGCTCGTGACGCCGAGGCCGACGAGCACGAGCGCGAGGACCGGGTCCGACGCGGACTCGCCGCAGACCCCCACGGGCTTGTGCAGCTCGAGCCCGGCGCGCGCGGTCGCGTCGACCAGGTCGAGCACCGCGGGCTGCCACGGGTCGAGCAGATCCGCGAGCTCGCCGCGCAGGCGGTCGGTCGCCATCGTGTACTGCGCGAGGTCGTTCGTGCCGAGCGAGACGAAGTCGACCTCGGCGAGGATCTCCCGGGCGCGCAGCGCGGCCGCGGGGACCTCGACCATGACGCCCACGGTCGTCAGGCCGTGCGCGCGTGCCCTCGCCGCGAAGTCGCGGGCCTCGGACGCCGTCGCGATCATCGGCGCCATGACCCACGGCGCGGTGCCCGCGTCGGACTGCGCGGCGCCCAGGGCGGCGAGCTGCGTCTCCAGCAGCTCGGGGTCGTGCCGCACGAGCCGGTAGCCGCGCACGCCGAGCGCCGGGTTCTCCTCGTCGGGCTGCGTCGCGAACGCGAGCGGCTTGTCGGCGCCCGCGTCGAGCGTGCGGACGACGACCTTGCGGTCCCCGAGGGCGGACAGCGCCTGCGCGTAGACGGTGGCCTGCTCCTGCCGGGTCGGCGCGGTGGTCCGCTCGAGGAACAGCACCTCGGTGCGGAACAGGCCGACGCCCTCGACGGCGGTGGGCGCGACGCGCTCGGCGTCCTGCGCGGTGCCGATGTTCGCGAGCAGCTGCACGCGGTGGCCGTCGGCCGTGCCGCCGGGTTCGACGTCCGCGGCCAGCGCGTCCTCGACGCCCGCGCGGCGACCCAGCTCGGCGCGCAGCGCGTCGTCCGGGTCGACCGTGAGCGTGCCGTCAGCGGCGTCGACGGCGACGACGGTGCCGTCCTCGACGGTCGTGGCGAACGGCACCTGCACCAGGCACGGCAGGCCGAGCTGCCCCGCGATGATCGCGGTGTGCCCGGTCGGGCCGCCGAGCTCGGTGACGATCGCGAGGACGTTCTCCAGGTCGAGCGCGGCGGTGTCGGCGGGCGCGAGGTCGCGTGCGACGACGACCGAGGGGCGGTCCAGGTGCGGCACGCCGGGCGGTGGCAGGCCCAGCGCGCGGGCGACGACCCGGTCCCGCACGGAGCGCAGGTCGGTGACACGCTCGGCGAGGTAGCCGCCGGCCTGCTCGAACATCGTGGCGAACATCGCGACGACCCCGTCGACGGCGTGCACGACGTGGTCGCCCGCGTCGATGCGCGTGAGCACCTGGCTGCGCAGCGCCTTGTCGTCGGCCATCTGCGCGGTCGCGGCCAGCACGTCGCGCACGGTGCCGGTCGCCCGGGCCGACTGCTCGCGCAGCTCGTCGACGACCTGCGTGAACGCCTCGTCGACGATCCGGTGTGCCGTCGCGGGGTCGGCGGGCACGCCGTCGACGAGCAGCGGCGCGTCGTCGTCCACGTGCGGGGCGGGGCGGACCTGCGCGACGGGACCGACGGCCCCGCGCCGGCCGACGCCGACGCCGCGCAGGACCTCGCCGGTCCGGGCGGCGCCGGGCGTCGCCGTCACGACCCGGCCCCCGCGGCGGGCTGCGTCGGGGCGTCCTCCGCGTCGAGGTCGGTCTCGAGCAGGGTGACGAGCTCGTCGAGCACCTGCTGCGCGCCGTCGTCGGTGCTGAGCGTGACCTCCTCGCCGTGCGGCACGCCGAGGGACATGACGAACAGGATGCTGCTCGCGTCGACGGGGTCGCCGCCCGGCCGGGCGATGGTCACGGGGACGCCGGTCGCGGCGACGGCGTTCGTGAAGATCATCGCGGGGCGGGCGTGCAGGCCGACGCGGGACGCGACGACGGCGGTGCGCTGAGCCATGGTTCTCTCCGTTCGGTGCCGGGTGTGGTGGGCGGCTCAGGCGGCCTGGCCGACGAGGGCCTGCTCGTCGGCGGCCTGCTCGGCCTCGACCAGCGGGTTGGGCTTGGCGCTCTTGAGCGCGATGACGATCGCGGCCATGACGACGACGCCGACGGCGATCGCGAGGATGAACCCGAGCGGGTTCGAGATGAGCGGCAGCACCCAGATGCCGCCGTGCGGGGCCCGCAGGGTGCAGCCGAACGCCATGACGAGACCGCCGGTGACGGACGAGCCGACGACGGACGACACGATGACGCGCCACGGGTCGGCGGCGGCGAACGGGATCGCGCCCTCGGAGATGAACGACGCCCCGAGCAGCCACGCGGCCTTGCCGTTCTCCCGCTCGGCGTGCGTGAACAGCTTCTTGCGGACGACGGTCGCGAGGGCCATGGCGAGCGGCGCGACCATGCCGGCGGCCATCACGGCGGCCATGATCTTGTACTGCGTCGCGTCGGCGTCCAGGCCCTCGGTGGCCAGGCCGGTGACGGCGAACGTGTACGCGACCTTGTTGATCGGCCCGCCCAGGTCGAAGCCCATCATGGCGCCGAGCAGCAGGCCGAGCAGGACGAGGTTGTTGCCGGACAGCCCGTTGAGCCACGAGCTGAGCCCGTCCATGAGCGACGCGATGGGCCGCCCGATGATCACGAACATCACGAGCCCGACGACGAACGACGACAGCAGCGGGATGACGACGACCGGCATCACGCCACGCACGCCCTTGGGGACCTTCCAGCGGGAGATCCACAGCGCGACGAACCCGGCGAGGAAGCCGGTGACGAGCCCGCCGAGGAAGCCGGCGCCGACGAGCATGGACACGGACCCGCCGACGAACCCGGGCACCAGGCCCGGCCGGTCGGCGATCGCGTACGCGATGAAGCCGGACAGCACGGGGACGAGGAACGCGAACGCCACACCGCCGGTCCGGAACAGCAGCACCGCCCAGTCCTGCAGCGACGCGACGTTGAACGACGTCATGAGGTCGTCGACCGGCACCTCGGTGACCAGCACGACGCCCTCGTCGCCCCACGCGAGCTGCGCGAGCATGAACGACAGGGCGATGAGGATCCCCCCGGCGGCGACGAACGGGATCATGTACGACACGCCCGTCATGAGCCACTGCCGGACGCGCGTCCCGACGCCGGCGTTGGCGTCGACCTTCGTCACGGGCGCGGCGGCGGGGCCGGCCGCGGGGGCGACGACGCCCGAGCCGACGGCCGCGACGGCCGCCGCGATGACGCCGGGGGCGTCGTGCACGGCCTTCTTCACGCCGACGTCGACGAACGGCTTGCCGACGAACCGGTCCTTGTCCTTGACCTCGAGGTCGGCGGCGTAGATGACGCCGTCGGCCTCGGCGATGACGCGCGGGTCGAGCGGCATCGAGCCCGCCGCCCCCTGCGTCTCGACGGCGACCTCGTGGCCGGCGGCGCGGCCGGCCTGCTCGAGCGCCTCGGCGGCCATGTACGTGTGCGCGATCCCCGTGGGGCACGAGGTAACGGCGACGAGCTTCATGCGGGCACGACCTCTCGGGTGACGATCTGCGCCACGGTCGCGGCGTCGGGCGCGTCCTTGAGCGACTGCCGGAACGACTCGTGCACGAGCCGCCGGGCGAGCGCGGCGAGGATCTGCAGGTGGGCGCTGTCCCCGGAGTCGGGCGCGGCGATGAGGAAGACGAGCGTCGCGGGCCCGTCCGGGGCGCCGAAGTCGACGCCGCCCGGGACCTTGCCGACGGCGAGGCTGGGCACGGTGACGTGCGCCGACCGGGCGTGCGGCAGGCCGATGCCGCCGGGCATGCCGGTGGCCATCTGGGCCTCGCGGGCGCGCACGTCGGCGTGGAACCCGTCGGCGTCGGTCACGCGGCCCGCGGCGGCGAGCAGGTCGATGAGCTGGCGGGTCGCGTCGTCGCGGTCGGTGGCGACGAGGTCGACGGCGACCAGGTCGGCGGTGATGAGGGGGGAGGTCACGTCACAGCTCCTTCAGCGCGGTTCGGTGGTCGGGCTCCTCGACGACGCGGACGGCGTCGAGGTCGATCTGGTGGGGGCCGGGGACGGCAGTGCCCGGCAGGAGGACGGCGGCGCGGCCGAAGGCGACGGCGCGGCGGAGGCGGTCGGCGGCGCTGCCGTCGCCCGCGATGAAGCCGGCGAGGGTCGAGTCCCCCGCGCCGACGGTGGACAGCGGCACGAGCGGCGCGCCGCCCGCCCACCACGAGTGCTGCTCGGCGACGAGCAGCGCGCCGTGCGCGCCGAGGCTCACGAGCACGGCGCGGGTCCCGGCGTCGATGACCTCGCGGGCCGCCTCGACGACGTCGCCGACGGTCACGAGCTCCCGGCCGACGAGCTCGGCCAGCTCCTCGTCGTTGGGCTTGACGAGCGTGAGCCCGCCCGACCGGACGGCCCGCGTGAGCGGCAGCCCGGAGGTGTCGAGCGCGAACGGCACGCCGTACCGGGTGGCGAGCCCGGCGACCTGGACGAAGAAGCACTCGGACGCGCCGAGCGGCAGCGACCCGGCGCTCACGAGGGCCGCGGGGCGCAGCGCGAGCTGCTCCTCGACGACCCGCAGCACCGCGTCGACCTCGTCGTCCGTGAGCGCGGGGCCCGGCTCGTTGACCTTCGTCGTCGTGCCGCCCGCCTCGACGAGCGTGAGGTTGGTCCGGGTGTCGCCCGCGACGGCGACGGGCAGCGCGGGGACGCCCTGCTCGCCGAGCAGCTCGACCAGCCGGGCCCCGTCCGCCCCGCCCGCGGGCAGCACGGCGAGCGTCGGCACGCCGTGCGCCATGAGCACGCGCGAGACGTTGATCCCCTTGCCGCCCGGGTGCACCCACGACGCGTCGGCCCGGTTGACCTCGCCGACGGCGAGCCGGTCGACCTGGAGCGCCCGGTCGAGGCTGGGGTTGGGGGTGAGCGTGAGGATCATGCGCGCACCACCCGGGTCCCGGCGGCCTCGATCTCCTCGACGAGCTCGGGCTCGGCGCCCGTGTCGGTGACGACCGTGTCGACGGCGGACAGCGGCACGACGTGCGCGAAGTCGACGCGGCCGAGCTTGGTGTGGTCCGCCAGGACCACCGTGCGGCGGGCGTTGGTGACGAGCGCGCGCTTGACCGCGGCCTCGGCGAGGTCGGGCGTCGTGAGCCCGTGCTCGACGGACAGCCCGTTGGTGCCGACGAACGCGACGTCGGCGTGGATGTCGGCGAGCGCCTGCAGCGCCCACGCGCCGACGGCGGCGAGGGTGCGGCCGCGCACGGTCCCGCCGACGAGGTGCAGCGTGAGGCCGGGCCGAGGCGCGAGGACGGTCGCGACGGGCAGCGCGTGCGTGACGACCGTGAGCTCGCGGTCGGTGGGCAGGAGCTCCGCGAGCCGGACGGTCGTCGTCCCGGCGTCGAGGATGACGGCGCCGCCGTCGGGCAGCTCGTCGAGCGCGGCCTTGGCGATGCGCTCCTTCTCTCCTGCGAGCACGCCCTCGCGGTCGGCGATGCCCGGCTCGAAGCCGAGCCGCTCGACGGGGATCGCGCCACCGTGCACGCGCCGCACGAGGCCGTGGCGCTCGAGCGCGGTGAGGTCGCGGCGGACGGTCTCGGGGGTGACGTCGAGCTCGTCCGCGAGGGCGGTGACGTCGACGCGGCCCTCGGCGCGGGCGCGAGCCAGGATCTGCTGGTGCCGCTCCGGTGCGTACACGCTGCCTCCGTCGTGCCGGACGCCGCACCCGTTGCGACGTCTGATGCGTCCAGAGTCCTCCGTCACACTGTGCCATGTCAAGCAATTCGGGCACACTCGGACTCAAACAAACTCTGACCTGGGCCGACTCGGGCATCGGTTCGTGCCCGTGTTCACCACGGGCGCGAACACGGGCACGGACTCACGCACCGACCCGGACAGGTTCGGACACGAGAACGACCGACGCCCGCCCCGGTATCCGGGACGGGCGTCGGCGAGGCTGCGGCGGGTCGGACGACCCGCGGCGTCAGCGCGGCTGGTAGGGCGAGACCACGACCTCGACCCGCTGGAACTCCTTGAGGTCCGAGTACCCGGTCGTCGCCATCGCCCGGCGCAGCGCGCCGATGAGGTTGAGCGTGCCGTCGGCGGTGTGGCCCGGGCCGAACAGGATCTCCTGCAGCGAGCCGGCCGTCCCGACCTCG
Source organism: Cellulomonas biazotea (assembly GCF_004306155.1). Classification (GTDB taxonomy): domain Bacteria; phylum Actinomycetota; class Actinomycetes; order Actinomycetales; family Cellulomonadaceae; genus Cellulomonas; species Cellulomonas biazotea. Next base: position 14,314 of record NZ_BIMR01000162.1, read on the forward strand.
ACGCGCTCCCCGCGCGGCAGGTGCGGGTGGTGCGCCTCCGGGCCCCAGTGCCAGCCGCGGCCCGGCGCCTCCGTGGCGCGCGCGAGGGCGGCCCCGAGCATCACGGCGTCCGCGCCGCACGCGACGGCCTTGACCAGGTCGCCCGAGCGGCCCACGCCGCCGTCCGCGATGACGTGCACGTACCGGCCGCCCGACTCGTCGAGGTAGTCGCGACGGGCCGCGGCCACGTCCGCGACGGCCGTGGCCATCGGCGCGTGGATGCCCAGCGAGACGCGCGTCGTGTGCGCCGCTCCCCCGCCGAAGCCCACCAGCACGCCCGCGGCACCCGTCCGCATGAGGTGCAGCGCCGCGGTGTACGTCGACGCCCCGCCCACGATGACCGGCACGTCGAGCTCGTAGATGAAGCGCTTGAGGTTGAGCGGCTCGGCGCGGCCCGAGACGTGCTCGGCCGACACCGTCGTGCCCCGGATGACGAACAGGTCGACGCCCGCGTCGACGACCGTGCGCCACAGCTCCTGGGTGCGCTGCGGCGACAGGGCACCGGCGACGGTCACACCCGCCGCACGGACCTCCTTGAGGCGCGCGCTCACCAGGTCCGGCTGGATCGGGGCGGAGTAGATCTCCTGCATGCGGGCCGTCGCGCGCGCGGGGTCGAGCGTCGCGACCTCGGCGAGCAGCGGCGCCGGGTCGTCGTAGCGGGTCCACAGGCCCTCGAGGTCGAGGACGCCGAGGCCGCCGGCCTGCCCGAGCGCGACCGCCGTCGCGGGGCTCATGACCGAGTCCATCGGGGCCGCGAGGACCGGGAGGTCGAAGTGGTAGGCGTCGATCTGCCAGCCGACCGAGACCTCCTCGGGGTCCCGCGTCCGGCGCGACGGGACGACCGCCACGTCGTCGAAGGAAAACGCCCGCCGCCCGCGCTTGCCGCGCCCGATCTCGATCTCGTTGCTCACCGCACCAGGCTACCGGCGCCGCGCCACCACCGGCCGCGGCCACCGGCTGGGCGGACCGCGGCCGCCCAGCCGTGTCGCTCGCCCCGCCTGTGGGCGGTCGGTGCGATCCTGACGAAGCGGGCGGCACCGAGCGCCCGTGGCCCGCCCGGTCTCCGGCGCGGTGCCCGCACGGACGAGGTGGTACGCACGATGGGCTGGAACGACGGGCCGCTCCTGGGGTTCGACACGGAGACCACGGGGCTCGACGTGGACCGCGACCGCATCGTGACCGCCGCCCTCGTCCGTCGCGACGCCGACGGCACGCACGTCCGCACGTGGCTGCTGAACCCCGGCGTCGAGATCCCCGAGCCCGCTGCGGCGATCCACGGCGTCAGCACCGAGCACGCGAAGGCGCACGGCGTCGCCCCCAAGGCCGCGCTCGACGAGATCGCCGCCGCGCTCGCCGAGGCCTTCCGCGCCGGCGTCCCGGTCGTCGCCTACAACGCGGCCTTCGACCTGTGCCTGCTCGACGCCGAGCTGCGCCGCCACCGCCTGCCGACCCTGCCCGACCGCCTGCTCGGCGCCGCCCGGCCGGTCATCGACCCGCTCGTGCTCGACCGCGCCGAGGACCGCGAGCGCGCAGGCAAGCGCAAGCTCGTCGACCTGTGCGGCGTCTACGAGGTCGTCGAGTCCGGCGACCTGCACAACGCCGACGTGGACGTCGTCGCGACGCTCGACGTCCTCGAGCGCCTCGTGGGGCGGTTCCCGCACCTCGCGGACCTCGACCTCGACACGCTGCACGAGTACCAGGTGACCGCGCACCGCGCGTGGGCGGAGAGCTTCAACGCGTGGCGCACCGAGAAGGGCCTCGACGGGCCCGGCGCGGAGCCGACCTGGCCCGCGCGCGAGCCCGTCGGCACGCTGTGGTGAGTGGTCAGCGACCCGTGTAGTTCGGCGCCTCGACGGTCATCTGGATGTCGTGCGGGTGCGACTCCTTGAGCCCGGCGGCGGTGATCCGCACGAACTGCCCCTTCGACTGCAGCTCCGGGATGGTGTGCGCGCCCACGTAGAACATCGACTGGTGCAGCCCGCCGATGAGCTGGTGCGCGACGGCCGCGAGCGGGCCGCGGTACGGGACCTGCCCCTCGATGCCCTCGGGGACGATCTTCTCGTCGGTCGACACGTCCGCCTGGAAGTAGCGGTCCTTCGAGTACGACACGCGCCCGCGGGACGCCATCGCCCCGAGCGACCCCATGCCGCGGTAGTGCTTGTACTGCTTGCCGTTGACGAACACGAGCTCGCCCGGCGACTCGTCGCAGCCCGCGAGCAGCGAGCCCAGCATCACGGTGTCCGCGCCGGCGACGAGCGCCTTCGCGATGTCGCCCGAGTACTGCAGGCCGCCGTCGCCGATGACCGGCACCCCGGCCGGCTTGCACGCGAGCGCCGCGTCGTAGATCGCCGTCACCTGCGGCACGCCGACCCCGGCGACCACGCGCGTCGTGCAGATCGAGCCCGGACCGACGCCGACCTTGACGGCGTCGACGCCCGCGTCGACGAGGGCCTGCGCGCCCGCGGTCGTCGCGACGTTGCCGCCGATGACCTGCACGTGCGCGGTCGACGGGTCGGACTTGAGCCGGCGCACCATGTCGAGCATGAGCCGCGCGTGGCCGTTCGCGGTGTCGACGACGAGCACGTCCACGCCGGCCTCGACGAGCGCGGTGGCCCGCTCCCACGCGTCCCCGAAGAACCCGATGGCCGCGCCGACCACGAGCCGGCCGTCGCCGTCCTTCGTCGCGTCGGGGTACTGCTCGGACTTCACGAAGTCCTTGACGGTGATGAGGCCGCGCAGCACGCCCGCGTCGTCGACCAGCGGGAGCTTCTCGATCTTGTGCTTCGCGAGCAGGGCCGCGGCGTCGTCCCGGGCGATCCCCACCGGGGCCGTCACCAGGGGCATCGGCGTCATGACCTCGTGCACGCGGCGCTGCTCGAAGTCGCCCGCGGGGACGAAGCGCAGGTCGCGGTTGGTGATGATGCCGAGCAGCCGGCCGTCCTGCGCGACGACGGGCAGGCCCGACACCCGGTACGTGCCGCACAGCCGGTCGAGCTCGGCCAGCGTCGCGTCGGGCGAGACCGTCACGGGGTCGCTGACCATCCCGGACTCGGACCGCTTGACGCGGTCCACCTGGTGCGCCTGGTCGGCGATCGACAGGTTGCGGTGCAGGATGCCGACGCCGCCCTGCCGGGCCATCGCGATCGCCATGCGGGACTCGGTGACGGTGTCCATCGCCGCCGACAGCAGCGGCACGCGGACCGAGATCTCGCGGGTGAGCCGCGACGTGGTGTCGACCTGGCTCGGGATGACGTCGGTCTCCCCGGGGAGCAGCAGGACGTCGTCGTAGGTGAGCCCGATCCGCCCGAAGGGGTCGGCCGCCGAGGGGGTGCCCGTCATCCCGCAAGGATACGTCCGCGCGGGCGTGCTCCCGGGCCCCGGTCCCGCCCGCTGGACGCGGACGCCCGCCGTCGCCGCCCGCACCTGCGGGACGACGGACGACGGGCGACGTGTCAGCGGATGAGGCCCCGGCGCAGTCCGATCGCGACCGCCTGCGCGCGGTCCTTCGCGCCGAGCTTGCGGAACAGCCGCCGCGCGTGCGTCTTGACCGTGTCCTCCGAGAGGAACAGCTCGGCGCCGATCTGCGCGTTCGACCGCCCGTTGCTCATGCCGATGAGCACCTCGATCTCGCGCTTGGTCAGCGGCGCGGGCCCGGGGTCGGCCGGTGCCGCGTCCTGCGGGTGCCCGTCGACGCCGTCCGCCGTCACGACCGCGGTCGACCCGGCCGCGCGCACGCCGTCGAGGCCCGAGCCGCCCATCGGCGTCGGCACGTCGACCGCTGGCCGCTGCCCCTGCGCGGGCAGCACGGCGCTCGCGAGCACGTGCGCGGCGACCGCGGAGAGCTCGGCGCGGCCCACGTCGGGCGCGAGGAAGCCGCGCGCACCAAGCGAGAGGGCCCGGTCGAGCGCGACCGAGTCGTCGGGGCTGGCCAGCAGCACCACCGCGGCCGACGGCGCGATCGCCCGCAGCCGCCGGATCGCCTCGGTGGACCCGGGCGCGGGCAGGTGCGCGTCGAGCAGCACCACCGTCGGCGGGACCCTGCGGGCGAGCGTGATGAGCTCGTCCACCGAGGCCGCCGCGCGCACGGGCGTGAGTGCGGGGACCCCGATCGAGGTCACCACCAGGCGCTCGCGGATCACCGCTGAGCCGTGACAGACCACGACTCCCGCCATCGTTCCTCCTGTTGCTGCCAGACCGACTTCGGACGTCCGTCTTCTCCGACGGATGCGGCGCGGCCCCTGCCGACCTGTCCGTGGTCCGAACGGTTGATTCGTCACGGGTATCGGTCGGCGCGCACGCAGACGTTAGCCCTCTCGGGCATCCTGGCGCTCGTCCGTGCCCCGGTTTCTCCCGCCGCGGGGGCTCCTGGCGGGGAATGTCGTTAGCCCGGACGGGCGATGCCGCGGGTGGCCGCGGGAGCGTCCCGGGACGCCGTGCGAGCGCGCGCGGGCCGCCCGGGTCCCCCGGACGGCGGACCTCGGCGGGGCGCTCAGGCCGTGTCCCCGGCGGCGACCGCGAGCACCTCGTGCAGCAGCCCGGTGAAGGTGCGGGCGCGGTGCACGTGGCGCTCGACAGGGACGTGCTGGTGCGCGGTCTCGGGGAGCATGACGAACTGCGCGAGGTCGGGACGCTCGCGGGCGAGCGAGGCGACGACGGCGAGGTCGGGGTCGGGCCGCCGGCCGACGGTGACGACCGCGCGGGCGCGGGTCATGGCGACGAGCTCGGCGGCGTGCCGCGTCCCGACGGGCCCGCCGACGAGCCGGCCGTCCACGCCGTGCCCGACG
>NZ_BIMR01000163.1 GCF_004306155.1 Cellulomonas biazotea
GGCCGCGTCAGCAGCCCGGGGCCGTGTCGCACGGGCCCACGCCGACGGCCCCGAGGCCCGTGGAGCGCGGAAGGCGAGGCGGCGGGGGTGGCCGTGCGACCCGGCGGGCCGCCGCGTCGGGTCCCCCGACGGCGACGGGACGGCCCGCCGGGTGGTCGTCAGGCCGGCTGCGGCAGCGCGGCGGCGGTCGTGAACCCGGCCGCGCGACGCTCGTCGACGGAGGTCCACAGCGTCGTGCCGACCTCGGCCTGGACGAGCGGGATCACCTCCTGCGCGAACCGGCGCAGCACGTCCTCCTGCCGCGACGGCTCGAGCAGGTGGTTCACCGACACGGACTGCAGGTCGTGCCCGTAGGTCGTGTGGTAGTCGAGGATCTTCTCCGCGACCCGCTCGGGCGACCCGACGAGCGCCGGTCCACGCTCGACGGCCTCGTCGATCGTGCGGAAGCTCGTGACCTTCCCGACGGCGGCGGGGTCGTGGCGGCGCGCGTCCTGGGCCCGGACCAGCCCTTCGTACAAGGGCCGGTACTGCTCGACGGCCTCCTCGGTGGTGTCGGCGAGGAACAGCCCGCCGGACCCCGAACCGACGTACGCGTACTGCGGGTCGTGGCCGTGCGCGGCGTACTGCTCGCGGTAGTGGTCGAGGAGCACCTGGTAGTTCTCCCGGGGCTGCAGCGCGTTGGCGGTGACGATCGGGTCGCCCCAGCGCGCGGCGAGCTCGACCGCGAACCGCGAGGTCGCGGAGCCGTGCCAGATCCGGAACGGCCCGGCGAACGGCCGCGGCAGGGTCGTCGCGCGCTCGAGCGACGGGCGGTGCCGGCCCTCCCACGACACGTCCTCGCCGGACAGCAGGAGCCGCAGGAGCTCGTAGTTCTCCTGCAGGTACTCGTACTGCTTCGCGATGTCGAGACCGAGCAGCGGGTACTGCAGGACCTCGTTGCCCTTGCCGACGACGATCTCCAGCCGCCCGCGGGAGAGCTGGTCGACGGTCGCGAGGTCCTCGGCGACGCGCACCGGGTCGAGCAGGGACAGCACGGTGACACCGGTGGACAGCAGGATGCGGGACGTGCGGGCGGCGACGGCACCGAGGATGACGGTCGGCGCGGACGACAGGACGTCCCCCGCGTGCCGCTCCCCCACGGCGAACGAGTCGAACCCGAGATCCTCGGCGAGCACCGCGTGCTCGATGACGCGCTGGAGCCGGTCGGACGGCGGGACGGCCTCGCCGGTGACGGGGTGCGGCGGGTTGAAGACGATGTCGAGCAGCTGGAAGCGCACGGGGGCCTCTCTCAGGCGGCCTGGGCCGCGGCGGCGTCGCGCTCGGCGACACCCTCGCGGACGAGCGGGATGACGTAGCGACCGAAGTCGGCGGCGTCGTGGAGCAGGTCGTAGCCGCGCGCGGAGATCACGCGGACGCCCAGGTCGTAGTACGCGAGCAGCGCCTGCGCGACCGTCTCGGGGGTTCCGACGAGCGCGTTCGAGTTCCCGGCGCCGCCGGTCGCCTTCGCGGTCGCGGTCCACAGCGCGGTGTCGAACCGCTCGCCCTGCGCGGCGATCTCGAGGAGCCGCTGCGACCCGGCGTTCTGCGGGGCGTCGATCGAGTGGCGACGGCTGAGCGTGCCGCCGAGCGCCGCCTTGCGCGCCTCGATGCGTCCGAGGATCGCGTGCGCCTTCTCCCAGGCGAGCTCCTCGGTCGGCGCGACGATCGGCCGGAACGCGGCGTGGATCCGCGGCGGCGTCGTGCGACCGGCGGCGGCGGCCTCGCGGTGGATGCGGGCGATCTGCTCGGCCGTGCGGTCCAGGGGCTCGCCCCACACCGCGAAGATGTCGGCCTCCGCGGCGCCGACCCGGTAGGCGGCATCGGACGACCCGCCGAACGAGATCGTCGGCGTCCGCCCCTCGTAGGGGGTGACGTCGAGGACGAAGTCCCGGAACTCGTAGAACTCGCCGGAGTGGTCGAACGCCTCACGGCTCGCCCACGCCTTCTTGACGACCTGGATGTACTCGCGGGTCCGCGCGTAGCGCTCGTCCTTCGTCAGGGTGTCGCCCTCGCGCTGCTGCTCGTGGTCGTTGCCGCCGGTGATGAAGTGCACCGACAGCCGGCCCTGCGAGAGCTGGTCGAGCGTCGCGAACGACTTCGCCGCGAACGTCGGGTACGACACGTTGGGGCGGTGCGCGAGCAGCAGCTCGATGCTCTCGGTGCGCGCCGCGACGTGCGCGAGCAGCGCCGACGGCTCGGGGCCGGACGAGCCGTACGCGAACAGCACGCGCGTCCAGCCGTGCTCCTCGTGGGTGCGGACGATCCGCTCGAGGTACTGGCGGTCGAACGGCGCGGTCGTGCGCTCGGACGTCTCGGAGGCGTCGTTGGTGGCGGCGATGCCGAGGAACTCGACGGGCACGGGTCTCTCCTGGGGTGGCGGGGCGGGCGGGGTGAGGGGTGGCCGCCGGTGCGTGCGGCGGCCCGGGGTCAGCGGGCGGCGACGGGCTCGCGCGCGTCGGTCGCGACGGGCACGTCCGCGCCGGCGTCCTCGCCCCACGCCTGCGCGAGCAGCGTGAACGAGCGCTCGCGGTCGGCGGGGGCGAAGGCCTCGGTGGTGACGAGCAGCTCGTCGGCGCCGGTCACGCGCTGCAGCGCCTCGAGCCGCTCGACGACGGTCGCGGGCGAGCCGACGAACCGGGTGTCGACGCGGTCGCGCACGAGGTCGCGCTGGGCGTCGGGGCGCTGGTCCCACGGCGTGGTCGTGCCGGGCGCGGGGTACGCGGCGGCGCCGCCTCCGGCGCGGATCGACAGGACCCACTCGACGAAGCCGTCGGCGAGCTCGGCGGCGCGCGCGTCGGTCTCGGCGACGAGGACGTCGGCGGACACGACGACGTACGGCTCCGCGAGCACCCCGGGCCGGAACGCCTCGCGGTACGACGCGACGGTCTCCAGGGCGGTCGACGGGCTCACGTGGTAGTTCGCGGCGAGCGGCAGCCCGAGCTCGCCGGCGACGCGCGCGCTCTCGCCGCCGCTCGACGCGAGCACCCACAGGTCGAGGTCGGCGCCCTGCACGGGCGGGCTCGGGTGGTGCTGCCCGTCGACGTCGTGGAACGTCCCGGCGCGCAGGCCGAGCACGAGCTCGAGCTCGGACCGGAAGTCGCCCGCGGTGCGCTGCGCGCCGATGACGCGCACGTGGGACAGGAACCGCTCGCGCAGCGCCGAGTCGTTGCGGTCCACGGGCGGCGACGCGGGCACGTGCAGGCCGTCGACGTCACGGGCGGGCTGCGGGTCGCGGCGCACCGGCAGGACCGGCGCGGGCGCGTCCGCCGTGGTGGTGGGCGGCGGGGTGAACGAGCGTCCGAGCCCGAGGTCGACGCGCCCGGGGTGCAGCGCGGCGATCGCCCCGAACTGCTCGGCGGCGACGAGCGGGCTCGTCGTGGACAGCAGGACGGCACCCGACCCGACCTTGATGCGGCGCGTGCGGTCCGCGGCGAGCGCGGCGAGCACCGCGGGCGACGCCGACGCGACACCGGGTGCCAGGTGGTGCTCGGCGAACCAGAACCGCCGGTAGCCGAGCGTGTCGGCGAGCACCGCGAGGTCGAGGCTCTCGCGGATCGCGTCCTGGCCGGTGGTGCCCTCGGCGACGATCGCGAGGTCGAGCACCGACAGCGGGACGCGGCGGGCGGGGGTGGTGGGGCTCATCGGGGGTCCTGTCGTCGGTGGTGCGGGTCGGTCGTGGGGCCGTCAGGCGCGGGCGGGGTGGCCGAGGCGGTGCAGCGCGAACCGCGCGGCGGCGGCGCGCGACGGCCCGTCCGGGTCCTCGGTGGCGAGGTCGGCCAGGACGCGGCCGACGGCGGGCCCGAACTTGAAGCCGTGCCCCGAGAACCCGGCGGCGACGACCACGCGCCCGCGCCGGTCGAGCACGAAGTCGTGGTCGGGGGTCGTGGTGTAGGTGCAGGACACGGGCACGAGGTCGTCGGGGTCGGCGCCCGGCACCCAGGTGCGCACGTAGTCGCGGAGCTGCGCGAGCTGCCCGGGCTCGGGCTGGTAGGTGCGGTGGTCGGGGTCGGTGCGCGGGCCGACGCCGTGGAAGCCGATCTTCAGCCCCTCGACGGGGTCGACGAGCCCGTACGTGCCGCTCGGCCAGCCGGCCAGGTCGGCGGGCTGGTGCGTGAACACCGGCCAGCTCTCGGGCGTGGGGGCGTCGGCGCGCAGCGCGAAGTGCGCGGGCTGCTCCTGCGTGACGACGAGCGCGGGCAGGCCCGCGGCGACCGCGTGCGCGTCGGGGGCGTCCGCGCCGGTCAGCAGCCGGTGGGTCCAGGCGCCGACCGCGACGACGACGGACCGGGCGACGACCTCGTCGGTCGCGGTCCGCACGACGACCCCGCCGGGCACGTCGACGAGCGCGGTGACCTGCGCGCCGTGCTCGACGGCCGCGCCGTGCCGCCGGGCGGCCCGCTGCAGGGCCTCGACGGCCCGGTCGGCGTGCAGGCGGCCCGCGGTGCGGCTCTCGTGCAGGACGGGCAGCGTGAACCGCAGCCCGGGCCACCGCTCGGCGGCCTCCGCGGGGTCGACGGTGCGCGCGGGCACGCCGCGGGCGTGCAGGGCGTCGGTGACGTCGCGCAGGTCGGGGCCGTGGCTGATCCCGTCGGTGTGCTTGAGCACCGGGGGCACGTCCGCCTCGTCGGCGACGGCCGACCACAGGGGCAGCGCCTCCTGCGCGAGGTCGAGGTAGTCGGCCTGCGCGTAGGTCGTGCGGTAGATGCGACCGCTGCCGTGCGACGCGCCGTGGGCGTGGCCGGGCGCGAACCGCTCGAGGAGCAGCACGTCCCGGCCCTGCCGGGCGAGCTGCCACGCGGCGGCGGACCCCATGACGCCGCCGCCGACGACGACGTGGTCCACGGCTCGGCTCATCGGTCTGCTCCTTGGGTCGGTGCGCCCGGGTTGGGCGTGGTCGTGGGGTCGAGCCCGCGCGGGAGCGGGCGGGAGGGGCGGGACCGGTCGGGCGCGCGCGGCCCGACCGGTCC
>NZ_BIMR01000164.1 GCF_004306155.1 Cellulomonas biazotea
GCCTGCGCCCACGCGGCGGCGGCCGCGAGCCCGGCGAGCGCCGCGCGCGCGGACCGGGCGCAGTCGGCGAGGTCCTGGGCCTCCGGGCCGACGACCACCGGTCCCGGACCGAACCGGGGGAGCAGCGCGGTGACGGCGCCGCGCAGGTCGCCCTCGCCGCCGACGAGGACGACCAGGCGGTCGCCGTGGATGCCGACCAGGGCGTCGTCTGCGGCCCGCCGCGTCGCCCGGCGCAGGTCGGCCGCGCGCACCTCGTCGAGCGCGGACACCGTCGTCCCGACGATGACCAGCGTCGACCCGCGCCCGCTCCACCCCAGGGCCGCGACGCGCGAGCGCAGCGCGTCGTCGACGTCGCCCCGCACGATCGCGTCGACGACCAGCGCCTCGAGCCGCGCGTCCCAGGCGCCGCGGACCTCGGCGGCACGCGCGTAGACCTCGGCCGCGGAGAACGCGACCTCCCGCGAGTACCGCAGCACGGCCTCGCGCAGCGAGCGCTCGTCGCCGGGGGCCGCGAGCCGGTCGCTGTTGGCCTCGACGACGTCGACCACGACCCGCACGAGCTGCAGGGTGTGCTGCAGCGAGATGGACCGCGTCAGCTCGGGCGGTGCGGTCGCGAAGATGTCGCCCACGCCGTGCGGCGGCCGCGTCGGGTCCATGAACCACGTGACGAACGCCGTGATGCCCGCCTGCGCGACCAGGCCGACCCACGACCGGTCCTCGGCGGGCAGCGCCCGGTACCACTCGAGGTCCTCGTCGAGGCGGCGCATCGCGGCCGCGGCCAGCAGGCCCGAGCCCTCCTTGACCCGGCGCTGCGTCTCCGCGTTGGCGGCGTCGCCCGTCGCCTGCGACGCGGTCGTCCGCGTCCGCGCGGCAGGTGCGGCGTCGGTCGGTCGGGCGGCACCCGCCCCTGTCGGGGGACGGCCACCGTGCGAAGGTCCGGGCATAGGGGGAGCATAGGAGGAGCGCTTGTGGGAAGTCGACAAACGCGCTGTGCGCGGTCGAGGAGCGGCCCCTGGGAGGCCCGGGTGTTTCACCCGGCCAACGGCTAAGGTCGCGACATGGCTCTCCTGCCCCGACTGAGACAGCTGATGCGTCGGCCGAGCTCGGCCTCGCGCGTCGGAGCCCGACGACCGACCACCGCCGCCCGCCGGGGCGACACGCTGCACGAGGACGCCCTGCGCTCGATGCTGAGCGACGACCCCAACAACGAGCGGGCGTTCCGCGCCCTCGCCGAGATCGTGCGCCGCCGCGCCGCCGAGACCGGGTCCGAGGAGGACCCCCTGGCCGCGCCCGCCGACGAGGTCGAGCGCGAGCGGGCCGCCGACCTGGCGGTGTGGGCACTCGGCGAGGAGCTCGCCGGGAACCCGCGCGCCTGGTACCCGCTCATCGAGGTCGCCCGCCTGTCGGTCCGCGACGACCACGAGGGCACCGTGCGGCGCCTGACCACGGCGTCGGAGCGCGACCCCTCCGGGCGTGCGCTCGTCGAGTCGCTCGCGCTGCTGCGCGGCGCGGGCCAGCCCGTCGACGCGCTCGGCCTGGGCGTCGGGCACTGGCGCCCGCGGGAGCACGACCCCGAGGTCGCCCGGCATCTCGTCCTCGCGGCGATCGAGGCCGGCCGCCCGCTCGAGGCCAAGCAGCACCTGTCGTCGCTCGACCTCTACCCGGACCAGCGCGCGGTCGCGGACCTGCGCACCGAGCTCGCGCGGGTCGTCGCGCAGGCCGAGCAGACCATCCCCGGGACCTGACGCAGCTGACCGAACGGCCCGGGACGCACGACGCCGGGACGCACGCACCAGCAGACGGACGAGGCCCGCGGTGGATCACCACCGCGGGCCTCGTCGTCGGCCCCTCGGGAGCCGGTCAGACGCCGGTCAGGAGTCGCCGCCCGTGTTGCCGGACGTCCCGGCCGTCACGTCGTGCAGGCGGTAGCGCTCGATGGCCTGGGCCGGCGCCTCGGCGGGCACCGCACCCGTGCGGGCGAGCTGCTGCAGCACGCGCACCACGGTCGACGGGCCGTCGATCTTGAAGTGGCGGCGTGCCGCCGCGCGGGTGTCGGAGAACCCGAACCCGTCGGCGCCGAGCGTCGCGTACGTGCCGGGCACCCACGCGCGGACCTGGTCGGCGACGAGGTGGTCGTAGTCCGTCGTCGCGACGAACGGGCCCTCCGCGCCCTGCAGCTTCTGCGTGAGGTACGCCTGCCGGGGCTCCTCGCCCGGGTGCAGGTAGTCGTGCTGGTCCGCGGCCAGGCCGTCGCGACGCAGCTCGTTCCAGCTCGTCACCGACCACACCGCGGCGCGCACGCCCCAGTCCTCGGCGAGCAGCTGCTGCGCCTCGAGCGCCCACGGCACCGCGACGCCCGACGCGAGGATCTGGGCGCGCGGCCCGTCGCCCTCGGCGGGGGACAGCAGGTGGATGCCCTTGAGGATCCCCTCGACGTCCACGCCCTCCGGCTCGGCCGGCTGGACCATCGGCTCGTTGTAGACGGTGAGGTAGTAGATGACGTCCTTGTCGCGGCCGTCACCCTCCCCGTACATGCGCTCGATGCCGTCCTTGACGATGTGCCGCAGCTCGTAGCCGTACGCCGCGTCGTAGTGGACGACGTGCGACATCGTGCCCGCGAGCAGCGGGGAGTGGCCGTCGGCGTGCTGCAGGCCCTCGCCCGTCAGCGTCGTGCGACCGGCCGTCGCGCCGATGAGGAACCCGCGCGCCATCTGGTCGCCGGCCGCCCAGAACTGGTCGCCCGTCCGCTGGAACCCGAACATCGAGTAGTAGAAGTAGAACGGGATGAGCGGCTCGCCGTGCGTCGCGTAGGACGTGCCGACCGACTGGAACGCGGCCGCGGAACCGGCCTCGTTGATGCCGGTGTGCATGATCTGCCCGGACTCGGACTCCTTGTACGAGAGCATGAGCTCCCGGTCGACGGCCATGTAGTTCTGGCCGTTCGTGTTGAAGATCTTCGCGCTCGGGAAGATCGAGTCCAGGCCGAACGTGCGGGCCTCGTCGGGGATGATCGGCACGAGGCGGTGGCCGAACTCCTTGTCCTTCACGAGGTCCTTGAACAGGCGCACGAGCGCCATGGTCGAGGCGACCTCCTGGTGGCCCGAGCCCTTGGCGAGGCCCTCGTACACCTTGGCGTCGGGCAGTGTGATCGCCTTGTGCGTCGAGCGGCGCTCGGGCACGAACCCGCCGAGCTGGCGGCGGCGCTCCAGCATGTACTGGATGCCCTCGTCCTCCATGCCGGGGTGGAAGTACGGCGGCACGTACGGGTTCGCGTCGATCTGCTCGTCGGAGATCGGGATGTGCAGCGAGTCGCGCAGCGTCTTGAGGTCGTCCGACTTGAGCTTCTTCATCTGGTGCGTGGCGTTGCGCCCCGCGAAGCCCGAGCCCAGCCCGTAGCCCTTGATGGTGTGCGCCAGGATGACCGTCGGCTGCCCCGTGTGCTCGCGCGCCGACTTGTAGGCCGCGTAGAGCTTGCGGTAGTCGTGACCGCCGCGCTTCAGCGCCCAGATCTCGTCGTCCGTCATCTTCTCGACGAGCTGCTTGGTGCGCGGGTCGCGCCCGAAGAAGTGCTCGCGGATGAACGCGCCGTTCTCCGCGCGGTACGTCTGGAAGTCGCCGTCGGGCGTCGTGTTCATGAGGTGCACGAGCGCACGGTCCTTGTCGGCGTTGAGCAGGGTGTCCCACTCGCGGCCCCAGATGACCTTGATGACGTTCCAGCCCGCGCCGCGGAACTGCGCCTCGAGCTCCTGGATGATCTTGCCGTTGCCGCGCACCGGCCCGTCGAGCCGCTGCAGGTTGCAGTTGACGACGAACGTGAGGTTGTCGAGGCCCTGCTGGGCGGCGTGCTGGAGCATGCCGCGCGACTCGGGCTCGTCCATCTCGCCGTCGCCGAGGAACGCCCACACGTCCTGCTGGCTCGTGTCCTTGATGCCGCGCAGGTGCAGGTACTTGTTCGTCCACGCCTGGTAGATCGCGGACGCCGGGCCGAGGCCCATCGACACCGTCGGGAACTCCCACAGGTCCGGCGCGAGGCGCGGGTGCGGGTACGACGGCAGGCCGCCGCCCGGGTGCGACAGCTCCTGGCGGAAGCCGTCGAGCTGGTGCTCGCTCAGCCGCCCCTCGAGGAAGCCGCGGGCGTACACGCCGGGGGAGGCGTGGCCCTGGAAGTACACCTGGTCGCCGCCGCCCGGGTGGTCCTTGCCGCGGAAGAAGTGGTTGAGGCCCACCTCGGTGAGCGTCGCGACCGACGCGTACGACGAGATGTGACCGCCGACCGCGATGCCGGGACGCTGCGCGCGGGTCACCATGACCGCCGCGTTCCAGCGGATCCACGAGCGGTACCGGCGCTCCATGACCTCGTCGCCGGGGAAGTACGGCTCGTCGTGCACCGCGATCGTGTTGACGTACGGCGTGTTGAGCGAAGCCGGGATGGCCACGTTCCGCTGCCGCGCGTGGCGCAGCATGCTGAGCAGCACGTAGCGGGCGCGCGGGCCGCCCTTGTCCTCGATGAGCCCGTCGAGCGACTCGATCCACTCGCCGGTCTCGGCGGGGTCGATGTCGGGGACCTGGCTGAGCAGGCCGCCGATGAGCGGGCCCGTCTCGTCGATGGAAGCCACCGGTGCTCCTTGCCTCTCGTCCGCACGCGCAGGCCTGGTGGCCCCGGCGCGCATCTGGGCCCGACCCCGGCGACGCACGCAGGTGCGACGACAGGTGCGGGTGATCGGCCCCATTCTCGGTCCGACCCGGGCCTAAAGTCACACCGTCCCGGTCCTCGGGCCACGTGACGTCCGTGACACCGGTCCTCGGTCGCCGGGCGCGACCCGGTCCCACCGGTCGCCGGGCGAGGACACGCCGCGTGCGCCACGATCCCTTGCCAGGGCCCGCCGTGGTGCGGTGGGCTACGGTGTGCGGACATCATGAGGTCGTCCCACCGGGGGCGAGATCGACGAAGGGACAGGTCGGGACGTGTCTTCCAGCACGGACGACGCCGGCGCGCAGGCCGCCGGGCGTCTGGGGTTCACCGCGGGTCAGGTGATCCAGGAGTTCGGCTACGACGACGACGTCGACCAGGCCCTCCGTGACGCCCTGAAGGACGTGACCGGCTCGGACCTCGTCGACGAGGACTACGACGACGTCACCGACGGTGCGGTCATCTGGTTCCGCGACGACGACGGCGACCTCACCGACTTCCTGGTCGACGCCATGACGGTGCTCGACGACAACGGGCCGATCTGGGTGCTCACCCCCAAGTCCGGCCGCTCCGGCCACGTGTCGCACAGCGACATCGAGGAGGCCGCGACGACGTCCGGCCTGCACGCGATGACGACGTTCGCGATCGCCGCCGACTGGTCCGCGACGCGCCTCGGCACGCGCGGCCGCGGCAAGTGACGGGCGTCCCTCAGCCCGGCGACGTCGCGCCCGACCTCGAGCTCGTCGACACGCACGGCACGCCCGTCTCCCTGAGCGGGCTGCGCGGCACGCCCGTCGTGCTGGTCTTCATCCCGTTCGCGTTCTCCGGGACGTGCCGGGGCGAGCTGTGCGAGATCCGCGACAACATCGCGGCCTTCGACGGCGCCGGTGTGCGCGTCCTGGCGATCTCGTGCGACTCGACCTTCACGCTGCGCGCGTGGAAGGAGCAGGAGAGCTACGGCTTCGACCTGCTGTCCGACTTCTGGCCGCACGGCGAGGCGGCGCGGGCCTACGGGGTGTTCGACGAGGCGCACGGCCGCCCGCTGCGCGGCAGCTTCCTCGTGGACGCCGACGGCGTCGTCCGCTGGTCGGTCGTGAACCCCGCGGGTCAGGCCCGTGACCTGGGCGCCTACCGCGCGGCGATCGCCGCGCTGCCCGCCTGACGCACCGCACCGCCGCCTCTGGTGGGCGCCCCGACGGCGGTGACCGGCACCGGTAGGCTGAGCGCCCGTCGACCGGCGTCAGCGGGTCGCACGACGGGCCTGTAGCTCAGCTGGTCAGAGCGCCGCGCTTACACCGCGGAGGTCGCCGGTTCGAAACCGGCCGGGCCCACGGCACGGCAGTCCACCGCGCAGCGTCGGCGGTGCCTCAGCCGCGGCCGAGCCGTCGCGGGATCCGTCGCTCGACGCGCGCCGCCGCCGCGACCAGACCCACGAGGACGAGCGCCGCCACGCCGAGGTGGACCGGGCGCGTGACCCACCATGCGGCCGACCACGGTGCGGGCAGCGTCTGGTCCAGCCCGACCAGGACGACGCCGGTGACGGCGAACACCGCCGGCAGGTGCCAGAGGTACAGCCCCATCGACCGTGCGCCGACCCACCGCACGACCGCCGAGCGCCGCGCCCACCGGGCCAGCGTGTCGTGCACGAGGAGCGCCGCGGCGACCTGCGCGACGGCGAAGCCGACGACGGGCGCCGTGGGCGGGCCCAGGTTGGAGATCGCGTCGCCGGGCATCCCGATGAGCGAGACCGGATACGGCCCGGTGGCCAGCAGCAGGACCGTGGCAGCCAGCCCGCCCGTGACGAGCAGGGCGAGCGCGGCCCGCTCGGGCAGCGCGTCCGGGCGGCGGTCGGCGGGTGGGGCCAGGCGGCGCTGGGCGTGCACGAGGCCGCCGACGTAGGGCAGCGCCCAGACGAGCAGCACGTTCGGGACGCCCGAGACCGGCACCTGGTCGGAGAAGCGCAGGACGTCGACGACGACGGGCAGCGCGGCGAGGACGACCAGCACCCGGGCGGCGCCCCAGCGGCGCAGCGCGCGCAGCAGCAGCGGCGTCAGGGCCAGCAGGCCGACCTGCACGCCGAGGAACCACAGCGGCTGCGGCACGATCCGGGCGGCACGGTCGACCGCGGCCTCCGGGACGCCGAGGAGCGGCAGCGCGGCCATGCTGGCCGCCCACGCGACCGCGAGCACCGCGACCGGCCGCGCCATCCGCAGCATCCGCGTGCCGGCGAAGTGCAGGCCCCGCCACCCCGGGTGCCGCTCGAGGTCGTACCGGGCGGCGGCACCGGCCGCGAAGAACAGCAGGGGGAGCGGCTGGAGCCAGGTGAGCAGCCACGCCGGGCCGTGCGCGAGCGCGTTGCCGACGGCGAGCGTGCGCCCGTCCCAGGTCGCCTCGACCATCAGCCAGTGCAGGAGGACGACGAGCACGGTGCCGATCGCCCGCACGCCGTCCACGAACGCGTCGCGCGGCGGACGCGTGCCGGCGGGCGACGCGGGTGACGTCGATGTCGCGCTGGTGCCGTGCAGCGGTGCGCCGTGGGGACGGGCCACGGGACGGACCGGTGGACGGGGTGGGGCGGCTGAGGGGCGGCCGGGCGACAGGAGCGACATGGCGGCTCTCCGGGGGCCAGCGCGCGGATGCCGCGCGGTCGCCCGGCGGTCGGGCGCACCACCAGCCTCGCGAGCGGAACCGCAGGTCAGGAACCAGATCCGCCCCCGAGTTGCGGGGCGGTCAGCCCGACGCCCGATGCGGGGGACGTCCCCCGTACCCTCGGCTTGCTACCGTCCGCTGGTGGTCGCATCGGTCCGGGTCGCGTCGCTGCACGTCTACCCCGTGAAGTCCTTGCGCGGCGTCGACGTGCCGTCCGTGCAGGTCGAGCCGTGGGGGCCGCGCGGCGACCGCCGCTGGATGGTCGTGACGCACGACGGGACGACGCTGACCGCCCGCGAGCACCCGCGGATGCTGGGCGTCCGCGCGACGCCCGTCGAGGGTGCGCTCCGGCTGTCCGCGCCGGGGGTGCCCGACCTGCTCGTCGCCGAGCCGGGCGACCGCGCACCGGACGTCGCCGTGGGTCTGTCGCGCCTGGACCGTGCGACGTCGGCGGGCCCCGAGGCGGACACGTGGCTGTCGGGCGCGCTCGAGCGGCCGGTGCGGCTCGTGTGGCTCGACGACCCGACGCGCCGCCCGGTGAGTCTCGCGCACGGCGGGCGGCCGGGCGACCCGCTGACCCTCGCGGACGCGGGTCCGCTGCTCGTCACGACCGAGGCGTCGATGGCGGCGCTGAACCGCTGGATCGCCGACCGGGCCCTGGAGTCGGCCGACCCCACGGGCTCGCCGCAGCCGCCCGCGCCGCTGCCGATGGAGCGGTTCCGCCCGAGCCTCGTCGTGAGCGGCGACCTCGAGGCGTTCGCCGAGGACCGGTGGGCGACGCTGCGGGCCGGCGACGTCGAGCTGCGGTTCGCGGAGCAGTGCGACCGGTGCGTCCTGACGACGGTCGACCTCGACGCCCTCGTCACCGGGAAGGAGCCGATCCGGACGCTGGCACGTCATCGGCGTGCCGACGGCAAGGTGTGGTTCGGCATCCGCATGGTGCCGACGACGACGGGCGAGGTGCGGGTCGGCGACCTGGTCGAGGTGGTCGAGGCCGACGGGGCGGCGCGCGCGGGCCGGGTAGCGTTCGGCTCGTGACTGCGCCACGCCTTGCGGACGTGACCCGGCTGCTCGAGCAGCGGTACCCGCCCTCCACGGCTGAGTCCTGGGACGCCGTGGGGCTGGTCACCGGCGACCCCGACCAGGAGGTCCGGCGCGTCCTGCTCGCCGTCGACCCCGTCGCCGACGTCGTCGAGGAGGCCGTGGCCTGGGGCGCCGACCTCGTCGTCACGCACCACCCGCTGCTGCTGCGGCCCGTGCACTCGATCGCCGCGACGACGTTCAAGGGCGCGCTGCTGCACCGCCTCGTGCGGTCCGGTGTCGCGCTCTACACCGCGCACACGAACGCCGACGCGGCGACCGGCGGCGTCGCGGACGCGCTCGCGGCCGCCGTGGGGCTGGTCGACACCGTCCCGCTGCAGGCCGCGCCCGCCGAGGCGCTCGACAAGCACGTCGTGTTCGTCCCGGCCGACGACGCCGGGACGCTCGTCGACGCGCTGGCCGCCGCGGGCGCCGGCGCGGTCGGGCGGTACGCGCGCTGCGCGTGGAGCACGACGGGCGAGGGGACGTTCACGCCGCTGGACGGCGCGACGCCGGCCGTCGGGACGGTGGGAGAGGCGAGCCACGTCGTCGAGGCGCGCGTCGAGATGGTCGCGCCGCGTCGCCTGCGCGCCGCGGTGGTCGCGGCGATGCGCACGGCCCACCCCTACGAGGAGCCGGCGTTCGACGTCCTGGAGCTCGCGTCGTGGCCCGGTGCCACGGGCATCGGACGCGTCGGCCGGCTGCCGGAGCCGACGACGCTGGCGCGGTTCGCCGCCGCCGTCGCCGCCGCGGTGCCGGCCACGGCGCAGGGCGTGCGGTTCGCGGGCGACCCCGACGGCCACGTCGAGCGGGTCGCGGTCGTCGGCGGCTCGGGGGACTCGCTCTTCGACGCCGTGCGGGCCTCGGGCGCCGACGCGTACGTGACGGCCGACCTGCGGCACCACCCCGCGTCCGAGCTGCGCGAGCGTGCGCAGTTCGAGGCGCGCGACGGACGCTCGCGCCCGTTCCTCGTCGACCTCGCGCACTTCGCGTCCGAGTGGCCCTGGCTCGCGCACGCCGCCCGGGACCTCAAGGCGGACCTCGCCGCCGCGGGCACTACGGTGGAGACCCGCGTCAGCACCCTGAGCACCGACCCCTGGACGGGCCGCGTCGCCGCGCCCGCCACCCCGGAAGGACACCCGTGACCACTGCCCCCGCGGCGGACCAGCGCCGCCTGCTCGACGTCCAGGCGCTCGACACGACGCTCGACCAGCTCGCGCACCGGCGGCGCTCGCTGCCCGAGCTCGCGCGGCTCCTCGAGCTCGACGCGCAGCTCGCGGACCTGCACACGGCGCTCGTCACGTCGCGCACCGCGGCCGAGGACCTGCGCCGCGAGCTCACCAAGGCGGAGGCCGACGTCGAGCAGGTCCGGGTCCGCGCCGCGCGCGACCAGGCGCGCCTCGACTCGGGGCAGGGGTCGCCCAAGGACCTGCAGGCGCTGCAGAGCGAGCTCGTGGCGCTCGGACGTCGGCAGTCCGACCTGGAGGAGGTCGAGCTCGAGGTCATGGAGCGCCTGGAGGTGCACGAGGGCGCCCTCGCCGAGGTCGCGTCCGCGCACGACGCGCTGCTCGCCCAGAAGACCGCGGTCGCCGCGGACCGCGACGCGGCGTTCCGGGACATCGACGCCGAGGCCGAGCGAGTCCGCGCGTCCCGGGCCACCACTGCGCAGGGGCTCGACGAGAAGCTCGTCGCCCTCTACGAGAAGCTGCGCGGCCAGCTCGGCGGTCTCGGCGCGGCCCCGCTGCGCGGACGTCGGTGCGAGGGCTGCCGGCTCGAGCTCAACCCGCTCGACCTCGACGCGATCCGCTCGAAGGCCGAGGACCAGGTCGTGCGCTGCGAGGAGTGCGGGCGCATCCTCGTCCGCCTGCCGGAGTCGTCCGCCCAGGCCTGACGCAGCTCGGTGACGCCGCCCCGCAGCACGAGCCGCGGGCCAGGGCGGACCGGTCGCGCGCGCGGGTCGGCTGGCGCGCGCACCGGTCGGCCGTGAGACTGCCCACGTGACCGACAGCGACGGCACCGGACCGCTCACCCCACCGACGACCGACCTCGCGGGGTCGGGTACCCCGGCCGCGGCGGCACCGCGGCGCGGCGCCCCCGAGCCCGGGACGGGCCGCGCCCCCCGACCCTCGGGGTCCGGGGTGCGCTTCGACGAGGACCAGCCGGTGACCGTCGTCCTGGTCCGGCACGGCCAGACGACGATGACCGTCTCGCGCGGCTACTCGGGCTCGTCGGAGCCCGGGCCGCCCCTCGACGAGCACGGGGAGCGTCAGGCGCAGGCGGCGGCCGTCCTCGTCGACCGCATCGGGCAGGACCTGTGGGGCGACGTCGAGTACCCGACCGAGGTCGTCGCGTCCCCGATGGTCCGCACCCAGCAGACCGCCGGGATCGTCGCCGGGCGGCTCGGGCTGCCGGTGCGCACGCTGGACCTGGTCAAGGAGGCCGACTTCGGCGAGTGGCAGGGTCTGACAGCCGAGCAGATCGAGGAGCGCTGGCCGGGCCTGCTGGAGCCGTGGCACACGAGCGGCGACCTGCGTCCGCCGGGTGGCGAGTCGATCGCGGACGTGGGCGACCGGCTGCGCCAGGTGTTCGACCAGCTCCTCGCCGAGGGCACCGGGCGGACGGTCGTCGTGGTGAGTCACGCGGTCGCGATCCGGGCCGCGCTCGGCGTCGCGATGGGCGCGCAGCCCGGGTCGTGGAGCCAGCTGCGGGTCGCGCCCGCCTCGGTGAGCATCGTGCGGCTGTTCGCGGACCGCCGGCACGAGATCGCGGTCGTGGGCGTCCCGAGCGAAGGCTGGTGACGCGCGCGCCGCTCAGTGCGTGGCGACGAGCGCGAGGACCGCGAGCACGACGACCGGCGGGGCGAGCAGCAGGCCCTGGCGCACGATCGTCGCGGCGGGCACGTCGAGCATGACCTGCCGGCACCGGTGCCACCACAGCACGGTCGCGAGCGACCCCCACGGGGTGAGCAGCGGGCCGGCGCCCGTGCCGATGAGCAGCGCCGCGAGGCGCAGCGGGTCGCCCGCCGCGGTGGGCTCGAGGGCCAGGTAGGCGGGCAGGTTGTTGACGGCGTTCGACGTGAGCGCCGCGACGCCCGCGGAGCGCAGCAGCGCGCCGGCGTCGTCCCCCGTCCCGGCGAGGTCGGCGAGGACCTCGCCCAGGCCGTGCACGTGGGCGGTCTCCACGACGACGAACAGGCCCAGCACGACGACGAGCGTCCGCCACGGCACGAGCTGCGCGGGCGGGACGGGCCACGGCCGCCGGCGGGCGCGCGTCGCGACCAGCAGGACGACGGCGGCGGCGACGCCGAGCGGCGCAGGCGGGACGCCGACGACGAAGCCCACCGCCATGACCCCGACGACGCCCGCCGCGAGCAGCAGCAGGGGCCGGTCGGGGACGGGCGGGACGGTCTGCGGCTCGTACCGGCCGACGAGCGCGCGCCGGTCGCGCACGGCGAGCAGCAGCACCGTGACGAGGATCGCAACGAGCGCGGGCGCCCACATGAGGGGCAGGAACGACGCGCCCGCGCGGTGCAGCGCGTGGTCGGCGAGCAGGTTCGTGAGGTTCGAGACGGGCAGCACGAGCGACGCCGTGTTCGCGAGCGCGAGGACGGCGAGCGCGAACGGCAGCGGCGACGTCCGCGTGTGCCGGGCCAGGGCGATGACGACCGGGGTCACCAGGACGGCCGTCGTGTCGAGCGACAGCACCGCGGTCGAGACCGTCGCGAGGAGGACCACGAGCACCCACAGGACGGCACGCCGTCCACCCGCGACGCGGGCGGCGAGCGCCGCGGCCCTGTCGAACAGCCCGGCGCCCGCGCTCGTCTCGGCGACGACGGTGAGCGCCGCCAGGAAGACCAGGATCGGCACCGTCCGCTCGGCGAGCGTCCACGCGGCGTCCGCGGGCAGCAGCCCCGCAAGCGGCAGCCCCACGACGACCGCCGCGGCGACCGCCCACCAGGGGAACGACCGTCGTGCGCGCTGCGTCACGCGACGACGAGCGACAGCGTGCGGGCACCGCGCGCGGGCGGCCCGAGCTCGACGGCCAGGAGCGCGTCCCCGACGAGCTCGCCCGCCGCGGCGGCGAGGCCGGCGGC
>NZ_BIMR01000165.1 GCF_004306155.1 Cellulomonas biazotea
TCCTGGGTCTGCGCGGTCGGGCCGCGGGACGGGTCGCGGCCGGCGAGCTGCTGCCGCCGCCGGTGGTCGCCGCGGCCGGGGGCGTCGTGATCGGCGTCCTGCTCGTCGGCGCGCTCGCCGGGCCGCTCGCGCTGCGGCTCGTCACCGGCCAGGCGGCCGACCCCGTGGTCGAGCCGGCGTGGTGGGCGGTCGCTCCCGTCGCGCTCCTCGCGGTGACCGTGCTGGTGGTCGTCGCGGTCGAGTCGTCCGCCCGTCGTCGCGAGCGGCTCGGGCAGGTGCTCCGCGTCCGCTGACCCGGCGGCGTCCTAGGTCCCCACGGTCCGCGCGGTCGCGAAGAGGATGATCAGCAGCCCGCCGCCGACGATGTAGACGACGAGCCAGAGCAGGAACGACCGGTTCTCGAGCCAGTCGGCCAGCCGCCCGAGCAGCAGGACGATCCCGACGACGACGAGAACGCCGATGACGAGCTCCACGGCACACCTCCGCGTCGAGACGGCGACACCCGCGAGCGGGCTGACGTCGGGAAGGAGTGCGCGCGCTGGCGCGGTGATACCGGCCGCCGCGTCCACCGGCGGTGTGCGGACTCACGCCGCCGTGGCCGCTCCGCCGTCGTGTCCCGACTGCTCGCGGTTGCGGCGCAGGACCTCGAGCTCCGCACTGACGACGCCGAGGACGAACAGGTCGACGAGCAGCCCCCAGCTCGCGTCCCACGCGGAGAGCCGGAACAGGAAGAACTGGGTGACGAGCAGGCTGACGAGCACGGCACGCCGGAACCACCGGTACCCCTCGACGGCGTCGCGCCGGACCTGGACCAGCCCGACGACGGCGAACGCAGCACCCACGAGCCCGCTGACCACGGCGCCGGCGGCGACCCACCACAGTCCCCCGAGGTCGCCCCACGCGAGCAGCCCGCGGGTCACCGAGACGGCCGCCGTGGCGACGAGCAGGACGACGGCGAGCCACGGCACGAACCGCGCGCGGACCAGCAGGTGCAGCGCGCGCACGGCCCCGCGGGAGACCGCCTCGACGACGTCGGGCAGCTCGTCGTGGTCGTCGACGACCGAGCGGAGCAGGGCCCGGGTCTCGGCGGTGCCGGGCACGTCGCCCGCCTCGGCCAGCCGCGCCTCCGCCCTGGCCCTCGCCGGGCCGGTGAAGCCGCCGACGACGCCGGCCACCGCCTCGTCCACGGCCCCCGCCAGCGACTCGCGGGGGTCGCGGGGGCGACGGCCGTGCAACGCCTCGGCGACCAGGCCCAGCGCGACGACGGTGGCGTAGATGATCGCGGCCGTCGGCTCGTAGAAGTAGTCGTTGTCGGCGGTGACGAACTTGCCCACCTCGTCGACGAACAGCCCGAAGCCGACGCCCCCGACGATCGCCCCGAGCGGGCGCAGGACCGGGCCCAGGAAGGACAGCAGCAGCACGAACGCCAGCGCCATGAGCAGTCCGCCCCACAGCACGTGCGCGACGTGCAGCCCGCCGCCGCCGAGCTGCGGGTAGCCGGACGCGGCCAGCAGCGCGCGCGTGACCAGCACCGTGAGCGCCGTGACGACGAGGAACGTGCCGAGGTGCCGGGTCGCGAGCGGGTCGCGCGGGAGCCCGAGCCGCAGCAGCAGGTGGACGGGGGACGCGGCGCCGCCCGGGAGTCGCTCGTGGCCGTCGCCGTCCCGCGGGCTCACGGCCGCCAGCTCGGTCCGGACGCCGGGACGGGGCCCGGGCCGACCGCTGCGACCAGAGGCGAGCGCGGGTCGTCGGTCACACCCGCATGGTCGCACCACGCCCACGACGGGTGCCGCCGGCTCGCCGACCGCCGCGTGCGCGTGCGTCCACGAGTGTGTCGCCGTGCGTTCACCCGCTGGTTGGACCGACGACATCGACGCGTGTCTAAATAGAGCCATGTCGAACCAAGCGCGGGACGTCACCGACCAGGAGCCCCGAGCATGACCACCACGTCGGGCGCCACGGAGACCTGCGCACCGTTGACCCCGCTCGCGAGCCGGGCCATGAGCGCGGCAGCGGCCGACGACGTCGCGCGCGCCCTCAAGGCGCTGGCCGACCCGCTGCGGCTGCGCGCCCTGTCGCTCATCTCGGCCAGCCCCACCGGCGAGGCCTGCGTGTGCGACATCAGCGAGCTCACGGACGTCTCCCAGCCGACCGTGTCGCACCACCTCAAGGTCCTCAAGGAGGTCGGGCTGCTCACGTCGGAGCGCCGCGGCACGTGGGTGTACTACCGCATCGTCCCGGCGCACCGCGGCGCGCTGCGGTCGCTGCTGGAGACGTTCGCGCCCGCGACGGTGGACCTCACCTCGCGCACCGCCCCGCCGCAGCCCGACGCCCAGCCCGTCGACCTCGACCCCCTGCTCGACCGCGTCGTGCGCGACCTCGCCGAGCGCTTCCCCGCCATCGAGCCCGACCGCGTCCGGGACGTCGTGCGCGACTCGTCGACCGCGCTGGCCCGCAGCGCCGGGGTCGACCGCCACCTCGTGGTGCTCACGGAGCGGTTCGCACGCCAGCGGCTCGAGGACCTCGCCCGGGCGGCGACGCGCGACGGTGTCCCCCACGTGCTGTTCGTGTGCGTCGCCAACGCCGGACGGTCGCAGCTCGCGGCGGCACTGCTGCACCGGTACGCCGGCGACGCCGTGGTGGTCCGGTCCGCCGGCTCCGCGCCGGCCTCCGACGTCCACGCTCACGTACGCACGGCACTCGACGACCTGGACGTCGGCGACGCTGTCTTCCCCAAGCCCCTGACCGACGACGCCGTCCGCGCGGCCGACGTCGTGGTCACGATGGGGTGCGGCGACGTCTGCCCCGTCTACCCCGGCATCCGGTACGAGGACTGGGCCGTCGGCGACCCCGCCCTCGCCTCGCCGGAAGGTGTCGACGCGATCCGCGCGGACATCGACGCCCACGTCCGCACCCTGCTGCGCGAGCTCCTGCCCGACCTCGCGCTGCCCTCCGCCTAGGCCCCCACCACCCGGTCCCCGCACCACCGCACCCGAGGAGCACCATGAGCACCACGACCGACAAGCCCAGCGTCCTGTTCGTCTGCGTCCACAACGCCGGCCGCTCGCAGATGGCGGCCGGGTTCCTCACCGCACTGTCCGGCGGCGCCGTCGAGGTCCGCTCGGCAGGATCGGCGCCCGCCGACCAGGTCAACCCCGTCGCCGTCGAGGCCATGGCGGAGGTCGGCATCGACATCCGCGCCGAGCAGCCCAAGGTCCTCACCACCGAGGCCGTCCAGGCGTCCGACGTCGTCGTCACCATGGGCTGCGGCGACGCATGCCCCTTCTTCCCCGGCAAGCGCTACGAGGACTGGGTGCTCGAGGACCCGGCGGGCCAGGGCATCGAGTCGGTCCGCCCGATCCGTGACGAGATCCGCGGGCGCATCGAGACGTTGCTCGGCGAGCTCGGCGTCACCCCCGTCGCGGTCTGAGCGGGGACGCCGCGTCGCTCTCCGCCCCTGGGTCGGGACGACACGACCCCGGGCGCGACCGCGGCCTACCGCACGGACGGGCCCCCGTCGGAGGCGACCTGTGCCGCCTCACGCCGCCGCCGGTGCGGCGGCCGTTCCTCGGCTACGGCAGGTCGCCGCTGCGGCCGTGCGGGACGCCCGTGGCGAGGCCGAGCGGCACGACCCCCGTGCCGCCGGACGTCGAGCAGCACGCACCGGCGGGCGCCCGGTCGTCGAGGAGGTCGCCCGTCGTGCACACCCCGGTCTCGGGCAGCTCGAGCCGCACCTCGTCGGCGGCGTCACGGTCGCCCGCGAGGGCCGCCGCGACCGACCGGACCTGCTCGTAGCCCGTGGCGAGCAGGAACGTCGGGGCGCGCCCGTAGCTCTTCATGCCCACCAGGTAGAAGCCGGCGTCGGGGTGCGCCAGGACGCGCTCGCCGTGGGGCGGGACCGTGCCGCACGAGTGCAGGTTCGGGTCGATGAGCGGGGCCAGCGCGCGGGGTGCCTCGACCACCGGGTCCAGGTCGAGCCTGACCTCGCGGAGCAGGTCGAGGTCGGGGCGGAACCCCGTCGCGTCGACGACCGCGTCCACGTCGAGGGCGGTCGGCTCGCCCCGCACTGCGGCGTGCACGCGCAGGCGGTCGCCGACCGGCTCCAGGCGGACGACCGCGACCCGGGTCAGCAGCGTCAGGGCGCCCGCGTCGACGGCCTCGCGCAGGCGGGTGCCGAGCAGCCCGCGGGCCGGGAGCTCGTCGGCCGCACCACCGCCGAAGAGGCGCCTCGGGGACCCACCGCGGACCGCCCACGTGATCGTGGTGCCGGGCTCCTGCCGCGCGAGCTCGGCGAGCGCGAGCAGGCTGTTCGCGGCCGAGTGGCCCATGCCGACCACGAGCGTGTGCCGGCCGGCGAAGCGTGCCCGGTCGGCACCGAGGACGTCGGGCAGCGGCCCGGTGAGCCACGCCGCGGCGGTGTCCTCGCCGAGAGCCGGCAGGCCTCCCCCGCCGACGGGGTTGCGCCGGCCGTACGTCCCGGACGCGTCGAGGACGGCTGCGGCGAGGACGTCGACGACCTCGCCCGCCGACTCCGTGCGCACCCGGTAGGGGCGGCGCTCCCGGCCGAGCGACTGCGTGCGGTCCGCGCCGTCCCGGGTGACGCCGACGACCCGCACCCCGGTCCGGACGTGCTCGGCCAGCGGGGTCGTCGTCGCCAGCGGCACCAGGTACTGCTCGACGAGCTCGCGGCCGGTCGGCAGCGCGTCGGCGTCGGGCTCCGTCCAGCCGGTGGGCTCGAGGAGCCGACGGGCCGCGGCGTCGACGGCGTAGCGCCACGGCGAGAACAGCCGGACGTGGCCCCACGACGCGACGGCGGCACCGACGGTGTCGCCCTGCTCGAGCACGAGCGGTTCGAGGCCGCGCTCGCGCAGGTGGGCGGCGGCGGCGAGGCCGACCGGACCGGCGCCGATGACGACGACCGGGAGGTCGGGGTGCTGGGTGGTCATGGTGTCCTTCTTCTCGGGTCCCGGGCGGGGTCAGGCGGTGCAGCAGACGACGCCGGCGACGGGTGCGGGCTGCGGGCCGAGCACGGACCGGACCGCGCGGCGGGCCCGCTCGTGCAGGCGCCGGTCCAGGTCGGCGCGCTCCTGGTGGTAGAGGTCGAGGTACAGCTCGGGGTGCATCAGTGCTCCTGGGGCTTGCGGGCGCGCACGACGGCACCGTGCATGCCGTCGGCGACCTCGTGGGTGAAGGTGACCTCGGCGTCGGCGAAGCCGGCGGCGGCGAGCCCGTCGAGGTACTCGGTGCGGCTCAGCGCGCCGGCGATGCAGCCGACGTAGGAGCCGCGCTCCGCGCGCTGCTCGGGGCTCAGCCGGTCCTCGGCGACGACGTCGGAGATGCCGACCCGGCCGCCGGGCGTCAGGACGCGGAAGACCTCGGACAGGACTGCCGTCTTGTCGGGCGAGAGGTTGACGACGCAGTTGGAGATGACGACGTCGACGGACGCGTCGTCGAACGGCAGGTCCTCGATCGTGCCCTTGCGGAACTCGACGTTCGCCGCCCCGGCCTTCTCCGCGTTCGACCGGGCGAGGGCGAGCATCTCGTCGGTCATGTCGACGCCGTACGCGAAGCCGGTCGAGCCCACGCGCCGCGCCGAGAGCAGGACGTCGATGCCGCCGCCCGAGCCGAGGTCGAGCACGCGCTCCCCCGCGCGCAGCTCGGCGACCGCGAGGGGGTTGCCGCAGCCGAGGGACGCCAGGCGCGCCTCGTCGGGCAGCCCGACGAGGTCCTGGGCGTCGTAGAGCGCCTCGCCGAACCGCTCGTCGATCGGCTCGGCCGCGCCGCAGCTCCCACCGCAGCACCCGTCGGTCGCGGTCTGCGTCGCCGCCAGCGCGTAGCGCTCCCGGACCTGCTCACGGATGTCGCTCATGACCGCCTCCTAGGCATCGATGGTTGTCGATAGTTGCCGACGGGGCGATCATGGACCCGTCCATCCACGGGTGTCAATATCGACTTTCGTCAATGTCTGCTCCATGATGGGGACATGACCGTCAACCTGCTGCCCGTGGTCGCCACCGGCGGTGCGTGCTGCACCCCGCTCACGAGCGACGCCATCACCGAGGACGACGCCGCTCGGCTCGCGCGCACGCTCAAGGCGCTCGCCGACCCCGCGCGACTGCGGCTGCTGTCGCTGATCGCGGCCCACGAGGGCGCCGAGGCGTGCGTCTGCGACCTGACCGAGCCGGTCGGGCTCAGCCAGCCGACCGTGTCGCACCACCTCAAGCAGCTCGTCGAGGCCGGCCTCGTCACGCGGGACAAGCGGGGCGTGTGGGCGTACTACTCGCTCGTGCCGGGCGCGCTGGAGCAGGTCACCCAGCACCTCACGGCGCACCTGACGCCCGCGAGCGCGGCGTGAGCACCGCGGGCGGGGCGAGCGGAGCGAGCGGCGTGGTCGGGGTCGCCGTGCGGGCGATGACGCGCGACGACTGGGCGGACGTCGCGCGGATCTACGCCGACGGGATCGCCACGGGGCACGCCACGTTCGCGGCCGAGGCGCCGGGGTGGGAGCAGTTCGACGCGGGCCGTCTCGCCGAGCACCGCTGGGTCGCCGTCGACGACGCGGGCACGGTCCTGGGCTGGGTCGCGGTCTCCCCCGTGTCCGACCGCTGCGTGTACGCGGGGGTGGTCGAGGTCTCGGTGTACGTCGACGGTGGCGCGCAGGGCCGCGGGGTCGGGCGGGCGCTGCTCGACGCCCTCGGCGCGAGCGCGCGCGCCGCCGACGTGTGGACGCTGCAGGCGGGCGTCTTCCCGGAGAACACGGCCAGCCTCGCGCTGCATGCGGCAGCGGGCTTCCGCACGGTGGGCACGCGGGAGCGGCTCGGGCTGATGTCGCACGGCCCCCTGGCGGGCCAGTGGCGGGACGTCGTGCTGCTGGAGAAGCGGCTGTAGGTCCGCCGCCGCGCGGGGCACGGCCGACGGCGCGCCCCCTCGTGCGCCGCGGTGCGGCGGGTCGAGCACGACGGAGGGCCGTCACCGGTCGACCCGGGACGGCCCTCTCGTGGTGCGCTGCCCGAGGGCGAGCGCGTCGACGGCGGCGGTTCGCCGTCAGGCAATGACGGCGAGGCCGCCGTCCAGGCGATGCGCTCGCTCGCGGCCGTCGGACGGGACGGTGAGGGAGTCGAAGGTCTCGAAGCTCAGCGGGTTGGGCTGGGACGTCGTGCGGGCCGCCTCCCCCGGCCACGCCGCGAGCCCAGGTCGATCGGTTTTGCCTGACCCTAAGAGTAAGGGTTGCACGTTTGGTCCGGGTCGTGTCAGGGTGACCGCGATCACAGGCCCGTGCAGCGAGGCTGCCGCACGGGTCGCGGACGGACCGAGGCGCGACGACGCACCTCAGATCGGAGTCCCCATGAGAGCAACGATCCGCACGGCGGCCCTGACGGCCGCCGCCCTCGTCACGGTCGGGCTGGCAGCACCCGCCGTCGCCTCCCCCGCCGTCGGGCCCGCCGGCACGGGCGAGTTCCGCGGCGTGAACTGGGCCGACCCACGCGACAACTACGCCGACGACGAGGTCGTCCCCTCAGGCCTGAGCACGGCCGACGACTACCGGACCACCTACGCCAAGGCGTCGGCGATCGTCCAGGAGTTCCGCCACGAGGTGCGGGCCAACACCGTCCGGCTGCCGATCAACCCCTCGAGCGTCGGGACCGCGTGGTGGGACTCGTACCGGGGAGCGATCGACGCGGCGACCCGGCACGGCTTCAAGGTGATCCTCAGCTACTGGGAGGCCGACGACGCCAAGGACGGCCGCGTCGACGACCCGGCCGCGTTCGACGCCATGTGGGACACCGTCGTCGACCGGTACGCGAAGAACCCGAAGGTCTACTTCGAGATCATGAACGAGCCCTTCGGCTACTCGCTCGACGAGTGGGTCGGCCTCAGCGCCGACTGGCTCGCCGACCACGACGAGGTGCGACGCTCGCGCGTCATCGTCTCCGGCACCGGCTACAACGACGACGTCACCGGCGTCGGCGCCGCGCGCGAGCTGGACGGGACGCTGCTGTCCCTGCACTTCTACGGCTTCTGGGCGAACCACACGACCGAGGAGGAGTGGAAGGCGAACCTGCTGCCGCGCCTGGGCGACGTCGGCTGGCGCACGGTCGTCACCGAGGCCGGCTCCCCCATGACCACCGGGCTCAACTACGGCAACCACACGGGCGACGTCTCGACCGCCTACCTGGGCGCCCTGACCGAGGTCGCCCGCGACCAGGGCATCGGCATCGTGTACTGGCCGGGCCTGCGCACCGGTGACTCCTACACCCTCACGGAGGAGGTCGCCCCGGGCGACCTCGAGGTCACCAACGCGTCCGGCCTCGCCCAGATCCAGTGGGGCTGGCGGCTGCTCAAGAAGGAGCAGCTCAACGACCTGCCGCCCGCACCGCCCGGCGAGCCGCTCGTCAGCGTGCACCACAGCGGCGGCGACGACGTCTGCCTCGACGTGCCCGGCGCGTCCACTGCCGCGGGGACCGTCCTGGGGCTCTGGTGGTGCAACGGCGGGGGCAACCAGTCGTTCGACGCCACCGCGGCCGGCGAGCTGCGGATCTACGGCGACATGTGCGTCGCGCCGCAGGGTGGCACGCCCGTCGTCGGAGCCGGCGTCGTGATCGTCGACTGCACCGGCGGCGCCGAGCAGCGCTGGACCGTCGCGGCCGACGGCTCGATCGCGAGCGCCGCCGCACCGACGCTCTGCCTCGCGACCCCCGCGGACTCGTGGGGCGCGGCGCTCGCGACCTGCGAGCCCGGCGCGACGACCCAGCAGTGGACGCGCGCGGCCTGACCTGCTCGAGGACGACGGCCGTCACGGGGGCTCCCCGGGGCGGCCGTCGTCTCGTCGTGACCCGGTCTCCTGGCGCGGGCGCCGAGACGAGGAGCCTCGGTACAGTGCCGGGAGGGGTGCCTGCCGGAGGGAGGCGACCGTGCGAGCGCACCGCGTCGTGACGCCGCGTCCACAGGTCGAGCGCGGCCCCGACCGCCCCGGGCGGGAGCCGCACCGCCCCGGACTCGCCCGCCTCGTCCGCGCGCACCCCACACCCGCGTCAGTCGTCGCACTCCAGCGGGTCGCCGGGAACCGGGCCACGCGACAGGCGCTGCGCGGCACCCGACGGTCCCCCGGCGTGCCCGTCGTGCAGCGCGCCGCGTACGGGCTCGACCTGCAGCCGAGCCAGGACGCCTACGTGGACCACGCGGTGCGGCTGTGGAAGACGCAGCCGGGCATGCTGCTCACCGACTTCGTCGACGCCACCATGACGACGATCGCACGCGAGCTCAAGGCCAGCGTGCCCTTCTTCGCGTGGACGTTCGTCTCGAGCGGGGGCGCGTCCGGGATCTTCGACTCCGAGATCTGGAAGGTCAAGGTCAACGTGTCGAAGTTCAGCGCCCGTAAGCCCCCCAAGAAGCTCCAGGACCTCAACCCGGCCGAGGTCACCGAGATCGTCGGCACGCTCTACCACGAGTCCCGTCACGCCGACCAGGACGTCGTCATCATCCGGTCGCTGCTCGACCAGAGGCAGAGCCCGAAGCAGATCCACGCCACCACCAGGATCCGCCGCGACGTCATCGACGCGGTGAAGGCGAAGAAGTACGCCGTGCCCCTCGACGCGGACCAGGTCGCGCACGCCGGGCGCATGTTCGACGTCATGTACGGCACGCACAAGGAGCTCCTGACGTTCCTCGTCCAGCACTCGGCGGCGTTCGCCGGGCTGGACGCGCTGAGCGGGCAGGGCTCGTCGCTGACCGCCGCGGCGCCCCACGTCCGGACGTTCACGACCTGGCACACGCGCGTGCTGCAGCCCAAGCTCACGCGGATGGCGGCCGCGACGAACCTCACGACCGTCGAGAAGGCGCTCCTGCAGCGGCTCCAGTCGGTCGACACCGAGCTCACGGCGTTCCTCACCGCGTGGAAGAAGGTCGCCGGGAAGTCCAGGCCCGCGGCGTCGGACGTCGACGACGTCCGCGTGCTCGCCGGGGACGCCCGGGACGCGGTCGACGAGGCCTACGCCCACCTGGAGGGCGAGGTCGACGCGTTCCGGGTCGAGGCCAAGGTCAAGGGGGCGTTCTCCGCGAAGATCGCCACGCCGTAGCCCTGCGGCTCAGGGACCGTCCACGACCGCGAGCGCCTCCCGCTGCTCGACGACGTCCGGGACGACGGCCGGGGCGGGCGGCGCGTGCAGCCACCGTGCGGCCGACACGGCGGCAGCGAGCGCGAGCAGGGTCGCGCAGAACGCGAGCGCGACGACGAACGACCGTGCCGTCGTCACGGTGCCGGCCCCGCTGCCCCAGAACAGCAGCCCGGTCGCGACGGCGACGCAGAACGTCGCGGACAGCCGCTGCGTGAGCTGCAGGAACGACGCCGCGACGCCGTGCAGGCCCGCCGGGGCGAAGCCGAGGGTCACGGCGCGCAGCGGCGGCTCGACGAGACCGCTCGCGACGCCGAGCACGGCCTCGACGACCGCGACGGCGACGAGCAGCCGGGCGCCGTCGGCGAGGCTGCCCGCGACCGCGAGCGCCGCGACGGCGAGCGCCTGGACGAGCAGCGCGACGGTGACGGTCCGCGGTCCGCGGCGGGCGAAGACGCGCGCGGCGAGGGTCGACCCGGCGATGCGGCTGAGGGCCGCGGGCACGAGCACGACCGCGACGGCGAGCCCCGACATGCCGGCGCCCTGGAGCAGGTGGAGCGTGAGGACCGTGCCGTGCCCGACGAGCGCGCCGAACCACAGCAGGGCGACGACGTTGCCGGTGACGAAGCCGGCCTGCCGCACGAGCGCGGGCGCGAACAGGGCGAGCCGCCCGCGCGCCGTGTACCGCACCTCCCACCGCACGAGCGCGGCGCCGAGCAGCAGGACGGCGGCGCCGATCCCGACGGTCGCGGCGGGCGGCAGTCCGGGGTCGACGACCGGCAGGGTGACCAGGACGGTCACGGCGGCCAGCAGGACGGTCCCGGGCAGGTCGAGGTCGGGACGTCGCCGCGGGCCGTCGGCGCCGGGCAGGACCCGCAGGGCGAGGGTGAGCGTGGCGAGCGCGAAGGGCACGTGGAGCAGCAGGACGACGCGCCACGCCCACGCCTCCGGCAGCAGCGCGAGGGTCGCGCCGGCGGCGAGCGGTCCGACGAGGGCGGCGGCCGCGCCCGCGCTGGTGTAGGCGGCGAGCGCGCGCACGCGTCGGGGGCCGGTGAACCGGTCCTGCACGATGCCGAGGACCTGCGCGCTGGTCAGCCCGGCACCGAACCCCTGCACGACGCGTCCCGCGACGACCCACCAGACGTCGGGGGCGCCCGCGGAGGCGAGGGCCCCGACGACGAAGACGAGCAGGCCGGTGACGAACAGGCCGCGCCGGCCGAACGCGTCACCGAGGCGGCCGCCGGGGACGAGGCCGAGCGCGAACGTCAGCGAGTACGACGCGAGCAGCCACTGGACCTGCCCGGTGTCGGCGTCGAGGGCGGCGGTGAGGCTGGGGACGGCGAGGTTGAGGACCGCGTGGTCGAGCAGCGTCGCGAACCCGGCGCCGAGGCAGCACAGCAGCGCGAGGCGCGCGTGGCGGTCGGCGGGCGCGGTGGGCGGGTCGGGCCGGGCGGTGGTGGCGGGGTGGGGCATGACGACCTTCCGTGCGCGGGGATGCGCACGTTAGGGACGTCGCCGGTCCGGCGCCACGTCCGGGTGGATCGGTTCACGATCCGGACGGCCGGGGCCCCGCTCTGGTGGTCGGGGCGCGGGTGAGGTCCGGGCCGCGGTCAGGACGGTGGTCGGGGCGGTGGTCAGGGCGGTCGTCAGGGCAGCGCGTCGGCCGGCTGGTAGAAGTTCCGCTCCCAGCGGTGCCGCCGGACGACCGCGCGCTGCTCCGGGCTGAGTCGGCGTCCGTCGCTCGTGGCGGCGTTGCGCTCGACGTTGCGGACCGTGCGCATCCCGGCGATGACGGTCGAGACCGCGGGCTGGTCGAGGACGTACCGCAGGGCGGTGTCCGCCAGGTCGTCGGTGTCGATGCCGAGGTCGCGGACCAGCGCGTCGACGTGCTGCTCGACCTGCGCGGGCCGGTCGCCGCCGAAGTAGGTGTTCCGGAAGTCGCCCGCGGGGAAGGTCGACCCGGCGGTGATGCGGCCGGTCAGCCCGCCCTCGTCGAGGGCGACGCGCACGATGACGCCGACACCGTGCTCGGTGCACGCGGGCAGCAGGTGCTCCTCGGGCTGCTGGTGCCACGCGTTGTGGATCACCTGGACGGTGTCGACCGTCCCGCTGCGGACGAGCGCGAGCGCGTTCTCGGGCTGGTAGTCGTTGACCGACACCCCGAAGAAGCGGATCTTGCCCTCCTGGCGCAGGTCCGTGATGGTCTCGAGCCAGTCCCCGCGCCCGACCCACTCGTCGCTCCACACGTGGAACTGCAGGACGTCGAAGGCCTCCAGGCCCGACGCCGCGAGGCTCCTCTCGAGGCTGCGGCGGATGTGCTCGCCGGGGAACGTCTCGTCCGGGTGCAGCCCGTCGGGTGCGGGCCAGACGCCGTTCTTCGGCGGGACCTTGGTGGCGACGTGCACGTCGGGGTGGTCGCGCAGGACGCTCCCGACGATCCGCTCGCTCTCGCCGTACCCGCGCGCGGTGTCGACGAAGTTCACACCGAGCTCGATGGCGCGGTGCAGGGCGGCGACGGACTCGTCCTCCTGGGCGCCGACCCACTGCGACGCGCCGATGCCCCACGCGCCGTAGCCGATCTCGGACACGGTCAGGCCGGTCGTCCCCAGCGGTCGGTACTCCATGCGGGCTCCTCGTCACGTGCGTCGTGGCCCGCTCGGGGCCGGACGGCCGCCGTCGGGCGGGCCGGGTCCAGCCTCGCCCCGGTGCGCCCGACGCGCGAGCGGACCGCGCTCAGGCGTCCCAGCGGACGACGACCGGCGCCCGGAGCCCGGGCAGGGGCATCGAGGTCGCCTCGCGCTCGACCGCGGCGCGGGACGCCGCCGTGAGCGCGACCCACGTCCGGACGGTCACCTTCTCCTCGGCGCGGCGCCACCAGCCGACGACGTCGCCGTCGACGAGGACGGCGCCGGGCCACACGCGCGACGTCCACAGCTCGGCCCGCCGCCCGGGGTCGGGCACGAGCAGCTCGCGGTCACGGCCCTGCAGCAGGAAGAACGCGTCGCCGCTCGGGAGCAGCCGGGCGGCGGCCGTCGGTCCCGCGGGCGCGCGCAGCGTGGCCTCGTCGTCCGCGAGCACCCACGCGTCGCCGACCGGGGTGCGCACCGGGACGAGCTCGTCCCGCAGGGACGCGAACGCCGGGACCGCGGAACGTGCCCGCAGCCCCGCCCAGTCGCCGAACCCGTCGGCCGTCCCGGGTCCGAGCACGTGCAGGTACCGGCGCGCGAGCTCGCGCCGCGCCTGCGCCGGGTCGACGTCGGGCGCGGCCGTCGTGCGCAGCAGCGGTCGGCTCGCGCCGTCCCACCGGATCAGCACGCGCCCCGTCGTCGCGGCGTACCGGAACTGGTTCGGGTGCACGCCGAGCGCACGCCCGGCCGCGTTGGCGGACTCCTCGCGTCCGTCGAGGAACGCCTCGAGCCGGACCGCGACGTCGGCCGCGAACCGCCGACGGTCGTCGTCCGCCGGTGTCCGCGCGACCGTGAAGACCGCGCGGTCCTCGACGGGCACGACGTACGTGCTGAAGCGCGGGCCCCACACCTGGACCAGACCGGGGTCGTCGAGGGCGGCCGACGACGTCGCGTCGACACGCGCGTGCAGCTGCAGGAGCGCGGCCCGCGGCACGCTGTCGGTCAGCCCGGCCCACGCGGCCCGGCGCAGCGACGCAGGCCCGGCCGGCCGCCGCTCGTCGAGGGCGCCTGTCCTTCGCCGGAAGGCGAGCACCTGCTCGCGTCCCACCGTCATCGGCACCGTCATGCGCCCGTCCCCGTCCCCCGCGCACCCGGGCGCTCCCGTCCGACCGCCCGTGTCGACTCTACGGGCGGCACACTCGGGGCATGGGAACCCCGACGTCGTGGGTGCTGCACGTCGACCTCGACCAGTTCGTCGCGGCCGTCGAGGTGCTGCGCCGCCCCGAGCTCGCCGGCAGGCCGGTGGTGGTCGGCGGGCGGGGCGACCCGACCGAGCGGGGCGTCGTGTCGACGGCGTCCTACGAGGCCCGCGCGTTCGGCGTCCGCTCCGGGATGCCGCTGCGGATCGCGGCCCGCAAGCTGCCCGACGCGGTGTTCCTGCCGGTCGACGCGCCCGAGTACGAGGCCGTGTCCGAGCAGGTGATGGCGACGCTGCGCTCGCTCGACGTCGTCGTCGAGGTGCTCGGGTGGGACGAGGCGTTCCTCGGCGCCCGCACGGACGACCCCGAGGCCCTGGCCCGCCGTGCGCAGGAGGCGGTGCTGCGGGAGACACGGCTGCACTGCTCGGTCGGCATCGGGGACACCAAGGTGCGCGCGAAGATCGCGACCGAGCACGGCAAGCCCGCGGGCGTCTTCCGGCTGACCGCGCAGAACTGGTCGGAGGTCATGGGCGCACGCCCCACGATCGACCTGTGGGGCGTGGGGACCAAGGTCTCCAAGCGCCTCACGACGCTCGGGATCGCGACGGTCGACGAGCTCGCGGCCGCACCGGTCGAGGCGCTGGTCGCGGAGTTCGGGCCGCGCATGGGCGTCTGGTACCACGAGCTCGGGCAAGGGCTCGGCCCGGTGACCGTGGACGACACCCCGTGGGTCCCGCGCGGGCACAGCCGCGAGACGACGTTCCAGCAGAACCTCACGACGCCCGAGCAGGCCCGCGACGCGGTCCGCGCCCTCGCCGAGCAGGTCGTCGCCGACGCGGAGGCCGACGGGCGGCCCGTCGTCCGCGTCGCGCTCAAGGTGCGCTACGCGCCGTTCGTCACCACGACCAGCAGCCGCAAGCTGCCCGAGCCCACCCGGGACCCCGCCGTCGTCGTCGCCGCGATCCTGGACCTGGCCGAGAAGATCGAGGACCGCGAGATCCGCCTGCTCGGCGTGCGGGCGGAGATGGCGATGCCCGAGGACACCCCGCCCGGCGACCGGACACCGGTGCGCGGCCGCCTCTGACCGCCGCAGCCGAACCGACGCCCGCCCCGGGCTTCTCAGGACCGGGAGTCGCGCCAGGCCACCCACTGCTCGACGAGCGACAGGTCGTAGTCGGGACCCGACACACCGACGGTGAACAGCGTCACCCCGGCCTCGACCAGGGCGTCCGCGACCTCGGCGGGCGGCTTGCCGACACCGACGCTGCGCTCGACGAGCGCCGCGGTGTCGCGGCCGACCGCGACGCCGTGCTCGTCGAGGATCGCGCTCTTGCGGACGAGCGTGTCCAGGTCGCCGAACGAGTGCCACGCGTCGGCATGCTCCGCGACGACCCGCAGCGTCTTGCGCTCGCCACCACCACCGATGAGCACCGGGATGTCCCGGGTGGGGACCGGGTTCGACGCGGCCCACCGGCTCTTGATGCGCGGCAGCGCGTCCGCCAGGTCCGCGATGCGCGAGCCCGCCGTGCCGAACTCGTAGCCGAACTGGTCGTAGTCCTTCTCGAACCAGCCGGCCCCGATGCCCAGGATCAGCCGGCCGCCGCTGATGTGGTCGACCGTGCGGGCCATGTCGGCCAGGAGCTCGGGATTCCGGTACGAGTTGCACGTGACGAGGGCGCCGATCTCGACCCGGCTCGTCTGCTCGGCCCACGCGCCGAGCATCGTCCAGCACTCGAAGTGCTTGCCGTCGGGGTCGCCCGACAGCGGGAAGAAGTGGTCCCAGTTGAAGATCACGTCCACGCCGGCGTCCTCGGCGCGGCGGACCGCGTCCCGGATCTGCGGGTAGTCGGCGTGCTGCGGCTGGAGCTGGACGGCGATGCGCACGGGGCGGGTCATGCGGCCACGCTACGTCGCGGTCGCGCGTACCGGCGCGGCGGACGGGCTCCTCAGGTGGGCGCGACGACCTCGACCGGTGTCGCGGCGGTCTCCACCCCCGCGGACGACACGACCCGCAGGTCGTGCGGACCGAGCGCGAGCCCGGCGAGCGCGTCGGGCGCCCGGAAGCGCACGACGGTGTTCGTGAAGTCCGGCTTCGCGACCTCGATGGTCTGCGCGAGCCCCGAGACCTGCACGGTGACGATGCGGTCGTCGACCGTGCCGTTGGGGTCGAAGTGGTCCCCGAGGACCGTGACGACCGTGCCCGCCGTCACCGCGCGCGGCGTGACCGACGTGATGGTGGGCGCGTTGCGCTGCGCGATCTTGTTCCCGACGTAGGTCGCGGCGGTCAGGCTCGTCAGGGCCAGCAGGACGTCCGGCAGCGCGGGCAGCACCCCGGTGCGCAAGACCGCGACCAGCACGTACACCTGCGCGACGAGGTTGAGCAGCAGGTACTGCGCGTCGACGAGGTCGCCGCCGCCGCTGTCGTCCGTCGCGACCTGGCTGAGCGTCGTGCGGCTCGGCTCGGACTTCTGCAGCGTGCCGTTCGCGAGCTTGGACGTGACCACGCCCTTCGACACGATCGCGGCCGCGAACGGCCCGCCCAGCAGCAGCAGGTACTCGTCCCAGCGGTCCGACGGGAGCACGGCCGCGAGGGGCGCCCCCGCGACGACCGACCGGAACAGCAGGTACGCGAGGACGGTCGCGACCAGCACGGTCCACAGGCCGATCTGCGTGAGGGACGTCGAGAAGCGGTGGTCCGCGCCGACGAGCGGCCGGAACACCCCGTACCGCTTGCCGCGCAGGTCCAGCACGTGCAGCAGCAAGAGCCCGACGCCGACCGACAGGAACGTCAGCGCGAGGACGGCGGCGTCGCGGGCGCGCGCCTCCTGCCCGCGGACGACGAACGCCACGAGCGCGGACACGGCGGCGGCCAGCAGGAAGCCGAGGACGATCCACCGGCTCGCGGTCCGGATGCCCGGCGTCGCGTCGGGCAGGTCCTCGCGGGCCGCGAGCGGGACGGTCGTCGCGGCGCCCGTGGTGGCCACGAGCGTGGGGGCCGGGCTCGCCAGCGGCTGGTTGACGGCCATCACGCTCTCCGATCCGTCGGTTCAGTGCTGCGTCGGGCCCGCGCCGAGCAGGCGGGTGAGACGCCGCAGGTCGTCGCGGTGCCGGTCGGTCGCCGCCGGGTACTCCAGGCACCACAGGAGCTGGTGCACGAGCGCGCGCCGGTCGTCGGCGTCCTCCTGGCCCGGCATGTCGTCCCAGAACGCCATCCGGGCGGCGTCCGCGTCGGCCGGGCCCGACCACGCCTTGTCCCAGTCGACGACCGCGGCGAGCGCCCAGCCGTCGCCCGACCGGCGCACCAGCACGTTGCCGTGGTGCAGGTCGTCGTGCACGAGCACCGCGTCCGTCCGGTCGAACAGCGCGGACTCCCGGTCGAGGACGCGGGCGGCGAGGCGCGCGTGCGCCGGGTCGGCGATGCGCAGCCGGGCGTGCTCCCGGAGCGCGTCGAGCTCGTCCAGCCGGGGGTCGTCGAGCGACCCGAAGCCCGCGAACGGGACGCGGCGCAGGCGGCGCACGACGTCCTCGAGGGCGGCGTGCACCGCGGCGACGTCGGCGTCGTCGAGCGACGCGCGAGCCTCGCGCCACGGGATGCCGTCGACGTGCTCGGTGACCAGGCACGTCCAGCCCGGCCCGCGCACCGCCCGCACGACCGTCGGGACGGGAACACCCGCCTGGTGCGCGAGGTGCTGGGCCCGCGCGGTGCGCGTGAGGTCGAGCCGGTGGCTGTCGTGCTCGCCGACGACCTTGACTACGAACCGCCCGGCCCCCGAGCGCACCCACCACGCGCGCGCTCCCCCGTTGCCCGACACCTCCCGCTCCACGACGCGGTGCGCGCCGATCGCGTCGTCGAGGACGTCCGCGAGCGCGGGCGGCAACGGGGTGGGCGCGCTCATCGCGGTCGTGGGTTCGCTGCGGGCCCGGTCACGGTGCTCAGGCGGCGGGCCGCGCCTCGCGTGCGCGCGCGGGGCTGACGGCCTCCTCTGGGGTGAGGGTCACGGTGACGGCCCGGCGGCGGCGCATGAGCAGCTTGTCGAGCTCGGCGACGACGGGCAGGGCGAGCGCGAGCCCGATCGAGGCGAGCCACTGCGTGCCGGTGAGCGACTGGGTGGTGAGCCAGCCCTGCAGGAAGTCGAGCTCGGTGGCGAGGATCATGAGCAGGACGGGCAGGGACAGCACCTTGACGGCGGACAGGACGGGTGGCAGCAGCCCGGACTCGGGCTCGCGGCGCAGGACGAGGCCGGAGAGCGTGGAGCCGAGGCCCATGACGACGAACGCCATGGTCATCGCGGCGCTGGGTTCCGTCGGGGACAGCTGGTCCTCGCCGGCGACGAGCGGGACGGCCGTCGCGGCGCACAGGACGAGCCCGTAGAGGATCCAGCGGCCGATCGCGTGCCGGTTGCCGATGCCCTGCTTCGGGTCGCGCGGCGGGCGGCTCATGATCTCGGGGCCGACGGGGTCGAGCATGATCGCGACGACGGGCGCGACGCAGACGAAGAAGTTGAGGAACAGCACCATCATCGGTGTGAGCGCGACGCCGCCGTTGAGGTCGGCGATGGTCGCGAGCAGGAACAGCACGACGAGGCCGATGAGCTGGCTCATCTGGAACCGGATGTACGCGGTGATCTTCTGGTAGATGCTGCGGCCGAGCTCGACGGCGTGCACGAGCGTGGAGAAGTTGTCGTCGGTGAGGACGAGGCGCGCCGCCTGCTTGGTGACCTCGCTGCCCGACCCCATGGCGACGCCGATGTCGGCCTGCTTGATCGCGGCGGCGTCGTTGACGGCGTCGCCGGTCATGGCGACGACGAGCCCTTGGCTCTGCATGAGCTGGACGAGGCGCAGCTTGTCCTCCGGGGTGACGCGGCCGAAGACGTGCAGGTCGGGCAGGCGGTCGAGGAGCTCCTCGTCGGTCATGCGCGCGAGCTCGGCGCCGCTGATCGCGCCGGGCGGCAGGCCGAGGTCGGTGCCGATCGCGGACGCGGTGACGGCGTGGTCGCCGGTGATCATGCGGACGTCGATCCCGGCGCGGTGCGCGATCTCGACGGAGATCTTCGCCGACGGCCGCAGCGGGTCCATGATCCCGACCATGCCGACGAACACGAGCCGCTCGACGTAGGACATCGGGTCGGCGACGATCCCGGCCTCGTCGGCGGGCTCCAGGATGCGCACGGCGAACGCGAGGGTCCGCAGGCCGGTCTGCGCGAGGCGCTCCTGCTCGGCGTCGATCGCGGCGCGCAGGACGTCGATGTCGACGAACTGCCCCGGCGCGGCGAGCGCGTGCGTGCACCGTTGCAGGACCACGTCGGGGCCGCCCTTGACGACCTCGACGAGCGACCGGGTGCCGCGCCACGGCATCCAGTGCGCGGTGGCCATGAACTTGTACGC
Source organism: Cellulomonas biazotea (assembly GCF_004306155.1). Taxonomy (GTDB): domain Bacteria; phylum Actinomycetota; class Actinomycetes; order Actinomycetales; family Cellulomonadaceae; genus Cellulomonas; species Cellulomonas biazotea. The sequence continues at coordinate 19,324 of NZ_BIMR01000165.1, forward strand.
CGAGTCGAACGGCACCTCGGCGACGCGCGGGTACGTCTGGCGGCTCTCGGCGGCGTCGACGCCGAGCTTCGCGGCGAGCACGACGAGCGCGGCCTCCGTCGGGTCGCCGACGACGTCGCCCGCGTCGGACACGAGGGCGTCGCTCGCGAGGCACAGCCCGTACGCGAGCGGTGTGAGGTCGGGGACCTCGGCACCGGCGGGCGCGAGGATGCGGCCGGTCTTGGCGTAGCCGGCACCCTCGACGGTGTAGTGCTGGCCGCCCAGCCACAGGGCGGTGACGGTCATCTGGTTGAGGGTCAGCGTCCCGGTCTTGTCCGAGTTGATCGCGCTGGTCGCGCCGAGCGTCTCGACGTCGCTGAGGTTCGCGACGATGGCCTTCGCGGCGGCGAGCTGCTTGGCGCCGTAGGCGAGCATCGCCTGCACGAACGTCGGCAGGCCGGTGGGGATCGCGGAGATCGCGACGGCGGTCGCGAGGAACAGCAGGTCGCTCAGCGGGTCGCCGCGCAGCAGGCCGATGACGACGATGAGCGCGACCGCCGACCACGCGATCGCGCCGAGGACCTTCGTGAGGGAGTCGAGCTCGCGCTGCAGGGGCGACTTCGTCTTCTCGACCGACGACAGCAACGTCGCGATGTGCCCGATCTGGGTCGTCATGCCCGTGGAGGTGACGAGCAGCGTCCCGGTGCCGCGCGTCACCGCCGTGTTCTGGAAGACCATGTTGGCGCGGTCGCCGAGCGGGACGTCCTCGTCGGCGAGGGTCGTGGTCGCCTTGCCGATCGGGGCGCTCTCCCCCGTCAGCGCGGCCTCCTGGGTCTCCATGGTGGCCGTGCGGGCGAGCCGGCCGTCCGCGGGCACGATGTCGCCGGCCTCGAGCTCGACGACGTCGCCCGGCACGAGGTCGTGCGCAGGGACCAGCGACACCGCGCCGTCGCGCAGCACGCGGCTCATCGGCTCCTGCATCGTGGCGAGCGCGTCCACGCTCTTGCGGGCCTGCATCTCCTGCCGCGTGCCGATCACGACGTTGACCAGGACGAGGAACCCGACGATCGCCGCGGTCGACCCCTGCCCGATCGCGATGCTCACCACGGCGACCGCGACGAGCATGAGGTTCATCGGGTCGCGGAGCTGCCCGAGCAGCACCGACCACACCGACGGCGGCGCCTGCGCGGTGAGGGTGTTGGGCCCGTACTGGCGCTGCCGCAGGCCCACCTCGGCGGACGTCAGGCCGGTCGACGCGCGCGTGCCGAGGGCCCGTTCGACCTCCTCGGTGGTGAGCGCCCACCACCGCGTCTCGTCGCCGGACGTGCCGGGCGCCGCCGGCGCCTGAGTCGTCTGTGCCACGACCACCCCTCCAGGTCCTGCCCGGTGCGCCCCGGGCCGTGGTGCCTGGGCTGCACCGCCACGCTAGGACGGGGCGTCCGGGGCCACCTCACTCGTTGCAGGTGATGCGGGCGCGCACGGGCCGGGGTGCACACTGCGGGTGTGGCGGCGGACGAGGACCCGCAGCGGCGGGCACAGGCGGTGCGCGCGCTCTCGCACGCGCAGCAGCACCGGCGGCGCGCCTCGCACCTCTACGGGCTCGTGATCTCCGGCTCCGTGCTCGCGGCGGCGCCCGACGAGTTCGGGCTCGTGCGGCTCGGGATCGCCCTGGTCGGGACGCTGCTCGTGTACTGGGCGGCCGAGTCGTACGCGCACTGGATCGCGCTGCGCTCGCTGCAGGGCCGGGCGCTGCGCGGCCACGAGCGGGTCGAGGTGCTCGTCGACGGCCTGCCGCTCGTCGCGGCGTGCCTCGTCCCCGTCGTCGTGCTGCTCGTCGAGGCGCTCCTCGGCGTCGAGACGTCGTGGGGCGTCCGGATCGCGCTCGGCGTCAACGTGGCGCTGCTCGTCGTCGTGGGCTGGAACATGGCCGGCGAGGGCGGCATCGTCGGACGCCGCCGGGTCCTCGCGGCCGCCACGACCGGGCTGCTCGGTCTCGCGATGGTCGGTCTCAAGCTCGGTCTGCACCACTGACCGGTGCGCGAGGCGGCACGCGAGCCGCCACGCGCGCCGGGCCGCGGAGCGCACCGTGCGGCCCGCGCGCACCACCCCGTGGCCGCGGGTCAGGGCAGCAGGCCGAGCTCACGTCCCCGGTGCACCGCCCCGCGCCGCGAGCCCACGTCGAGCTTGCGGAACAGCGCCTTGAGGTGCGCCTTGACCGTGTTGACCGACACGAACAGCTCGTCGGCGATCTCCGCGTTGCTCTGCATCGTGGCGAGCGCGGTGAGGATCGCGAGCTCGCGGTCCGTGAGCGGCGCCACGAGCGGCGACGGCTCGACGACGACCGGACGACGGACCAGCAGCGAGCGGACCCGCACCGCCAGCGGGTCGTCGCGACGGGCCGTGACCCGCTCGACGGGCTGCCGCACGACGGGCGGCGCGGCCCGCACGAACGGCAGGACGACGCCCTCGTCGTCCGCCTCGGCGAGGGCCTCGCGGACGAGCGACTCGGCCCGCCCGGCGTCGTGACCGGCCTCGGCGGCGCCGGCGGCCACGAGCAGCGCCTCGACCCGGGTGAGGACGTCCAGGTCCGCGTCGTCGTCGAGGACCCGCTGCGCGTCCTCGTCGGCCGCGGACGTCTGGTGCGCCGCGAGGGACGTGCGCGCACGGCACACGCGCCGGACGTCGGCCGTCGGCCGACCGGGCACGACCGGGACGTCGAGCGCCTCGTCGCGCAGCAGCGCGTGCACGCGCAGGTCCGTCACCGCGCGGGCGAGCAGGTCGGCGGCGACCGGCGGCAGGTCGACCGGCGGTGCGGCACGCACGGCGTCCAGCAGGGCCGCGGTCGCCGCGCGGGTCCGCCC
>NZ_BIMR01000166.1 GCF_004306155.1 Cellulomonas biazotea
CCTCCCGGGCGGACGCGGTGCGCGCGGCGCCGCGTCCGCCCGTCGGTCCCACCGGCGACGAGTTCTCGTGGACCGTCGACCCCCGAGAGGCATGCCGACCCCGCCGCCGGCGGCCGCGGGAGCGCCGGCTACAGGACGGGCCGCGCCGCTGGTTCCGTGGCGGGGTGCGGCCAGCGGCGTCGTTCGGGCACGAGGAACCGGGCGACGTGCAGGACAAGGCGCAGCCGCCAGTCGTCGGGGGCGCGCACCTCCCGGACGAACGCGCCCGTGCTGCGCCCGATCGACGCGAACGCCTCCGCGGACGCCGACGGGTCGGCGATCCGGTCGGTGTTGTACCAGGCCAGGCCGCGCGCCACCCGGATCCCGTAGCTGGTCAGCAGCTCGTCCTGGCGCGCGAACAGCCGGTCGAGCGACGCGAGCCCGCGGCTGTACCGCTCGGCGAGCCCGTCCTGGACCCCCTCGACGGCCTCACCCAGCACGTCGTTCATGCGGTGGAAGTCGGCCACGTGCCCCGTCACCGGCTCGGTCGCCGACATCCGCCGCAGGGCCCGCGGCAGGTCGTAGGAGATGTGCGCCATCATCGAGAACAGCACGTCCTCCAGCACGTACGACCGGTGGCCGAACGCGGCCTGCACGTCGCGCCACGGCTGTGGGACCTCGCCCCGGAACGCCCGGGCCGACGGCAGGTCGCGCGGCCCGGCGCCCGCGGCGGCCAGCGCCTCGTCGACCGCGTCCATCGCGACCAGGTACTCGTGCGCGAGCGTCGTCGCGAGCCCGGCCACCCACCCGGGGTCGTCGAACCCGGTGTCGGCCCGCCGCAGCCGCGCCTCCAGCGAGCGGGTGAGGACGGCGTAGACGAACGCGAACGACGCGCGCGGGTCACGGTCGCGCTCGAAGACGGCCCGTCGCCGGTCGAGCTCCGCCGCGACGAGCGCGACCTCGTCGGCCCCCGTCATGACGGGCGGTCCCCGGTGCGCCGCGCGACCTCCGTGGCGCGGGCCCACGCGCAGACGAGCTCGCCCGCGAGCGTGCGGCGGTCGGCGCCGACCCGGTAGCGGGCCGTCCACGCGCTGCCCAGCAGGGGCATGTGGTACGTCGACGACAGCCCGTCGGCCCCGATCTCCGCCGGGTAGTCGAACCGCCGCACGAGCAGCCGCGGGAACGGCCCGAACCGCTCGACCGCCCGGACCGTGACGCCCAGGCCGTCCGCGAGCAGGACGTACCGCTCGCGCAGCAGGTACACCGTCACGCCCAGCACCGACAGGCGGACGGTGTTGTCGGCGACGCCGTGCGCGCCCGCGTCGGGCCGGGCCACGACGGTCGACTCGAGGCGTGACGGTCCGGTGAGCGCCTGGACGGTCCACATCGCGACCACCAGCAGCGTGTCGCGCACGCCGACCCGCGCCGCCAGCAGCCCGCGCCAGGACGTGACGCGCAGCTCGAAGCGCCCGTGCCACACGCCGTCGCCGACCTCGAAGTAGTAGACGTGGCTCGCGGGCGTCGCGGGCGTCCCCGCCTGCCCGCCGGACCCGCGCCCCGGGTCGCCTGCCTGCTCGTCGTCGTGCATGCGCGCACCTCCGCGCCGCGCGGGACCGCCGCACGCCGACGGCCTCGCTCCTGCCTGCCCCGGACGACCATCGTCCCGCCGTGCCGCGCCGGTGTCACCGGCCCGTGGCACGCTCGCCCGATGGCGACGGAGTCTCGGCACCTCAGCATCCACATCGACCGGCCGGTCGCGGACGTGTACGCGTTCGTGTCCGACCCGACGAACCTGCCGCGCTGGGCGCCCGGCCTGGGCCAGGAGGTCGTGCAGGTCGACGGGCGCTGGTACGTCGAGACGCCCGCCGGGCGCGCGCAGGTGACGTTCGCGCCGGACAACCCCTTCGGCGTGCTCGACCACGACGTCGTGACGCCGACGGGGGAGGACGTCCACGTGCCGATGCGCGCGATCGTGGACGGCGACGGGACCGAGGTCGTCTTCACGCTGCGCCGCGCCCCGGGGATGTCGGACGCCGACCTCGACCGGGACGAGGGGCTGGTCACGGCCGACCTGGCCCTGCTCAAGCGGGTCGTCGAGGGCACCGACGCCTGACGCGGCGCGCGTGGAAGGTCTGTCGCGGTCCGCGTGACAGACCTTCCGCACGAGCGTGTCGGCGGGGCGGGTGCTGGTCCGGACGTCCGGGGTCTAGGTGCGGGCGGCCCGCGGGTGAATCATGGGGAGGGGACCGGGCCGGGCGACGAAGGAGCGGACATGGCAGCGAAGCAGCAGGACGGGCGGCACGTGGACCTCCCGAGCATCGTCCGGCTGGTCACGCTCGCGCTCGCCGTGACGGCCGTCGTCAAGGAGCTGCGGACGCCCGCCGAGGAGCGCGAGTGGAACGGCGTCGTCGTGGGGTTCGTGCCCTACGACTTCCGGATGCCGACGGTCGAGCGCTTCAAGGAGCGGATGTGGGACCCGGAGGGTGCCCACCTGATCGGCCCGCGGGTGTTCGGGGTCGGCTGGACGCTCAACGTGGGCAAGGTCGTGGCGATGGTGCGCGACCGCGTCGGCGGCGACGACGACTGACCGCGCGTCGTCCCGGCGTGGCGACGCGGACCGTTGACGCGCGCCCGTACCGCCCCCTAGGTTCGTCCGCGGCCGAGAAACCGGTTTCTACGAGGGGGTAGAACCATGCGCGGAGCACGACCCACCGGCACGCTCACGGCGGCGCTCGCGCTCGCCACCGTCCTCGCGGCGGCGCTGCCGACGGCCGCGTCCGCGGTGGGCCCCGACGACCGGCTCGACCGCGGTCACGCCGCCGTCCGCGCCGACGCGACCGTCGGGCCCGACCGCCGCGCCGACTTCACGACCGTGCAGGCCGCGATCGACGCGGCCCCCGAGGGGCGCACCAGCCCCTGGGTCATCGCGCTGCGACCGGGGACCTACCACGAGGTCGTCAAGGTGCCCGCGACCAAGCCGTTCCTCACGCTCGTCGGCACGGGGCGCCGCGCGCAGGACGTCGTCGTGTCCTACGACAACGCGAACGGCACGCCGAAGCCCGACGGCTCGGGCACGCACGGCACGTCGGGCAGCGCGAGCGTGACGATCGACGGCGCCGACTTCACGGCCCGCAACCTCACGTTCGCGAACACGTTCGACGAGGCGGCTCACCCCGAGATCACCAACCGGCAGGCCGTCGCCGTCCTCACCCGGGCCGACCGGCTCGTCTTCGACGGCGTCCGGTTCCTCGGCAACCAGGACACCCTGTACGTGAACAGCACCGCGGCGGACGTCGTCGCGCGCGCGTCGTTCCGCGACTGCTACGTCGAGGGGGACGTCGACTTCGTCTTCGGGCGCGCGACGGCCGTGTTCGAGGGGTGCGAGATCCGGTCGCTCACGCGCGGCTCGACGACCAACAACGGCTACGTCACCGCCCCCAGCACGTCGGTCGCGAACCCGTACGGCTTCCTGTTCACGCGGTGCCGGTTCACGAGCGACGCCCCCGACGGCACCGTCTTCCTGGGCCGGCCCTGGCACCCGAGCAACGACCCGAACGCGATCGGGCAGGTGCTGGTCCGGGACTCGTGGATCGGCGCGCACGTCGGCGGCACCGCGTGGAGCGACTTCTCCGGCGGCTGGTCGTGGCGCGACGCGCGCTTCGCCGAGCACGCCAACCGCGGCCCCGGGGCGCTCGTCACGGACGACCGCCCGCAGCTCACGCCCGCCGAGGCGAAGGACCGGACGCCCCGCGCGTACCTGGCGGGCGCCGACGGGTGGTCGCCGCGCCGCTGACGCGCCGCCGGGGTCGGCCGCACTGCCGACTCGCCGGGTCGGCCGCGGAGCCGTCTGGTCGCGGGGGACGGCCGTCGGCCTACCCCGTCCAGCGGGCGGAGCCCGGTCCGGCCGGGTCCGACCGCGGGCTGACGTGCGGTCCGGCCGTCGGCCGACGCGGCGCGCCGGCCCGGGCGGGCATCCTCGTGCGGTGACCGACCAGCGTGCCCCCGCCCTCCGTCGCGCCGCCACGGTGGCGTTCGTGCTCTACCTCGTCGTGCTCGCGGGTGCGGCGTTCCTGCCGCTGCCGATCGGGCAGATGGAGCGCGGCACGGGACCCGCGTACGACCTCGCGCTGCGGCGGCCCGACCTGCTCGGCGGGTGGGAGACGCAGCGCAACGTCCTCATGACGATCCCGTTCGGGCTGCTGCTGCCGCTCGTCGTGCGGTGGCGGTACGAGGCGCTCGTGCTCGCGTGCGTCGCGGTGACGCTGCTGATCGAGACGGTGCAGCTCGTGGTCTCGGCCGCCGTGGGGTGGGCGTGGCGGGCGTTCGACGTCAACGACCTGCTGCTCAACACGGTCGGTGGCCTGCTCGGGCTCGCCCTCACGGCCCTCGTGCTGGCGGTCGTCCGGCGACCTGCGCTGCCGCCCGTGCGGCGGCTCGTGCCCGCGGGCGCGGCCGTCGCGCTGGTCGCGTGGGCCGTGCTCGCGACCGTGACGACGCCGCCGCCGCGCGAGGTCGTCTACGCGTGCGACGAGCCGCCCGCGGGCGCGGTCACGTCGCTGCCCGGCGGTGCCAGCGCGTACGCAGGCCGGGACGGGTCGCTGTGCCTGCGCGCCGCCGGTGGTGGCACGGCGTCGCTCCCGGCGGACGGCGTCGCGGGGCCGGCCATGACCTACGAGCGGTCCGACGGGACGTGGGAGCTCGGCACCGCGCAGCGGGGGGACGTCGTGACCGCGGGGCGCGGCGGCGAGGTCGTCGAGCTGCACGCCGTCGACGGGTCGGGCGCGCTGGTCTGGTCCGTCCGCCGGTAGGCCAGGTCGGCTGCGCCGGGCCGGGTCGCGCCGGACGTGACCGGGTCGCTCGCCGTCAGGGCGCCAGGGCGTCAGGGCGTGACGCGGCCCGTCTCGTACGCCCACATCGCGATCTCCACGCGGTTCCGGACGCCGAGCTTGGCGAGCAGGCTCGTGACGTGCGTCTTCACGGTGCTGAGGCTGATGTGCAGCTCGGCGCAGATCTCGGCGTTCGTCAGGCCGCGCGCGACGGTCAGCAGGACCTCCTCCTCGCGGGCGGTGAGCGCGTCGAGCGGCTGCGCCGGGGGGCGCCCGGCGGGTCGGCCGGCGAACGCGGCGAGCAGCCGCACGGTGACCCGCGGCGCGATGAGCGCCTCGCCGTCGGCGGCGGCGCGGACCGCCTGGGCGAGCAGGTCGGGGCCGGCGTCCTTGAGCAGGAACCCGCGGGCGCCCGCGCGCAGCGCGCCGTGCACGTACTCGTCGAGGTCGAACGTCGTGATGACCACGACGGCGGGGGCGTCGTCGGCGGCGGTGATCTGCCGGGTCGCCTCGAGGCCGTCGAGGACGGGCATGCGGATGTCGAGCAGGCAGACGTCGGGCCGCAGGTCGCGGGCGAGGCGGACGGCCTGCGCGCCGTCGGCGGCCTCGGCGACGACCTCGATGCCGGGCTGCGCGTCGAGGATCATGCGCAGGCCGGTGCGGACGATCTCCTGGTCGTCGGCGAGCAGGACGCGGATGCTCACGCGGCCACCCGGGCGAGCGGCAGGACCGCGTCGACGACCCAGCCCTGGTGGTCGCCGGGGCCGATGCGGATCGTCCCGCCGAGCAGGGTCACGCGCTCCGTCATCCCGACGGTGCCGTAGCCGGGGGCGCGCCCGCCGAGGACGGGCTCGCCGTCGTCGGTCACGGTGCAGCGCACCTGCCGCGGCTCGACGGCGACGTCGACCGCGACCCGCGTCGGGTGGCGCGCGTGCCGGGCGACGTTCGTCAGGGCCTCCTGGACGATCCGGTAGACGGCGGCCCCGACGGACGGGCCGACGCCGACGACGTCGCCCGCGACCCGCACCTCGACGGGCGTGACGGAGCCCAGCGACGCGGCGAGCGCGGGGATGTCCGCGAGCCCGCGGCCGGGGGCCAGGTCGGGCCCCTCGCCGTCGCGCAGCGCGCCGACCATGAGGCGCAGCTCCGCGAGGGTCCGGACGCCCTCCGCCTCGATGACGCCCAGCGCGTCGACCGCTGCCGCCGGGTCGGTCACCCCGACCACACGGCCTGCCTGCGCGCGGACCACCATCGCGGAGACGTGGTGCGCGACGGTGTCGTGCAGCTCGCGCGCCAGCAGCTCGCGCTCGCGCAGCCGGACCTGGTCGATCCGCTGCGCGCGCGACGTGCGGGACAGCCGGACGGACACGCCCAGGACGGCGGGGAACGTCACGACGAGCACGCCGAGGAGCGCCTCGCCGAGCGTCGTCCAGTCCCGGACCATCCCCACGGTGAACCCGACGGCGACGACCGCGGTCCCGAGCACGACCTCACGGCCGGACCCCCACCGGAACAGCGCGTAGACGAGCACGAGGACGAACGCGGTCGTGCCGAGGACGACGGACCCGTCGGTCCCGGCGGCGAGCGACGCGAGGTCGACGACGACCAGGGCCCCGAACGCGACGGTGACCATCGCGAGCGGGTGCGTGCGCCGCCACAGGAGCGTCGACGCCAGGCCGACCGTGAGGACGATCGCGAACGGCCGCCACGTCACCGACGTCCGCAGCAGCCCTTCGGCGAGCGCGCCCGCGACGACCACCGCGAGCAGCACCCCGTCGCGCCACACCCGCCGCGGGGCGTGCGGGGCGCGCGGCTCGGCCCACAGGCGGCGGGCGACGTCGGTGATCACGGGGTCAGCGTAGGGACCGGCGCGGCAGGCGCGGATCGGCCGAAGGTGCCGTTCCTGCACCGTCCGGACGGCCGGTGCGGGACGGGCTCGACGGCCGATGCGGCCGCGGTGGCCGCGTCGCGACGATCGGCGGGTGCCGGCGACCGGTCGGCACCCGGAACCGGGAGGCCCCGATGCTGTCGCACACCTTGTCCCGTCTCGGACGGTTCTCCGCCCGCCGCCCGTGGGTGGTCCTCGGCGCGTGGGTGCTGCTCGCCGTCGTGGCGCTGGGGACGTCGAGCCGGTTCGGCACGGAGCTCGAGGACTCGTTCCGGGTGCCCGGGCTCGACTCGCAGGTCGCGAACGACCTGCTCGCGCAGGCCGGCTCGGACCGCGCGGGGCTGACCGCGCAGGTCGTCGTGACGCCCGCCGACGCCGACGCGACGTTCTTCGCCTCGCCCGAGGCCCGGGACGCGCTCGCGGCCCTGCAGGCCGACGTGCGGGCGACGCCGCAGGTGCTGAGCACGACCGACCCGGCGGGGGCGCTCGCGCAGGGGGAGGAGGCCGCCGTCGCCGCCGGGCTCGTGTCCGCCGACGGCCGGGTCGCGCTCCTGCGCGTGCAGTACCCGCTGCTGGGAGACCTCGCGGTGGCCGACCTGGACCGGCTCAAGTCCGCGGGCGCCGCCGTGGACGAGCAGGTGCTGCGGGTCGAGATGGGCGGCGACCTGTTCTTCGCGTTCGAGGAGACCGGGGGCGGGCTCGGCGAGCTGATCGGGGTGGTCGCGGCGCTCGTCATCCTGTTCGTGGCGTTCGGCTCGCTCACCGCCGCCGTCGTGCCCGTGGTCACGGCCGTGCTCGGCCTGGCCGTGGGTGTGGGCGTCATGCCGCTGCTCGGGCACCTGGTCGACATCCCGAGCTACGCGCCGGTGCTCGGGGCGATGGTCGGGCTGGGGGTGGGGATCGACTACGCGCTGTTCGTCGTGACCCGGCACCGCGACCACCTGGAGCACGGCGTGCCGGTCGAGGACGCGGCGAGCCGGGCGCTCGCGACCGCCGGACGGCCCGTGGTGTTCGCGGGCGGGATCGTCGTCGTCTCGATCCTCGGGCTGGCCGTCGCGCAGGTGCCGTTCATGACGGCCGGCGGGCTCGCGATCGCGGTCGTCGTCCTGCTCATGGTCGCCGCGTCCGTCACGCTCCTGCCCGCGCTGCTGGGCCTCGTCGGGCGGCGCGTGCTCGGTCGTCGCCGCATCCCGCAGGAGGGGCCGGGCTGGCAGCGGTGGGTCGGGCACGTCACCCGGCACCCGCGCGCCTACGCCGCCGGGGTCACCGCGCTCCTGCTCGCGGCGGCCGCACCGGTCGCGGCGCTGCGCGTCGGCATCCCCGACGACGGTGCCCTGCCCGCCGACTGGACGCAGCGGCAGGCGTACGACCTGCTCGCCGAGGGGTTCGGGCCCGGCACCAACGGGCCGCTGGTCGTCGCGGTCCAGGTCAACGGCGACGACGCGGCGGTCGGCCGCCTGGTCGACGCCGTGCGCGCCGACCCGGGGATCGCGTCGGCGGTGCCCGCGGGTCTCGACCCCGCCTCGGGCGTCGCGACGGTCGTCGCCGTGCCGACCACCGGACCGCAGGAGCGCACGACGACCGAGACGGTCGAGCGGCTGCGCACCGAGGTCTTCCCCGCGGCCCTCGACGGCAGCCCCGCCCGCGCGCACGTCGGCGGGCAGACCGCGAGCTTCGCGGACGTCGGGGTCCGGGTGAACGACCGGCTGCCCGTGTTCGTCGGCGCGGTCCTCGCGCTGTCGTTCGTCCTGCTCGTGCTGGTCTTCCGGTCCGTGCTCGTGCCGCTCAAGGCGGTCCTGCTCAACCTGCTGAGCATCGGCGCGTCCTACGGCGTCATGGTGATGGTGTTCCAGTGGGGCTGGGGCGCGGGGCTCATCGGCCTGGAGTCGACCGTGCCGATCGTGTCCTTCATCCCCATGTTCATGTTCGCGATCCTCTTCGGGCTCTCCATGGACTACGAGGTGTTCCTGCTGTCGCGGGTCCGCGAGGAGCGGGCGCGCACGGGCTCGGAGACGGGGTCCGTCGTGCACGGCATCGCGCGGACCGGCCGGGTCATCACGTCCGCCGCGGCGATCATGGTGTCCGTCTTCCTGGCCTTCGTGCTGGGCGAGGACGCCGCGACCAAGATGTTCGGCGTCGGCCTGGCGACCGCGGTCCTCGTCGACGCGACCCTCGTCCGCCTCGTCCTGGTGCCGGCCACGATGACGCTGCTCGGCCGCGCGAACTGGTGGCTGCCCCGCTGGCTCGACCGTGTGCTGCCGCGCGTCGAGATCGACGCCGAGCCGGCCGCGACCGCGCCCGAGCGCGAGCTGGTGCGCGCATGAGCGCCGCCGACGCCCCGACGCCCCCGACGACCCCTTGCCGCCCGACCGACGACACGAGGATGGTGGACGACGTGACCGCTGCACCCCCGCCTGGCGAGCAGCCGACGTCGCCCCGGATCCCCCCGCGATGGTTCGTCCGGACCGCCTGGGTCGTGCACCGGGCGTACTACCGGCTCACCGGCCACCGCCGCGGGCTGTGGCGGCCCAAGCCCAACCGCTGGGGGACCATGGCGCTCACGACGGTCGGGCGCCGGACCGGGCAGGAGCGGACCGTCATCCTCGGCTACTACGAGGACGGGCCCAACCTCGTCACGCTCGCCATGAACGGGTGGGCCGCGCCCGAGCCCGCGTGGTGGCTCAACCTGCAGGCCCACCCCGACGCCACCGTCGAGCTCAAGGGCGCGACCCGGGCGGTGCGCGGGCGGGCCGCGCGCGGCGACGAGCGTGCCCGCCTGTGGGAGGGGTGGAAGCAGCTCGGCGACGACGTCGACGGGTTCGCGACCCGGCGACCCACCGAGACGGCGGTCGTCGTCCTCGAGCCGCGGTCCTGAGCGCGCGGTGCCGCCGACGTCACCCGGCGGCACCCGACGTCACCGACATGTCACACGGTGCTCACCAGGACGGGGACCTTCCCGAAACATGAGCGCGCCACGATGCGCCCGTCGGCCCGTCGTCCGTCCGAGGGAAAGTGTGGTCCCGCCCGTGCTCAAGAAGTCCCGCTCCGTCCTGACCTCCACCTGCACGCTCACGTTCTCGCTGCCGTCGTCGACCCTCGACGGACCGGTGAGCGTGGTCGGCACGTTCAACGACTGGACCCCCGGCGCGCACCCGCTGCGCCGCCGCTCGAACGGGACGGTGAGCACGTCCGTCAAGGTCCCCGTCGGGACCACCGTGCGGTTCCGGTACCTCGGCGAGCACGGGCGCTGGTTCGACGACGCCGACGCGGACGAGATCACGGTCGACGGGTCGGTCGTGCTCGTCTGACCGGCGGGCGGCGCGGCGACCAGCAGGTGGACGGCGGGGTCCCACGGGGAATGCCGACCGGCCCGGTCGGATTGAAGCCCCCATGACCACCTACGGAATCATCGGCGCCGGTCACATCGGCAGCCAGGTCGCCCGCGCCGTCGTCGCGCTGGGCCACGACGTCGTCATCGCCAACTCGCGCGGTCCCGAGACGCTCGACGGCCTCGTCGCCGAGCTCGGTCCGCGCGCCCGTGCCGCGACCGCCCAGGAGGCCGCGCAGGCCGCCGAGGTCGCCGTCGTCACCGTGCCGCTCAAGGCCATCGGCGACATCCCGGTCGAGCCGCTCGCCGGCAAGGTCGTGCTCGACACCAACAACTACTACTTCGAGCGCGACGGTCGGATCGACGTCCTCGACCGCGGCGAGAAGACCACGTCCGGCCTGCTGCAGGAGCACCTGCCGACGTCGAAGGTCGTGAAGGCGTTCAACCACATCCAGGCCGCGGACATCACGACCGACGGCCACCCGGCGGGGAGCGACGAGCGTCGCGCGCTCGCCACGTCGAGCGACCACCCCGAGGCCGTCGAGCACGTCGTCGCGCTGTACGACGCGCTCGGCTTCGACACGGTCGACGTGTCGCCGCTGAGCGAGTCGTGGCGCGTCGAGCGCGACCGCCCCGCGTACGTGGTGCGGCAGAACCGCGCGGAGCTCGTCGAGAACCTCGCGAAGGCGCCCCGCACGATCTGACCCGGTGGCCGGTCCCTCGCGTCGCACGGCGCGGGGGACCGGGGCCGCGGGCCGGGGCCCTCGCCGCGCGACGTAGGCTCGTCGTCGTGGCGACGTTCTCCGCGGTGACGGCTCAGCACATCCTCCAGGCGATCGCCGAGCACGACAGCCGAGGTCGCGACGACTTCCTCGGCGTGTACGGCTTCGCACCGTCGGGCGGCGTCCCGCTGGTGCACGAGGGACGCACCTACGACGTGACGGCGGTCGTCGGGGTCGCGCACCGGTACGCGACCGGTCGCCTCGCGACCGCCGACGAGGTCGGGAACCTGCCGGGCGGCGCGGGTGCGCTGCTGCGTCGGCGCGGGTTCGACGTCCCCGAGCCGGAGCCGGCCGCCCCCGCGCCCCGGGCGTCGCGTGCGTCGTCCCCCCGGACCGCCGCCCCGCGCCGCGCCGCGGCACCCCGCAAGACGCCCGCCGCGGCG
>NZ_BIMR01000167.1 GCF_004306155.1 Cellulomonas biazotea
CGGTCGGGCCGACCGGCTCCTGGCGTCCGGCGCCGCGGCGACCGGCACGGTGGGTGAGCGACCAGGCCCGGGCCGTCGACTGCGGCGTCGAGCCGTACGTGAGGATCGACCCGGACGCCTTCGCGGAGACCTGGTTGAGCAGCAGCCCGAGGACCCGCGCGTCGACCGCCTCGAGCGACGCCAGCGCGTCGGACAGCTGGTTGCGGTGCACGGTGCGGCACCCGACGACGACGAGCGCGCCGTCGGTCAGGCGGGACAGCACCGCGGCGTCGGTCACGGGCAGCAGCGGCGCCGAGTCGAGCAGGATGACGTCGTACCGCAGCGACAGGCGCTGCAGCAGCCGGCCCATCGCGGGGGAGTCCAGCAGCTCGCTGGGGTTCGGCGGGATCTGCCCGGCGGGCAGCACGTCGAGCGACCCGTCGCCCCACGGCTGGATGACGTCCTCCGCGGACGCCTCGCCGATGAGGACGGTGGTCAGGCCGACGGCGCCCTCGATGCCGAGGTAGCGGTGCACCGACGGGCGGCGCAGGTCGGCGTCGATGAGCAGGATCCGGGCGTTGCCCTCGGCCATCGCGATCGCGAGGTTGATCGCGGTCGTCGACTTGCCCTCGGTGGGCAGGGACGACGTGACGACGATCGACCGGCTCGGCCCGGCGATGGTGAGGAACCGCAGGTTGGTGCGCAGCCGGCGGAACGCCTCGGCCTGGTCGCCGAACGGGTCGCGCCGCATGACGAGCGGGCTCTTGCGACCCTTGCGGTCGTACCGGACGCTCGACAGGACCGGGGTGTCGGTCGCGCGCCGCAGGTCCTTCATCGAGCGGATGCGGGTGTCGAGCAGCGTCCGGGCGAGCGCGAGGACGACGCCGATGACGCCGCCCAGGACGAGGCCGGTCGCGGCGTTGAGCTTGGTGTTGGGCGCGAACGCGAAGTTCGGGGGCGTCGCCTCGCCGACCATCGTGATCTGCACGTTCGGCTCGCCGTCCGCGGTGTCGCCCTCGAGCTCCTCGACCGCGGTCGCGAGCTGCTGGGCGACGGCGTTGGCGATGTCGGCGGCCCGCTCGGGCTCGCCGCTCACGGCGGAGATCTCGAGGATCGTCGAGTTGAGCGGGGCGGAGACGCCGACCGACTTGGCGAGCGCGCGGGCCGTCGTGTCGAGCCCGAGGTCGTCGATGACGGGGTCGAGCACGAACGGCTTCGTGGCGAGCTGCGCGTAGTTCTCGATGCGGTTCTGCGCGTACGTCGAGCCCTGCACGAGCTCGCCCACGGAGCTGCTCTCGGGCACGGTGACGTAGACGCTGGACGTGGCGCGGAAGCTCGACGGGAGCGACGTGGAGTACGCGTACCCCGCGGCGAAGCCGAGCACGCCGAGCACGGCGATGAACAGCCAGTGCTTGCGCAGTGCCGCGAGGTACTCCGCCGGCTCCATGCGTGATCCCCTCTCGTGGACGTGCACCCGTGCGTGACGTGCACGGGGGATCGTTCCGCCCGAGCGGCCACCACCCTTGGTCGGTGCTCTGATTCTCGACGATCCTGCCCCGGAATGCCCTGTTCCGGTGTGGGCGAAATGTGAAACCTCGGTGGTTTTAACCCGGTCGGCGCAGCGTTCCGGCCGATCGAGGCCCTGCGACCACCCGGATGCCCGCCGACCTGGGCAGGTGGGTGAAAAACGCCCCGAGCGGGTGACGTCGGTCTGTGCACTATGTCCGGGTTGGACCGGTTCCCCTACAGTCGGCTCTGGCGGGTTGCGGCAGGGCGGCCCGAAGCAGGTCCTCGACGGCGCGGGCCGCAGCATTCCCGTAGCTCGTCCGCAGGAGGTTCGGCATGACACGCATCGTCGGGTACGCGCCCGGGGCGTACGACCTGTTCCACGTGGGACACCTCAACATCCTCCGGCACGCGAAGCGGCGCTGCGACTACCTCATCGCGGGCGTGGTCGCGGACGAGGTGCTCGAGCTCACCAAGGGTCGCCGGCCGATCATCCCGCTCGCGGAGCGCATGGAGATCCTGCGGCACATCTCCTACGTCGACGAGGTCGTCGCCGAGGTGCAGCCCGACAAGGTCGAGACGTGGCGCTCGGTCGGCTTCGACGTCATCTTCAAGGGCGACGACTGGCGGGGCACGGCCAAGGGCGACCGCCTGGAGCGCGACTTCGGCGCGGTCGGCGTCGAGGTCATCTACTTCCCGTACACGGTCCACACGTCGAGCACGGCCCTGCGCCGGGCGCTCGCGGCGATCGACGGCCCCGAGGAGCTCGTCGCGTCCGAGGTGGGCTGACCTCCCGGTCGCCCTCCGGGGCGTCGTCCGACGTCCTCGCCTGTCTCCTTCGGCGTGCCGGACCGGTCGCCGGACTGCGCGCCGGACCACCCGCCGTGCTGCCCGCCGGGCGGTGTCGGCGGCGGCTCGTAGACTCATCGTGCACCCCGGATCCCCTGGATCCGGGGCGTTCGTGCTGGGCCGTGCCCGTCGCCACCGCCGTGGTCGACACCCGGCGGCGCGGACCTGCTCCCGGACGACCCGCGAAGGAACCATGGACCTCACCGGCCTGCTGCCCGCCCTCCTGGCCGACCCCGCCGCGGCGGAGGCCGTCTCGCTCGTGACCGCGCGGGGCGAGCTCGACGTCGTCGGCCCCGCCGGCGTGCGACCGCCGCTGCTCGCCGCGCTCGCGGGCGCCGAGGGTGCGGGCGCGAAGGGTCGGCCGCTGGTCGTCGTGACCGCGACCGGCCGCGACGGCGACGAGCTCGCCGCCGCCCTGCGCTGCTACCTGCCCGACGACGCGGTCGCGGTCCTGCCCGCGTGGGAGACGCTGCCGCACGAGCGCCTGTCGCCGCGCTCGGACACGGTCGCGCGGCGGCTCGCCGTGTTCCGCCGGCTCGCGCACCCGGCACCCGACGGCCCGACGGGCCCCGTGCGGGTCCTGGTCCTGCCGGTCCGCGCGCTCCTGCAGCCCGTCGTCGACGGGCTCGGGGAGCTCGAGCCCGTCGCGGTGCACGCCGGCGACCGGGTCGACCTGGACGACCTCACCGAGCGGCTCGTCGCGGCCGCCTACCAGCGCGTCGACATGGTCGAGAAGCGCGGCGAGTTCGCGGTGCGCGGCGGGATCCTCGACGTGTTCCCGCCGACCGACGAGCACCCGCTGCGCGTCGAGCTGTGGGGCGAGGACGTCGAGGAGATCCGCTGGTTCTCCGTCGCCGACCAGCGCAGCCTCGAGGTCGCGCAGCACGGGCTGTGGGCGCCGCCGTGCCGCGAGATCCTGCTGACCGACGCGGTGCGGGCGCGGGCCGCGGAGCTCGCGGAGCGGTTGCCGGGTGCGGTCGACATGCTCGACAGGCTCGCGCAGGGGATCGCGGTCGAGGGCATGGAGTCGCTCGCGCCGGCCCTCGTCGAGCGGATGGTGCCGGTGCTGGACCTGGTGCCCGACGACGCGCTGCTCGTCGTCGTCGACCCCGAGCGGGTCCGCCGCCGCGCGCACGACCTCGTCGCGACGACGCAGGAGTTCCTCGAGGCGGCGTGGACGTCGGCCGCGGCGGGTGCCGCGACGCCGCTCGACCTGTCGGCGGCGTCGTTCGCGTCGTTCGCGGACGTCCGGGCGCTGTCCGCCGTCCGCGGTCTGGGGTGGTGGACGCTCAGCGGCTTCACGCTCGACGCGGACGCGACGGTGGCGGCGGGCGCGCCCGGCTCCGACGCGTCGGGCGAGGGGGTGGCCGGTGCGCGCGCGCCGGGCTGGACGCCCCTTGCGGGCGGCCCGGCGTGGGACGCGGACGACCTCGCGGCGACCGGCCGGACGGTCGTCGTCGCCGCGCGTGACGTCGAGCGCTACCGGGGCGAGGTCGCGCGGGCCGTCGCGGACGTGCGCACGCTGCAGCAGCAGGGCTGGCGGCTCGTCCTGGCGACCGAGGGGCACGGGCCCGCGCAGCGCATGGTCGAGCAGCTCAAGGCCTCCGACGTCCCGGCGCGCCTGGTGACGTCGGTCGAGGAGCAGCCCGAGGGCGGCGTCGTCCTCGTGGTGCCCGCGCCCGTGGGTCCGGGCTTCGTGGCCGAGCCGCTGCGCCTCGCGGTCTTCTCCGAGGCCGACCTCACGGGTCGCGCGGGCAGCAGCACGCGGGACATGCGTCGCATGCCGAGCCGGCGGCGCAACGTCGTCGACCCGCTGCAGCTGCGCCCGGGCGACTTCGTCGTGCACGAGCAGCACGGCGTGGGCCGGTTCGTCGAGCTCGTGCAGCGGACCATCGGCACGGGCGCCAACGCGGCGACCCGCGAGTACCTGGTCATCGAGTACGCGTCGAGCAAGCGCGGCCAGCCGGGCGACCGGCTGTTCGTGCCGAGCGACCAGCTCGACCAGGTGACCAAGTACGTGGGCGGCGAGGCGCCGACGCTCAACCGGATGGGCGGCGGCGACTGGGCGAAGACCAAGGGCCGGGCGCGCAAGGCGGTCAAGGAGATCGCTGCGGAGCTCATCCGCCTGTACAGCGCGCGGATGGCGACACCCGGGCACGCGTTCGCGGCGGACACGCCGTGGCAGCGCGAGCTCGAGGACGCGTTCGCGTACGTCGAGACGCCCGACCAGCTCGCGACGATCGACGAGGTCAAGGCCGACATGGAGAAGTCGGTCCCGATGGACCGCCTGGTCTGCGGTGACGTCGGCTACGGCAAGACGGAGATCGCCGTGCGGGCGGCGTTCAAGGCGGTGCAGGACGGCAAGCAGGTCGCGGTCCTCGTCCCCACGACGCTGCTCGTGCAGCAGCACCTCGACACGTTCTCGGAGCGGTACTCCGCGTTCCCCGTGACCGTGAAGGCACTCTCGCGGTTCCAGACGGACAAGGAGTCGAAGGAGGTCGTCGAGGGCCTGTCCGACGGGTCGGTGGACATCGTCATCGGCACGCACCGCCTCATCACGGGCCAGGTGCGGTTCAAGGACCTCGGGCTGGTCATCATCGACGAGGAGCAGCGGTTCGGCGTCGAGCACAAGGAGACGCTCAAGGCGCTGCGCACCAACGTCGACGTCCTCGCGATGAGCGCGACGCCGATCCCGCGCACCCTGGAGATGGCGGTCACGGGCATCCGGGAGATGTCGACGCTAGCGACCCCGCCCGAGGAGCGGCACCCGGTGCTCACGTTCGTCGGCGCGTACGACGAGAAGCAGATCACCGCCGCCGTGCGCCGCGAGCTGCTGCGCGAGGGCCAGGTGTTCTACGTGCACAACAAGGTCGACTCGATCGAGCGGACCGCGTCCCGGATCAGCGAGCTCGTGCCCGAGGCCCGCGTCGCGGTGGCGCACGGCAAGATGAACGAGCACCAGCTCGAGCGCGTCATCGTCGACTTCTGGGAGAAGAGGTTCGACGTCCTGGTCTGCACGACGATCGTCGAGACGGGCCTCGACATCTCGAACGCGAACACGCTCATCCTCGAGCGCTCGGACCTGCTCGGCCTGTCGCAGCTGCACCAGCTCCGCGGGCGCGTCGGCCGCGGGCGCGAGCGTGCGTACGCGTACTTCCTCTACCCGCCCGAGAAGCCGCTCACGGAGACCGCGCACGACCGGCTCCAGACGATCGCTGCCAACACCGACCTCGGCGCGGGCATGGCGGTCGCGATGAAGGACCTGGAGATCCGCGGCGCGGGCAACCTGCTCGGCGGGGAGCAGTCCGGGCACATCGAGGGCGTCGGGTTCGACCTGTACATCCGCATGGTCGGCGAGGCCGTCGCGAACTTCCGCGGCGACGTCCCCGAGGAGCTCCCGGACGTCACGATCGAGCTGCCCGTCGACGCGCACATCCCGCACGACTACATCGCGCACGAGCGGCTGCGGCTGGAGGCGTACAAGAAGATCGCGGCGGCGGCCGACGCCGCGGCGCTGGGCGAGGTCCGGGCCGAGCTCGCCGACCGGTACGGCGCGGTGCCCGCGGCCGTCGACAACCTGTTCGAGGTCGCGGAGTTCCGGCAGAAGGTGCGGTCCGCGGGGCTCACGGACGTCACCGCGCAGGGCAAGTTCGTGCGGTTCGCGCCCGTCGACCTCGCGGAGTCGGCGCAGCTGCGGCTCAAGCGGCTGTACCCGGGGTCGATCCTCAAGCCCGCCACGCGGACCGTCCTGGTGCCGTTCCCGACGACCGCGCGCATCGGCGGGCGTCCGCTGCACGGGCGCGAGCTGCTCGTGTGGGCGCGCCAGCTCGTCGACGCGGTCGTGCTGGGTGACGTGTCGGCCGCGGCGGGCGTGGGGACGGCCGGGCGGTAGGCCGGTCACGTCGCCGAGGGCTCCGGAGCGGCCGGCGCGAGGGCTCAGCCGCCGGCGATCTCCGCGAGGGCCGCGAGGTGCGCGTCGACGGCGCGGCGCCCGTCGGGCGTGAGTGTCACCCACGTGAGGCGGCGGGCGTCGGCGCGCGCGGGGGACCGCTCCTTGCGGACCGTCACGTAGCCGGCGTCGGTGAGTACGCGCAGGTTCTTCGAGAGGCTGGTGTCCGTCAGGCCGAGCGTGTCCCGCAGGACGGCGAACTCGAGCTCGGCGCCGCGCCGGAGCACGCCGCTGATGCGCAGCCGCACGGGCGAGTGGATGACCTCGTCGAACGCGGGGGCGGGACCGGTGCTCACCGCGCCTCCTGCTGCGTCGCGCCGAGCTCGCGCCGGACGAGGTCGTCGTACCACGGGCCGAGCACGACGGCCGCGACGAAGCCCGCGACGGCGGGCAGGAGCGCCCAGTGGTAGGCGACGCCGGTGAACCGCACGGCCAGGGCGGCGGCGAAGGCGAGCAGGAGGACCACCATGAGGGCCCGGAAGACGCGCCGCGAGCGCGGGCCGGTCGGCTGGCTGATCCACACGCCGTAGCGCCGCCGGTAGACGACGACGAGCGTGGGCAGCGCGAAGAGCGCGACGGGCAGCGTGAGGGCCGAGGCCGGGAACGGCAGGGCCTGCGTGCCAACGATCAGCGCGACGATGCCGCCGAGCGCGGGGTGGTACCACCAGGGCGTGATGACGCGCGCGGCGAGCGTCGCGCGGTCGGCGGCGAGCTCCGACAGCGCCTGGCGGGCCTCGGCCGGGGAGGGGCGGGACGCGGTGTCGTCGTCGCCGAAGTCGTTTTCCATGTCGGCAAGTCTACAGATGACTTGCCGGAAGGGAAAGTCATCTGTAGCACCCTGGTCGCCCCAGCCGGGGGAGGGCCGGACGTGAGGCTGCGTGCGAGGTGTACCGCCGGACGGCCTACGATGACGCCGATCGACGAGCGACGACGCGGGAGGTCCCAGGTGGCGGTGCAGAGGCGTGCGGGAGCGGGCGGACGACAGGTCCGTGCGCTCGTCGTGGGCGGTCTGGGGGCACTCGTGCTCGCGGGCTGCGCGGGTCAGCCCGGAGCCGCGGCGGTCGTCGACGGCACCGCGGTCCCGGTCTCCGACCTCCGGTCGGCGATCGACGAGCTCGGCCCGTACCTCAACGACGTGTCGGCGACGAACGTCCTCACGGTCCTCGTGCACGAGCCGACGATCGTCGAGGTCGCCGCGGAGCACGGCGTCGGGGTGTCCGACGAGGACGCCGAGGCCCTGCTCGACTCGGTCGTCACGCAGCAGACGCCCGACGCCGACGTGACGTTCTCCGACGCGTCGGTCGCGGTCGCGCGGTACTCGATCGCGCTGTCGAAGATCCAGGAGCTGCCCGACGCCGACGCGGTGTCGCAGGAGGTCACCGAGCGGATCTCCGCGCTCGACGTCGAGGTCAACCCCCGGTTCGGCACGGTCGAGGACGGCAACACGCTCGTCGCGCCGACCACGCGCCCGTGGATCGTCGTGCCGCAGGACGGTGCCGCCCCCGACGGGACCGAGCCGGCGCCCGAGCCGAGCCCGTCGGCGCCCTGACCGTGCCGTCCGCCGACGGCACCGACGCCCGCGCCGGGGTGCCGGTCGGCGCGAC
>NZ_BIMR01000168.1 GCF_004306155.1 Cellulomonas biazotea
CGTCGCGGGTGGGCAGCGTGGAGCGCAAGCGCGGGACGCGCGACGACGGGACGCTCGACGTCGTGCGGCAGGTCCTGCACCTGCTGGGGCCGCTCGACGCGCGGCAGGTCGCGGGGTTCCTCGACGCACCCGTGCAGGACGTCCGGGCGCGCTGGCCGCGCGACGCGGTGCCGGTCGACGTCGAGGGTTCCGCGCGCGACCTGCTCGAGGAGGACCTGCCGGGGCTGGCCACGGCGGCCCGCCCCGACGGCGACCGCGTCGTGCGGCTCCTCGGCCCCTACGACCTGTTCCTGCAGTCGCGCGACCGCGAGACCCTCGTGCCCGACGCGGCGCGCCGTCGCGACCTGTGGCCCGTGCTGGGGCGGCCGGGCGCCGTGATGGTCGACGGCGAGGTCGTCGGCACGTGGCGGCCCCGCGCGCGCGGCCGCCGTCTCGGCCTGGACCTCGACCCGTGGGTGCCGTGGGACCGGTCGACCGCACGCGCGGTGGAGCAGGAGCACGAGCGGCTCGCGGCGTTCCGGGGGCTCGAGCCCTCCTGACGGCCCCCGCCCGCGACACCACCTGACGGCGCCGCGCCCGTGCCCACGACCGGTCGACGTGACCGTCAGAGCGCGGTCGGCCTCCCCCGCTCGAGCACGACGAGGCGGTCACCGAGGCCCGCGCGGTCGGCGGCGTCGACGAGCGCGTCGAGCGGGTCGACGAAGTGCGCCCAGTCGGTGTGGTGCACGGGCACGACGCGCGCGTCCGGCAGCAGGCGCATCGCGGCGACAGCCCGGTCGTGGTCGAGCGTGACGGGCTCGTCGCCGAACCGCCCGACGTTCGCGCCGCCGACGAACAGCACCGCGAGCCCGACGTCCGGGAACCTCTGCGCGACCTGCGCGACGACGTCGACGGACGCGTTGTCGCCCGACACGTACACGGTCGGCAGGCCGGCGGCCCGCAGCACGAACCCGGTGACGTGGCCGCTCAGCGGCTCGCACCCGGGCGGTCCGTGCAGCGCGGGCACGGCCGTGACGACGACACCGCCGCGCGGCCCGTCGAGGTGCGCCTCCTGCCACGGCTCGAGCCCGCGGACGCCGTCGACCCGTGCGGCGGCGTCGGGCGTGGACAGGACGACGGGGACGTCGGCGAGCAGCGCGCGACCTCGCTCGTCGAGGTTGTCGGCGTGCTGGTCGTGGGACAGCAGCACGGCGTCGAGCGGGCCGATCCGCTCGACGGGCACGGCGGGGCCGACGAGCTTGCGCAGCGTGACGCCGCCCGCATACTGCGCGGGTGCGTCGTCGAACGTCGGGTCGGTGAGGAACGCGAGGCCCGCGTAGGCGAGCCGGAGCGTCGGCCCGCCTACGAACGTCGCCTCGAGGGCCGCGCCGCCCGGTCGGGCGGGCATGCCGCCTGCGGCGTCCGCCGTCGGGGTGCCGGGAGGCGTCGTGGAGGTCATGCCTCCAGCGTCCGACCACCGTGCGCGCGACGCCAGTGACCCGCAGGACGACGATCGCTACGATCGGGCCATGCGCACCGTCGCCGTCATCGCCTTCGACGGCATCAGCCCGTTCCACCTGGCCGTCCCGTCGGCGGTGTTCGGCGCGCGACCGCTGCGCGGCGAGGCCTACGACGTGCGCGTATGCGCCGGCTCGCCCGGGCCGCTGCGGACCGAGGCCGGCTACACGGTCACCGTCGAGCACGGCCTCGACCTGCTCACGACCGCCGACCTCGTCGTCGTGCCGAGCTGGGACGTGACGCGGGAGCCTCCCGACGACCTGCGCGCCGCGCTGGTCGCCGCGCACGCGCGGGGTGCGCGGCTCGTCGGGCTCTGCCTCGGCACGTTCGTCCTCGCCGCGACCGGCCTGCTCGACGGCCGCGAGGCCGCGACCCACTGGCACGCGGCGCCCGACCTCGCCCGGCGCCACCCCGACGTCCGGGTGCGCGACGACGTGCTGTGGTGCGACCTCGGCGACGTCGTCACGTCCGCGGGCGTCGCCGCGGCGCTCGACTGCTGCCTGCACGTCGTCCGGAGCGACCTGGGCGCGCAGGTCGCCGCCGACGTCGCGCGCTCGCTCGTGCTCGCCCCGCACCGGGACGGCTCGCAGGCGCAGTTCGTCCCGACGCCCGTCGCGCCGGCCGGCGGGGCGGACGCGGTCGGTCGCGCCATGGCGTGGGCCGTGCAGCGCCTCGACGCGCCCGTGGACCTCGACGCCTGGGCCGCGCACGCGCACGTGTCCCGGCGCACGTTCACGCGGCAGTTCCGGGCACGCACGGGCACCAGCCCCACCGCGTGGCTGCTCGACCAGCGCCTCGACCGCGCGCGGGTGCTGCTCGAGCAGGGCGACGAGCCCGTGGAGGTCGTGGCCCGGCGCGCGGGGTTCGGCACCGCGGCGTCGCTGCGTGCCCACTTCTCCCGGCGGTTCCGCACGAGCCCGCGGCAGCACCGGGCGACCTTCCGCGCGCCGTGAGAAACCCGGCGACCGGTGTCGGTGGTCGGTCGTACGTTGTCGCCATGACCTGCGCGTACCGCCGGACGGTCCGACCGTGAGCCGGCGCGGGTGGCTCCTGCTCGTCGTCATGGGCGTGGTCTGGGGCGTCCCCTACCTGCTCATCAAGGTCGCGGTCGGCGAGGTGACGCCCGCGATGGTCGTCTTCGTGCGCACCGGCCTCGGCGCCCTGCTCCTGCTGCCGTTCGCGTTCCGCAGCGGCGGGCTGCGGGTGCTGCGCGGGCACTGGCGCGCCGTCGTGGCGTTCGCGGTGCTCGAGATCGTCGGCCCGTGGATCCTGCTGTCCAACGCCGAGCGGACGCTGTCGAGCTCGATGACCGGCCTGCTCGTCGCCACCGTGCCGATCCTCGCGGTCGTCGTCGCGCGCGTCGTCGCCAAGGAGCACGTGACGCTCGTGCGCTGGGTCGGCCTGCTCGTGGCGCTCGGCGGCGTCGCGCTCCTGCTCGGCCCCGGTTCCGGCGCCGACGACCCGTGGGCCGTCGCGCAGGTCCTCGCCGCCGCCCTCGGGTACGCGACCGCCCCGATGATCGCGGACCGCGCCCTGCGCGACGTGCCGCCGATCCCCCTGACGACCGCCTGCCTCGCGATCACGGCGATCGCCTACGCCCCGGTCGTCGCCCTCACCGGCCCGCACCCGTGGCCGAGCACGCCCGCGGTCCTGTCGCTCGCCGCGCTCGGCGCGGTGTGCACGGCCCTGGCGTTCGTGCTGTTCTTCCGGCTCATCGCCGAGGTCGGCGGGGCACGGTCGACCCTGGTCGCGTACCTCAACCCGGTCGTCGCGGTCGCCCTCGGCGCCCTGGTGCTCGACGAGCCGCTGACGCTGACCGTCGTCCTCGCGACCGCGCTCATCCTCGTCGGCTCCGCCGCCGCGTCGCGCCGGACGTCCGGCCGCCCGCCCGCCCGAGAGGTCCCGGAGGCCCTCCCGGCGGGCGAGGCGAACGTCGCCGTCGGGGCTGCTACGCCTCCACGACCACCGGGATGATCATCGGCCGGCGCCGCAGCCGGTTCGACACCCAGCGCCCGACGACCCGGCGCATCACCTGCTGCAGCTGGTGCGTGTCGGTCGCGCCCTGCGCCGCGGACTCCTCGAGCGCCCGCGTGAGCTCCGGGAGGATGTCCTCGAAGATCTCGTCCTGCTCGGCGAAGCCGCGCGCGTGGATCTGCGGGCCCGCCAGCACCTTGCCGTCGGCCGAGCTGACCACGGCGAAGATCGAGATGAAGCCCTCGTCGCCGAGGATCCGGCGGTCCTTGAGCTCGGCCTCGGTGATGCCCCCGACGCTCGACCCGTCGACGTAGACGTACCCGCACGGGACCGCACCGACGACCGACGCCCTGCCGTCGACGAGGTCGACGACGACGCCGTCCTCCGCGAGCACGACCCGGTCGGCCGGCACACCCGTCTGCACCGCGAGCGCGGCGTTGGCCACCAGGTGCCGCACCTCGCCGTGCACGGGCATGACGTTGCGCGGCTTGAGGATGTTGTAGCAGTACAGGAGCTCGCCGGCGCTGGCGTGGCCCGAGACGTGCACCTTCGCGTTGCCCGAGTGCACGACGCGCGCACCGAGCCGGGTCAGGCCGTTGATGACCCGGAACACCGCGTTCTCGTTGCCCGGGATCAGCGACGACGCGAGGATCACCGTGTCCCCGGGGCCGACCGACACCTTGTGGTCGTTGTTCGCGATGCGCGACAGGGCCGCCATCGGCTCGCCCTGCGACCCGGTGCACATGAGGACGACCTCGTCGTCGGGCAGCTGGTCGACGCCCTTGAGGTCGATGAGCACGCCCTCGGGCACGTTGAGGTACCCGAGGTCGGACGCGATCGCCATGTTGCGCACCATCGACCGGCCGACGAGCGCGACGCGCCGCCCGTGCGCGGCCGCGGCGTCGAGCACCTGCTGCACGCGGTGCACGTGCGACGCGAACGACGCGACGATGATCCGCTTGGCCGAGTCCGCGAACACCGAGTCGAGCACCGGGCCGATGCCCCGCTCCTGCGCGACGAACCCGGGCACCTCGGCGTTGGTCGAGTCGACCATGAACAGGTCGACTCCCTGCTCGCCGAGGCGTGCGAACGCTCGCAGGTCGGTGATGCGCCCGTCGAGGGGCAGCTGGTCCATCTTGAAGTCACCGGTGTGCAGGACCGTCCCGGCACCCGTGCGCACGGCGACCGCGAGCGCGTCGGGGATCGAGTGGTTGACCGCGACGAACTCGCACTCGAATGCGCCGAGCTGCTCGGTCTGGCCCTCGCGCACCGCGAGCGTGACGGGCTGGATGCGGTGCTCCTTGAGCTTCGCCTCGACGAACGCGAGCGTGAGCTGCGAGCCGACCAGCGGGATGTCGCGGCGCAGCCGCAGCAGGTAGGGCACGGCGCCGATGTGGTCCTCGTGCCCGTGCGTGAGGACGATCGCCTCGATGTCGTCGAGCCGGTCCCGGATGTAGTCGAAGTCCGGGAGGATCAGGTCGACGCCGGGCTGGTGGTCCTCGGGGAACAGGACGCCGCAGTCGATGACGAGCAGCCGGCCGGCGTACTCGAGGACTGCCATGTTGCGTCCGACCTCGCCGAGCCCACCGAGCGCGACGACGCGCAGGGCACCGTCGGGAAGGGTCGGGGGAAGGCCGAGCTCGGGGTGGGGGTGGCTCATGGATCTCCTGGGTTCAGGGGCAGGCTCAGCGGAACGCGACGTCGAGGAGGCCGGCGGCGCGCAGGCCGTCCCGGATCTCGTCGACCTCGTCGTCGGTCGCGGGCACGAGCGGGAGGCGCGTGGACCGCGTGGGGATGAGACCGAGGACCTCGCAGGCGGCCTTCGACGCGACGGCCTGGAAACCGGCGCCGTTGAGGGCGTCGATCGCGGGCACGACGGTGCGGAAGACGCGCAGCGCCTCGGTGTGGTCGCCGGCGTCCCAGGCGCGGACGACGGCGGCGAGCTGGGCGGCCGCGACGTGACCGGTGACGCTCACGATGCCGGCGCCGCCGTGGGCGAGCAGCGTGAGCAGGGCGCCGTCGTCGCCCGAGTACCAGGCCAGACCGGTGCGCTCGATGCTCTTGGCGGCGGCGAAGTGGTCGCCGCTCGCGTCCTTCATCGCGACGACGCGGTCGTGCGCGGCGAGGTCCTCGACGGTCTGCGGCGCGAACCGGACGCCCGTGCGGCCGGGGACGTCGTACAGCATCACGGGCAGGTCGGTCGCGTCGGCGATCGCCGTGACGTGCGCCGCGACGCCCGCCTGGGAGGGGCGCGAGTAGTACGGCGAGACGACGAGCAGCCCGTGCGCGCCGGCCTCGGCGGCCTGCTCGGCCATCCGGACGGCGTGCGCGGTGTCGTTCGACCCGGCGCCCGCGACGACCCACGCGTCGTCCCCGACGGCCTCGACGACCGCGGCGACGAGCTCGGCCTTCTCGGGGGCGTGCGTCGTCGACGCCTCGCCCGTCGTGCCGTTGAGCACGAGGCCGTCGTTGCCCTGCGCGACGAGCTGCTTGGCGAGCGCGACCGCCGCGGCGAGGTCGACGGCACCGTCGGGGGTCATCGGCGTCACCATCGCGGTGAGCACGGCCCCGAACGGACGGGCGGGCGTGGCGGCGCGGGTCATGCGCTCACGGTACCGCCCGAGGGGCCTCGCCCGACGACCCGTGTCAGGCGCGGACGTAGGTCCGGAACCGGTACCGGGTGGTCCCGTCGCGGGACACCTGCCACGCGCCGTCGTCGTCGTCCGGGTCCTGCTCGCGCCACCGTGCGGGGTCGAGCGCGGGCGCGAGGGTGTCCCCCGGGACGTCGAGGTCGACGAGCGTGACCTCGACGCGCTCGGCGAGCGGGAGCGCGAGCGCGTAGACCGCTCCCCCGCCGACGACCCACGCGTCGCCGTCGCCCACGAGCGCGAGCGCCTCCTCGAGCGAGCCGACGACCTCGGCGCCCGGCGCCGCGTACGCCGGGTCGCGCGACAGGACGACGTTGCGACGCCCCGGCAGCGGCCTGAACCGCTCGGGCAGCGACTCCCACGTCGCCCGCCCCATGAGCACCGGGTGGCCGGTCGTGAGGCGCCGGAACCGCGCCTGGTCCTCGGGCACGTGCCACGGCAGCGTGTTGCCGACGCCGATGACGCCCGCGGGCGTCTGCGCCCAGACGAGGTGCAGGGTCACACCGCCACCGGGGCCTTGATGGCGGGGTGGTGCTGGTACCCGACGACCTCGACGTCCTCGAACGTGTAGTCGAGGATCGAGTCCGCCTGGCGCAGCACGAGCGTCGGCGGCGCGAACGGCTCGCGCGTGAGCTGCTCGCGCACCTGCTCGACGTGGTTGTCGTAGATGTGGCAGTCGCCGCCGGTCCAGACGAAGTCGCCGACCTCGAGGCCCGCCTGCTGGGCGACCATGTGCGTGAGCAGCGCGTACGACGCGATGTTGAACGGCACGCCGAGGAACAGGTCGGCCGAGCGCTGGTAGAGCTGGCACGAGAGCCGGCCGTCGGCGACGTGGAACTGGAAGAACGCGTGGCACGGCGCGAGGGCCATCGACGGGATGTCGGCGACGTTCCACGCGGACACGATGTGCCGGCGCGAGTCGGGGTCGCGGCGCAGGTTCTCGACGAGCTGCGTGATCTGGTCGACGTGGCCGCCGTCGGGCGTCGGCCAGGACCGCCACTGCACGCCGTAGACCGGTCCGAGCTCGCCGTCGGCGTCGGCCCACTCGTCCCAGATCGTCACGCCGTGCTCGCGCAGCCACGCGACGTTCGACTCGCCGCGCAGGAACCACAGCAGCTCGTAGACGATCGAGCGCAGGTGCACGCGCTTGGTGGTGACGAGCGGGAAGCCGGCCGACAGGTCGAACCGCATCTGGTGGCCGAAGACGCTGCGCGTGCCCGTGCCGGTGCGGTCGGCCTTGGGGGTCCCGGTCGCGAGGACGAGCCGCAGCAGGTCCTCGTAGGGCGTGGGGACGACGGATCCGTCCGTGCGCGGGGTGGGCAGGACGGCACCGGCGTCGCTCATGGCCCGATGCTAGGTCGACTCAGGGCGCTGAGCACGGACGCCCGCACTCTGGAGCGCGCGTCGTCCGCAGGCCGGTCCGGGCGGTGTCGAGCACGGCAGGATGCGGACAAACCGACCAGCCGGTTCGGGGTGTGCGTCCGGCCCGTTCGCGTGAGACTGGGCGGATGTCGACGTCGACCCCGCACCTGCCCCCCACCGTCGCCGCGCACGTGCCGACGGGCGTCCTCGTCGGCGGGGCCTGGCGCCCCGCGCACGGCGGCCGCACGTTCGAGGTCGCCGACCCCGCCACCACCGAGGTCCTCTTCGACGTGGCCGACGGCGACGAGCAGGACGCGCTCGACGCGCTGACGGCGGCCGACGACGCGTTCCCCGCGTGGCGGGCCACCAGCCCGCGGCAGCGGTCCGACGTGCTGCGCGCGGTCTTCGACACGATCACGCACCGGACCGAGGACATCGCGGCCCTCGTCACGGCCGAGGGCGGCAAGCCGCTCGCCGAGTCCCGCGCCGAGGTCGCCTACGCCGCCGAGTACGTCCGCTGGTACTCGGAGCAGGCCGTGCGCGTCGACGGGCTCGCGCGGCGCGCCCCCGCCGGGACGCACCACCAGCTCGTGCTCCGGCGGCCGGTCGGCCCCGCGCTCCTCATCGCGCCGTGGAACTTCCCGATCGCCATGATCGCCCGCAAGGTCGCGCCGGCGCTGGCCGCCGGGTGCACGGCGGTCGTCAAGCCCGCGCAGCTCACGCCCCTGACCACGGCGTTCGTCGCCGAGATCGTCCGCGAGGAGCTCGCCGGCCGCGACCTGCCCACGGGGATCCTCAACGTCGTCCCGACGTCGTCCGCGCGCTCCGTCTCCGGCCCGCTGCTCGCCGACCCGCGCCTGCGCAAGCTCTCGTTCACCGGCTCGACCGAGGTCGGCTCGACGCTCCTCAAGGCCGCCGCCGACCACGTGCTGCGGACGTCGATGGAGCTCGGCGGCAACGCGCCCTTCCTCGTCTTCGACGACGCCGACCTCGACGCCGCGGTGCAGGGCGCCGTCCAGGCGAAGATGCGCAACGCCGGCCAGACGTGCGTCGCCGCCAACCGGTTCCTCGTGCAGGAGGGCGTCGCCGAGGAGTTCACGGCGCGTCTCGCGCGCGCGTTCGACGAGCTGGTCGTCGGCCACGGGGCCGAGCCCGGGACGACGGTCGGCCCGCTGATCGAACGGGCGGCCGTCGAGCGTGTCGAGCAGGTCGTCGCCGAGGCCGTCGACGACGGC
Source organism: Cellulomonas biazotea (assembly GCF_004306155.1). GTDB lineage: Bacteria > Actinomycetota > Actinomycetes > Actinomycetales > Cellulomonadaceae > Cellulomonas > Cellulomonas biazotea. The sequence continues at coordinate 8,717 of NZ_BIMR01000168.1, forward strand.
GCGCGGGTCCGGACAGGCGGCTCGCGCCCGCAGCGGCCCGGCTACTTCTACGCCCCGACCGTCGTCGACCGCGTCGCCCCGGAGACCCGGCTGGTGCGCGAGGAGATCTTCGGACCCGTCGCCCCGGTCGTGACGTTCGGTTCCGAGGAGGAGGGCGTCACGCTGGCCAACGCGACCCCGTTCGGCCTGGTCGCGTACGCGTACACGCGCGACGTCGGCCGGGTCATGCGCCTCGCGGAGTCCGTCGAGGCGGGGATGCTCGGCGTCAACCGCGGCATGGTCTCCGACGCGAGCGCCCCGTTCGGCGGCGTGAAGTCCTCGGGCCTCGGGCGCGAGGGCGGCGAGGCGGGGATCGAGGAGTACCTGGAGCCGGTGTACGTCGCGCTCTGAGGCGGGCACCCGCACGGGGGCGTCGGCCCCGTGTGCGACAGTGGCTCGCGTGGCACGGGACGACGACCAGACGGTGCGGGCCGCCGTCCGGCAGGCGGTGTCCGTCTCCGTGGCGACGGGGCTGTACGGCATCTCGTTCGGCGCGCTGTCCGTCGCCGCGGGCCTGAGCCTCCCCCAGACGATGGCCCTCAGCCTCCTCATGTTCTCCGGCGGGTCCCAGTTCGCGTTCATCGGCGTCGTCGGTGCAGGCGGTGCCGCGGGTGCCGCGATCGCCACCGCAGGGCTGCTCGGCGTCCGCAACGGCCTGTACGGGCCGCAGGTCACGCCGCTCCTGGGCGCGCACGGCTGGCGGCGGCTCGCCGCGGCGCACCTGACGATCGACGAGTCGACCGCCGTCGGCACCGCGCAGCGCACGACCGCCGCGGCGCGGGCCGGCTTCTGGTGGACCGGCGTCGGCGTCTTCGTCCTCTGGAACGCGTTCACGCTGCTCGGGGCGCTGCTCGGCGACGCCCTCGGCGACCCCCGCCGCTACGGTCTCGACGCCGCCGCGGCCGCCGCGTTCCTCGCCCTCGTCTGGCCGCGCCTGCTGGGCCCGGCCGCGACGCTCGCCCGCGGGGTCGCCGCGGGCGCCGTCGTCGTCGCGCTCGCCGCGACCCCGTTCCTTCCCGCGGGCGTGCCGGTGCTGCTCGCCGCCGTCGTCGCGGTCCTCGTCGGCATCGTCGCCGCGCCGCCGCCCGAGCCCGTCGCGAGCGCCGCCGATCCGCGAGGAGCGTCCACGTGAGCGACACCGTGCTGTGGGTCGCGATCGTCGTGGCCGGACTCGTCTGCCTCGGCCTCAAGGTGCTCGGCCACCTGGTGCCCGAGCACTGGCTCGCGCAGCCCCGCGTCGCCCGGACCGCCGCGCTCGTCACGGTCGCGTTGCTGTCCGCACTCGTCGCCGTGCAGGCCGCGACCTCGGGCCGGGCGCTCGTCGCGGACGCCCGGCTCCCCGCGCTCGCCGTCGCCGCCGTCGCGCTCGCCCTGCGGGCGCCGTTCGTCGTGGTCGTCGTCCTCGCGGCGGTCACCGCCGCCGTGCTGCGGGCGCTGGGCATGCCGTGACGTCCGCCGCACACCGCGCGACGCCCCGCCGCCGCGGCGCAGGCGTAGGCGAGCGCGCTGGGCGGGTGGCGGCACCTTGGTAGCCTCGCCCGACCCGTCCGGTCGCCGTGGCCCCGTGCCCGACGCCGACGCCGCCCGAACGCCCCGCACGTCCCGGAGGACCCCGTGACCGCACCCACCGCCGACGTGTCGGTCCGCCCGGCGGTGGCCGGCGACGAGGCCCGCATCGCGCGGATCCAGCTCGCCGCGTGGCGGCACGCGCACCTCGACGCACTCGGGGCCGACGCCCTCGCGCTCGTCGACGAGGGCACCGTCCGCGCGCAGTGGGCGGCCGCCGTGACCTCGCCTCCCGCGGGCGGGTACCACGTGCTCGTCGCGTGCGACGGCCCCGCCGTCGTCGGCTTCGCGTCGGTCGCCCCCGTGCCGCCGCCCGCCGACGACCCGACCGCCGCACCCGGGGGCGTCGTCCTGGCGCTCGAGGTCGAGCCGGTGCGGCAGCGGCAGGGGCACGGGTCGCGCCTGCTGGCCGCCGCCGTCGACCTGCTGCGCGCCGACGGCGCCGACCAGCTGCTCACCTGGGTGCTCGACGGCGACCCGGCGCGCGAGGAGTTCCTGACCTCGTGCGGGCTCGGGCCCGACGGCGCGTCGCGCGCGCTCGCATCCGGCCACGACGACGCCGGCCAGGAGCGCGAGGTCGTCGAGCGTCGCTGGTCCGCGTCCATCTGACCGCTCGACCACCGCACTGACCGCTCGACCACCGCACCGGACAGGCGCCGCGCCGGTCAGGCGCCGCGGTGCAGCCTGCTCGCCGTCCGCAACGACTCGCGCGCACGCCGCCGGTCGCCCGCGGCGTCGTAGGCGAACGCCAGGTGGTACCAGGACCGCCAGTCGTCGGGACGCTCCTCGGTCACCGCGCGCGCCTCGTCGAAGACGGCACGCGCCGCGTCCCGGTCGATGCGGCCACCCGGTGACCGCGGCAGCGTGTCGAGGGGCAGCTCGTCGGCGGCGGCGAGCTCGTCGGCCATCCGCTGGACGTCGATCGCGAGCCGCCACTCCCGTGCGACGAGCCACAGCACCACGAGCGGCAGCACCCAGAACGCGACGCCGAGCGCCACGCCGACGGGCTCGCCGCTCGTCACCAGGGCGGTCGCGCGCAGCGCGACGAGCCACACGTAGAGGCCGAGCAGACCGGTGAGGGCGACGGCCGCCGCGACCCCGGTGCGTCGCGCGCGCGACGAGTCCCGTGCCATCGCGTCAGAGGTCGAGCAGGTGCTCGAGCCCGACGGTGAGCCCGGGGTGCCGTCCGACCTCCCGCACGCCGAGCAGCACGCCCGGCATGAAGCTCACGCGGTCGAACGAGTCGTGCCGGATCGTCAGCTGCTCGCCGGGGTTGCCGAGCAGGATCTCCTCGTGCGCGACGAGGCCGCGCAGGCGCACGGCGTGCACGCGCACGCCGTCGACGTCGGCGCCGCGCGCGCCGTCGAGGCTCTGCGTCGTCGCGTCGGGCATGGGACCGAGCCCGGCGGCGGCCCGGGCGGCCGCGACCGCCGCGGCTGTGTGGCGCGCGGTCCCGGACGGGGCGTCGACCTTGTCGGGGTGGTGCAGCTCGACGACCTCCGCGGACTCGAACCAGCGTGCGGCCCGCGCCGCGAACGCCATGGCGAGGACGGCACCGAGCGCGAAGTTCGGGGCGACGAGCACGCCGACGCCGGGACGGTCGGCGAGGTGGTCGCGGACGCGGTCCAGGGCCGCCTCGTCCCAGCCGGTGGTGCCGACGACGACGTGCACGCCGGCGTCGACGAGCGCGTGCACGTTGCCCTCGGTCACCGCGGGGACGGTGAAGTCGACCGCCACCTGCGCGCCCGCGGCGGCGACGGCCGTGAGGTCCCCGCCGGCGTCGAGCGCCGCCACGAGCTCCAGGTCGGGCGCACCCTCGACCGCCCGCACCACCGTCGCACCCATGCGTCCGGCCGCGCCGAGGACGGCCACCCTGATCGGTTCGCTCACGGGGTGCAACCCTAGCCGCCGACCGCGGTCCCCAGCGCCTCGGCGACGCCCAGCTCGATGCGCCGCAGCTCCAGCGGCGTCGACCCGGTGAACCGCTCGACCTCGCGCGGCGGGTAGCCGGCCTGCACGTACCACCGGATCGCGCCGAGGACGTCCTCGGGCCGCACGGGTCCGGGCCCGACGGCGTCGCGCACGAACGCCGAGAACCGCACGGCCGCGAGGAACGCGTCGGGCGCGAGGCCGAGCCGCTGCACGCACCAGCGGTGCAGGGTCCCGACCGGCAGCTCGCTGCCGCGTGCGAGGTCCGCCGCGGTGACGAGCCCTCGCGTCTCGAGGGCCTCGCGGACGACGCGGTCGAGCTGCACCAGCTCGCCGTCGTCGGTCGCGTCACCGCGGACCGCCGCGAGCGCGCCGCCGAGCAGCGCGGCCGCGCGCGCGTCGTCGCCCGCGTCGAGCGCGGCCTGGCAGGCGGCGACGTCCGCCGTCCGCAGCACGCGGTCGAGCGGGACGACCTCGTCGGAGGTCACGGTGAGGCGCAGCCGCGCGGGCGCGAGGGGGTCGAGCTGTGCGCCGAGCCGTACGACCGGTCCGGCCTGCTCACGCACGACCGCCCGGCTCGCCGGACCCCGCACGCCCGGCACGTCGACCGATCGCTGCCGCGTGAGCGGGTCGACGCGCACGCCCCGCTCCCCCTGAGCGACGAGCACGAGGCCGTGGCCGTCGGGCAGCAGCACCTCGCGCGTGGACGTGCCCGGCGGCTGCCGCACGACCCACAGGTGCTCGACGACGTCGCGCGCCCCGTCGGGCGGGGCGAACCTCCGGTACTCGACGCTCATGCCTCATCATCCCGCGACGAGGCGGCTGCGTCAGTCGCCGAAAGGCCCGACCCGCACGACGGACCGCGGACGCGACGCGAGCTCGGCGGCGAGGTCCTGGACGTCGGCGGCCGTGACCGCGCGGATGCGCTCCAGCGACTCGTCGATGCTCAGCAGCTCGCCGTGCACCAGCTCCGCCTTGCCGAGACGGCTCATGCGCGAGCCGGTGTCCTCCATGCCGAGGACCAGGCCGCCCGCGAGCTGCCCGAGCGAGCGCTCGAGCTCCGCCGCGGTGATCCCGCTGTCGGCGAGGCGCTCCCACTCGGCGACCATGAGCTCGACGACCTCGTCGACCTTGCCCGGCGCGCAGCCGGCGTAGAGGCCGAAGACCCCCGTGTCGGCGTGCCCGGACGCGAACGAGTACGTCGAGTACGCGAGCCCGCGCTTCTCGCGGATCTCCTGGAAGAGGCGGGACGACATGCCGCCGCCGAGGACCGCGCTGAGGACGGACAGCGTGAACCGCCGCGGGTCGGTCGCCGTGAGCGACGTGCCGCCGACGATCACGTTGGCCTGCTCGGTGTGCCGGTGCACGGTGAGCTCCACGCCCTGCGCGGGCAGGCCCGCGGTGCCGGCCGGCAGCACGGCGTCGGTGAGCGGACGACGGCTCGACGGCTCGCCCTGGCCGTCGAGGGCCCAGCCGCCCGTCGTGAGCGCGTCGGCGACCTGCGCGCACAGGACGTCGTGGTCCACGCCGCCGGCGGCCGTGACGACGAGCGTCGCGGGCGTGTAGTGCCAGCGGTAGTGCTCCCAGACGGCGTCGCGGGGCACGGCGCGGATCGTGTCGGGCGTCCCGCCGATCGGACGGCCCAACGGGTGCTCGCCGAGGACGGCCGCGGCGAACTGCTCGTGCACGACGTCGCTCGGGTCGTCGTCGTTCATCGCGAGCTCTTCGAGGATCACGCCGCGCTCGGTCTCGAGCTCGTCGGCGTCGAGCCGCGCCGAGGTGACCATGTCGCTGATGACGTCGACCGCCATGGGCAGGTCGGTGTCGAGCACCCGCGCGTAGTAGCAGGTGTGCTCCTTGCCGGTCGCGGCGTTGGCCTCGCCACCGACGGCGTCGAACGCCTCCGCGATGTCCATCGCGGAGCGGCGCGCGGTGCCCTTGAACAGCAGGTGCTCGAGGAAGTGCGTCGAGCCGAAGTGGCCCGACGACTCGTCCCGCGAGCCGACGCCGACCCACGCCCCGACGGTGGCGGAGCGCAGGCCGGGCATCTGCTCGGTCAGGACCCGGACCCCGCCGGGCAGGACGGAACGACGCACGAGGGCGTCGCCGTCCTGCCC
>NZ_BIMR01000169.1 GCF_004306155.1 Cellulomonas biazotea
CGGGCACGGCGACCGGTCCGGCGGCGACCGGTCCGGCGGCGACCGGCCCGGCGGCGAGCGGCCCGGCCGCGACCGGTCCGGCGACGACCGGTGCGTCGCCGGCGTCCTCGTCGTCGAGGTCCGGCAGCGACGTGGGGTCGGTGCGCGGGCGGGACACGGGGTGCCGGACGGGGTCCGGCGGCGGGTCGTCGTCGGGCACCAGCGGGAGCGGCGACCCGGTGAGGTGGATCCCCGCGCGGCGCGGGAGCGTGAGCCGGAACACGGCGCCGCGGGCCGGCCGGCCCCAGGCCTCGAGCCAGCCGCCGTGCAGGTGGGCGTCCTCCAGCGAGATCGCCAGGCCCAGGCCCGTGCCGCCCGTGGTCCGGGCGCGGGCCGGGTCGGCGCGCCAGAACCGGTCGAACACGTGGTCGGCCTCGTCCGCGGTCATGCCGACGCCGCGGTCGCGGACCGTCACCGCCACGGCGTGCGCGTCGGCGGCGACGGTGACCTCGACGGCCGTGCCTTCCGCGTGCTCGACGGCGTTGACGAGCAGGTTGCGCAGGACGCGCTCGACGCGGCGGGCGTCGATGTCGGCGACGCACCGGTCCTCGGGGACGTCCACGTGCAGCCACGAGCCGCGCCGCTCGGCGAGCGGGCTCGCCAGGTCGACCGCACGGACGACCACGTCGCGCACGTCGCGGCCCTCGACGTCGAGGGACGCCGCACCCGCGTCGAACCGGCTGATCTCCAGCAGGTCGGCGAGCAGGTCCTCGAACCGGTCGAGCTGCGTCTGCAGGAGCTCCGCGGAGCGCTTGGTGGCGGGGTCGAAGTCGTCGCGCGACGCGTGGATGACCTCGCCGGCCATCCGGATCGTCGTCAGCGGCGTGCGCAGCTCGTGGGACACGTCGGACACGAACCTGCGCTGCACGGCCGACAGCTCCTCCATGCGGTGGATCTGGTCCTGCAGGCTCGCGGCCATCTCGTTGAACGAGTGCGCGAGCGTCGCCATCTCGTCCTCGCCGCGCTCGGGCAGCCGCTCGGACAGGTGGCCGTCGGCGAGGCGGGCCGCGACCTGCGCCGCGCGGCGCACGGGGTGCACGGTCTGCCGGGTGACGAGCCACGTCATCGAGCCGAGCAGCGCGACCAGCACGACGCCCGCGAGCGCGAGAGTCCGCTGCAGGAAGTCGAGCCGGTCCTGCTCGGCCTGCAGGCTGTAGAGGAAGAACAGCTGGTAGGTCCCCACGACGGGGACGGTGACGTCCTGGCCGACCATGATCCCGGGCTCGAGGCGCGCGCCGTCGGTCGGCAGCCCGACGGGCTGCCAGTGCTGCCCTCCGGTCGCGGTGGCCTGCCGCAGGTCGTCGTCGACGAGGGTGACGAGCGACCCGTCGGACGCCGCCGAGCCCCCGGCGACGGGCGACGTCTGGCCCGGGGCGCGCAGCAGGAACACCTCGCGCTCGCCCGACGTGCCCGTGCGCTGCGTGGACACGACGTCGCGCAGCAGGCGCCGCACGTCGGTGCCGGTCGTCGCGGTCGACGAGTCGAACGTCTCCTGCGCCTGGCGGGTGCTGCGGGCGCTCTCGGCGAGCACCTGGTCGCGCCGGGCGTTGAACAGCCCGTCGCGCATCCGCTCCCCCACGTACAGCCCGACGCCCGCGAGCGCGACGAGGCCGATGACGAGCGTGGACGCGATGACGCGGAACTGCAGCGACCCGCGCCACGCCCGGGGCCAGCGACGGACCCGCCGCATCGTCCGGGCCCGCAGCAGGCGCCAGACGCTGCTCACGCGCGGCACGACACGGCCCTGCCCGCCATCACGTGGGCGTCACGCCCGCCTTGTAGCCGACGCCACGGACGGTCACGACGATCTCCGGCTGCTCCGGGTCGTTCTCGATCTTCGAGCGCAGGCGCTGGACGTGGACGTTGACCAGGCGGGTGTCGGCGGCGTGCCGGTAGCCCCAGACCTTCTCGAGGAGCACCTCGCGGGTGAAGACCTGCCAGGGCTTGCGCGCGAGCGCGACCAGCAGGTCGAACTCGAGCGGCGTCAGCGAGATGGGACGGCCCGCGCGGGCGACCCGGTGGCCGGGCACGTCGATCGTCACGTCGCCGATCGACAGGTGCTCGGGGGCGGGCTCGTCGCTGCGGCGCAGGCGTGCGCGGACCCGGGCGACGAGCTCCTTCGGCTTGAACGGCTTGGAGATGTAGTCGTCGGCGCCCGACTCGAGCCCGAGCACCACGTCGACCGTGTCGCTCTTCGCCGTGAGCATGACGATCGGCACCCCCGACTCGGCCCGGATCTGCCGGCACACCTCGTTGCCGTCGCGTCCGGGCAGCATGAGGTCGAGCAGCACGAGATCGGGCTGTGTCGCCCGGAACGTCCCGAGCGCCTCGTCGCCGTCCTCGCAGAAGACGGGGTCGAAGCCCTCGGAGCGGAGCACGATGCCGATCATCTCGGCGAGCGCGGTGTCGTCGTCGACCACCAGCACACGTCCCTTCATGCGCGCCATTGTCGCACCACGACGGGGTGTTCCCGGCCGGGACGACCCGGACGGCCCACAGATCACCCGGACGTCCACCGAGGTCGGACGACGACGTGGCACGATGGGGCGTCGCTCGGCGGGTGCCCGCTCCTCGGGCGTCGCCGGACGAGCCCGAGGAGGCAGTGCTCGCATGACGAGCCCGCAGGACGACGCACCACGCCCGCCCGCGTGGGCCGCCCCGGGTGGCGGGCCCGCACCGTCGGACCCGAAGGCGTCCCCCGCACCGCCGCCCGCGCCCGCGCCGCCGGCCGCGCCCGTGCCCCCGCCCGCGTGGGG
>NZ_BIMR01000170.1 GCF_004306155.1 Cellulomonas biazotea
ACGCCGGTCGCACGGACGGCGCGCCGCACCCCGGCTTCGGGGGCGGCGCGCGGTCCGTGCGTCAGGCGGTCACGCTGGTCAGGCGGTCGTCCCGCGCAGGGCGTCGGTCAGGTGGTCGAGCGCGAGGTCGAGGTCGTCCTGCGTGATCGTCAGCGGCGGTGCGATCCGGATGGTGCTGCCGTGGGTGTCCTTCGCGAGGACGCCGCGGGCCAGCAGGCGCTCGCACAGGTCGCGCCCCGACGTCGGACCGCCGGGAAGGCCGGGCTGTACGTCCAGGCCCGCCCAGAGGCCGATGCGGCGCACGCGCGCGAGCAGCCCGTCGCGGACCAGCGCGTCGAGCCGGCCGCCCATCCACGTGCCGAGCTCGCGTGCGCGCGCCTGCGGCTCGCCGGACTCCAGCAGGTCGACGACCGCGAGGCCGACCGCGCACGCGAGCGGGTTCCCGCCGAACGTCGACCCGTGCGTCCCCGCGGTGAGCACGCCGAGGACGTCGGCCCGGCCGACGACCGCCGACACGGGGACGACGCCCCCGCCGAGCGCCTTGCCGAGCGTCACCAGGTCCGGCCGGACGCCCCAGACCTCGCACGCCAGCGTCGTGCCCGTGCGGCCGAGGCCGCTCTGGATCTCGTCGGCCACGAGCAGGACGTCCGCCGCCGTGCACGCCGCGCGGACCGCCGGCAGGTAGTCGGGCGGCGGGACGACGACGCCCTGCTCGCCCTGCACGGGCTCCAGCAGGACCGCGACGGTCCGCTCGTCGAGCGCCGCCGCCAGGGCCGCGGCGTCACCGTACGGCACCCGGACGAAGCCGGGCGTGTACGGGCCGAAGCCGTCGCGCGCCTCGGGGTCCGACGAGAACGAGACGATCGTCGTCGTCCGGCCGTGGAAGTTGCCGTCGACGACGACGATCCGCGCCTGCCCGTCGGGCACGCCCTTGACGTCGTAGCCCCACTTGCGGGCCGCCTTGATGGCCGTCTCGACCGCCTCGGCGCCCGTGTTCATGGGCAGCACCATCGGCTCGCCCGCGACGAGCGGCCCGACGAGCGCGGCCAGCCGGTCCGCGAACGGGTGCAGCAGGTCGTGGTCGAACGCCCGCGACGTCAGCGTGAGCCGGTCGAGCTGCGCGTGCGCCGCCGCGACCAGCGCCGGGTGCCGGTGCCCGAAGTTCAGCGCCGAGTACGCCGACAGCAGGTCCAGGTAGCGCCGGCCGTCGGTGTCCGTGACCCACGAGCCCTCGCCCGACGCGACCGTGACGGGCAGCGGGTGGTAGTTCGGTGCCAGCGTCGAGCGCGCGTGCGCGCCGTCCACGTGGTGCGCGCCCGCGTGCTGGTCCGCGTCCTGCACCGCGGTCATGGTCAGACCTCCGTCGGAGCCCCGGCCGGACGGATCTCGAGCGTGCAGCACTTCGCGCCGCCGCCGCCCTTGAGCAGCTCCGTCGTCTCCACCGGGATCGGGGTGTACCCGCGCTCGCGCAGCGCGGCCGCGAGGTCGGTCGCGGCGGGCGCGACGACGACGTTCTGGCCGTCGGAGACGGCGTTGAGCCCGAGCGCCACGGCGTCGCGCTCGGTCGCGAGGACCGCGTCCGGGAAGAGCTGGCGCAGGACCGACTGCGAGCCCGCGGAGAACGCCGGCGGGTAGTACGCGACCTGCGGGTCGGACGGGTCGCTCGACAGGACCGCGAGGGCCGTGTCGAGGTGGTAGTAGTGCGGGTCGACGAGCTCGAGCGACACGACGGGGCGCCCGAACAGCTCCTGCGCCTCCGCGTGCGCGGCGCGGTCGGTCCGGAAGCCGGTGCCCGCCAGGACCATGCTGCCGACGACGAGCATGTCGCCCTCGCCCTCGTTGACCTGCGCCGCCGTGTGCGTGACGAAGCCGCGGTCGGCGAACCACTTCTGGTACGCCGGGCCCTCGGCCGCACGCTCCGGGTACCGGAACCGCGCCGAGTACACGACGCCGTCGACGACCGTCGCGCCGTTCGCCGCGTAGACCATGTCGGGCAGGCCCTCGATCGGCTCGATCGTCTCGACCGTGTGCCCCAGGTCGAGGTACGTGTCGCGCAGCGTGCGCCACTGCCGGACCGCCAGGTCGACGTCGGTGAACCGCGTCTTGTCCATCCACGGGTTGATCTCGTACGACACCGTGTAGAAGCGCGGCTCGCACATGAGGTAGTGGCGGCGCGTGGCACCGGGGGCGGTCGTCGTCATCGTGCTCCTCGGGGGACGGCAGGGGACGGTGGGGGACGGACGGCAGGCTCGACCGCCGGGCGCGGCGTGCGGGCACGGCAGTCGGTTCGAGCCTAGGTCCGGGTCGGCGCGGTCCTGAGCAACGGCGATTGCGCGTCTGGACCGGATCCGTTGCGCGGTTCGCGCCTGGTGCGGCGATCTGTTGCGTCACGGCGTCGCGCGTCGGCGATGAGCCGTCCCGGAGGCGGCCCATCGGCGGCGCGGGAGAAGGTGGTGCGGCGCCTCGCGGCGCGGTCAGAGGTGGTGCGGCGCGTCGCGTCGCGCCTCGCGGTCGGCCTGCCACAGGGCCAGCCACATCATCCCGGCGAGGACCGGCGCCGCGAGGGTCGACGTCAGCCGGCGCGGCAGCGGCCCGGCCAGGTGGACGTCCTCGCTCCACGCGACCCTCGCCGACGCCCCGGGCGCCCCGACGCCCTGTCGGGCCGCACGGCCGGCGCGCGTGCGGCCGACACCCTGACCGACGGGCCCGACCTCGATCCGTGCCGTCCCGCGCAGGACCCGGCCGACCTTGACGAACACCGCGACGCCCGTCTCGCCCGGGCGATCGCCCGGCGGGTCGAACCGGTCGATGCGCATGCGGTCGACGAGCCCGCCCCCACCCCGCCGCGCCCGCGGTCCCGTCACCGCGACCACCTCGCCGTCGACGACGTCGACGCGGGTCAACGGGATCCAGCGGGCGTGGTTGCGGGCGTCGGCGACCAGGTCCCACGCGCGCAGCGGGGACAGCGGCAGGGTCCGGGTGACGGTCGGCACGGTGGAGCTCCCTCGTCGTGGGCGTGCGCGGCGGCACCGGTCTCCCACGGTAGCGTCGGCGGCATGGAGACGCGGGTTCTGGGACGCACGGGACGGCCTGTCGGGGTCGTCGGGCTCGGCTGCTGGCAGCTCGGGGGTGACTGGGGCGACGTCGGCGACGACGTGGCTCTCGCGGTCCTCGACGCGGCCGTCGACGCGGGCGTGACGTTCCTCGACACCGCCGACGTGTACGGCGACGGGCGGTCGGAGAAGCTCGTCGGGCGCTTCCTCGCGGCCCGCGGCGGGGCGTCGTCGGGGCTGACCGTCGCGACCAAGATGGGTCGCCGGGCGGACCCGCACGTCGCCGACGCGTACACGCTCGACGCGTTCCGTGCCTGGACCGACCGGTCGCGCACGAACCTCGGCGTCGACACCCTCGACCTCGTCCAGCTGCACTGCCCACCCACCGCGGTGCTCTCCCGCGAGTCGACCTACGACGCGCTCGACACGCTCGTCGACGAGGGCCGGGTCGCCGCCTACGGGGTGTCCGTCGAGACCGTCGACGAGGCGCTCACGGCGATCGCCCGGCCGCACGTCGCGACGATCCAGATCATCCTCAACGTGTTCCGTCGCAAGCCCCTCGAGCAGGTGCTCCCGGCCGCCGCCGACGCCGGCGTCGGGATCATCGCGCGCGTGCCGCTCGCGTCCGGGCTGCTGTCCGGCAAGTACGACGCGCACACCCAGTTCGCGGCGGACGACCACCGGAGCTTCAACCGGCACGGCGAGTCGTTCGACGTCGGCGAGACGTTCTCCGGTGTCCCGTACGACGTCGGCGTCGCCGCCGCGCAGCAGGTCGCCGCGCTGACCCCGCAGGGTGCGACGACCGCGCAGCTCGCCCTGCGCTGGATCGTCGACCAGCCCGGGGTCTCGGTCGTCATCCCGGGCGCCCGCACGCCCGACCAGGCGCGCGCCAACGCGGCGTCGGCCGACCTGCCCCCGACGGACGCCGAGACGTCCGACCGTCTGCGCGCGATCTACGACGACGCGATCCGGGAGCACGTGCACGCGCGCTGGTGACGCGCGCCGCCCCGAAGCCGGGTCAGGACTCCGACGACGGCGGGTTCTGGTCCGGGACCTTCGGGGTGCGACGTGCCGTGAGCGCGCCGCGCAGCCGCCGCGGCGCCGAGCGCTGCTCGGGGACGGCCGTGAGCGTCGGCAGGGTCTGCTCGCCGAGCTCGCGCTCCGCCGTGATGACCTTCGGCCGCTGGTCCGGACCGACCTCGGCCGCGACCTCGATGAGCTGCGGGAACTGCACGGGGGGCGGCCCGAACGCCGCGCGCGCGCCCTGGATGACCGTGCGGCCCAGGGCTCGTGCGCCCGTCCAGCCGACGACCGCGCCGATGCCGTAGGGGATCAGACGGCCGAGCGCGAGGCCGCCCTGCCGGGTGAGCTGCGTGCGGACGAGCTTGCGCGTGAGCGTCGAGTTGACCTTCTTGACGGTCGCCATCGGCATCCGGGTCAGCAGGATGCGCGCGACGTTCGACGTCGAGATCTCCGCGGCGTCGCCGACCGCCTTCGCGCCCGACTCGCCGAGGATCGTTGCCAGCAGCAGCGCGCGGCGACGGTCGACGTCCTCGACGTCGATCCCGTGCACGCTCGCCACGGCCAGCGAGAACGCCGCCGACGCGCCGAAGAACGTCGCGACGTCGCTCGCCGTCAACGTGAGCGCGACGCCCGTGCCCACCGCGGGAGCGGCGGCCGCCGCGCCGACGGCACCGCCCGCGGCGGCCACGACGACCAGGTACTCCTTCTCCAGCAGCCGCACGAGCTCGTGCGGTGTCGCCTCCGGGTTGCGGCGGCGCAGCGCGTCGACGTGCGCGTGGATCGTCGACGACGGGATGGTCACCGCCTTCGCGAGCGCGGCCTCGACCAGGCGCGGCACGGGCTCAGCGCTCCCCGGTCACGGTGAGCGTCACCGTGGCCCCGTGGTCGAGCGTCCGTCCCACGGTGCAGTGCTGGTCGATGGCGCGGTGCACGACCGTCAGCAGGCGCTCGCGCGCCGCCGGGTCGAGACCCGACAGGTCGACCACCATCTCCTCCGCGAGGGCCGGGTAGCGGTCCTCCTGGTCGTGCGCCATGCCGCTCACGTTGATCGTCACGGGGACGTCGTCGCCGAGCCGGTGCACGAGCGCCGCGTCGGCCGACAGGCCGCTGCAGCCCGCGAGCGCGATCTTCAGCAGCTCGCCCGGCGTGAACCGGCCCTCGTCGCCGATGGAGCCGATGAGCACCTCGGCGCCGCGCGACGAGCGGCCCGTGTACTGGCGCTTGCCGGTCCGCTCGACCCACAGGTGGGTGTCGCCGGCGTTCGTCGTCACGTCGGGAGTGGTCGGCACGGCGTGCACGGGCGCGGGGACGTCGGTCGTGGCCGCGTCGTCGGCCGGCGCGTGGGGGGCGGGTGCCCCGGCGGCCGTCGCCTGCGGGGCCGTCTGCACCGTCTGGTCCGTCGTCATGCGGCCGATCCTGCCACGCGGACCTGAGCCGGACCGCTCGGGAGCGTTCGCCCAGCGAGGACGCGCACGTCCGGGCGGTCCGGGCGTCTCAGTGCTCGGGAACCGGGTCCCCGGTCGCGCCCGCGTCGACGTCGTCGAGGTAGTGCTGGTTGTACATGAGGCCGATGACGTTGCCGAACGGGTCGACGACCGCGGCCGTGACGAAGCCCGGCCCGTACTCGGTGAGCGGCTGGAGCGGCGTCGCGCCCGCGGCGAGGAACGTCGCGAGCGCCTTCTCGACGTCGTCGACCGCCCAGTACGCGACGATCCCGCCCGGCTCGCCGGTGCGCAGCCCGGGCAGGGCGTAGCGGCGGTCGATGATGCCGAGCTCGGTCTCGTGGTCGCCGAGACGGAACTCCAGGTAGCCCGGCGGCTCGGGCGGCTCCGGGCGGGCGTAGTACGGCGCGACGCCCAGGAGGTCGGTGTACCAGGCACCGGCGGCGGCGACGTCGTCGGCCCAGAGGGACAGGGTGCAGATGCCACGGAGCGTGAGCTGTGCGGACATGCCCGGTTCCTTCGGTCGTGGGGTGGTTCGTCCACGCTAGCGACGGGGTCCGACACCCCTGTCGCGGGCGGCGCGCCCGGGTTGGGCGGCCCACCGGCGTGTGGCTGGACGGCCGTCGGCGTCCGCGCGAGGGTGGGCCTGGCCGGCGGGTGCCGGGACGACGGGGAGGTGCCGGTGAGCGAGCAGGACCAGGGCGCACCTCCCGTCGCCGGCGCGGCCTCGCGCACGCTCCTCGTCCTCGCGGCGACCGTCGTCGTGCTCGGCGGCGTGTGGGCCGGGCGCGACCTGCTCGGCCCGCTCGCGCTCGGCGCCGTGGTCGTCGTCATCGTGCACCCGCTGCGCCACCCGCTGGTGCGGCGCGGCTGGCCGTCGTGGGCGGCGACGACCGTCGTCGTGGTCGTCGGGTGGCTCGTGCTGCTCACCATCGCCGGGCTCATCGCGTTCGCGGTCGCACGGTTCGCCGTCATGGTCGGCGACTACACCGACGAGCTCGGCGTCGCGCTCGACGAGGTCTCCGCACGGCTCGCCGCGCTCGGCCTGGAGGGCGCGGCCGCCGACGCCGCGTCCGGCGCGCTCGACCCCGCGCGGCTCGTCGACCTCGCCACCAGCCTCGGCTCGTCGGCGGTGTCCGTGCTCGGCGCGCTCTTCCTCGTCTTCGCGTACGTGCTGTTCATGGCCGCCGACGGCGCCCGGTACGCGCACGCGGGCGACGTCTTCGGCGCCGAGCGCAGCGCGACCCTCGCCCGCGTCGCCCGGTTCACGTCGGGCGTGCGCCGCTACTACGTCGTCAACGCCACGTTCGGGGCGGTCGTCGCCGTGATCGACGGCATCGCGCTGTGGATGCTCGGGGTGCCCGCGCCCGTCGTGTGGGCGATCCTCGCGTTCGTCACCAACTTCGTGCCGAACATCGGGTTCGTGCTCGGGCTCGTGCCGCCCGCCGTGCTCGCGCTCGTCGTCGGCGGGTGGCCGCTCATGCTCGCCGTCGTCGCCGTGTACTGCGTCGTCAACGTCGTCCTGCAGGTGCTCGTGCAGCCGAAGTTCGTCAGCGACGCCGTCGACCTGTCGCTCACCCTGAGCTTCGTGTCCGTGACGTTCTGGTCGTTCGTCATCGGGCCCGTCGGGGCCGTCCTGTCGATCCCGCTCACGCTGCTCGTGCGGGCCCTCGTGCTCGAGCCGGACCCGTCGACGCGCTGGCTGCGGTGGCTGTCGGGCGACCGCGGCGTCGCGCCCGCCCCTGGCGCCGCGCCGCCCGCCGCGCCGGACGTCGACCCGCGGCCGTCAGCGGACCCCGCGGCGACGTCGTAGGACCTCCCGCACCGGCGGGACCACGACGCCCTCCTCGCGCATCACGGCCCGCGTGCGGCGCCGGCTCAGCAGCACCCCCGCGACGCCCACCACCCACGGCACGAGCAGCACCGAGAACGCGACGCGGTACGCGTCGAGCGAGTACGTGCCGGCACCGTCGGGCTCCACGACCTGCAGGACCACCCCGACGCCGAGCAGCGCCACGATCGTCGACGTGAACCCGCCCGTGTTGACGAACCCCGTGGCCGTGCCCAGCGCCGACGCCGGCGAGAACGTCCGCGCGAAGTCCATCCCGACCAGCGCGACCGGTCCGCCGACCGCGACCAGCACCACGAACACGAAGAGCTGCCACAGCGGCCGCGGCGTCGACGGCACCAGCAGCCACACCCACGCCAGCAGCGTCACGACACAGCTCGCGAGCACCGACCACGACCGTCGCAGCGGGTGCCGGGCCGTGAACCGCCCGACGACCGGCCCCGTGACCATCGCCGTCACCGTCAGGGCGGTCAGCAGCGCGCTCGCCTCCGCGGGCGTCCGCCCCTGCGCCGTCACGAAGAACGGCACGCCCCACAGCAGTGCCACGACGTTCGCGCTGAACGGCGTCGCGAAGTGGCTCCAGAACCCCAGCCGCGTGCCCGCCGGACGCACCGCCGCCCGCACCGCCGGCGCGAACCTCTCGTGCGCGACCCGCTCGCGCGGCGCCGCGCTGCGGATCCCGACGAACGCGACCACCGTCGCGAGCGCACCCGTCACCGCGAGCACGCCGAACGTCGCGCCCCACCCCTGGTGGTGCAGCACCCACGCCACCGGGATCGCGGAGGCGAGCTGCCCCGACTGACCGATCAGGCCCGTCACCTGCACCATCACCGGCGCACGCCGCGGCGGGAACCACTCCGCGATGAGCCGCACCGCGCTGATGAAGATCCCCGCGTCGCCCGCACCCAGCAGCACCCGCGCGACCAGCGCCGTCGGCGTCGAGTCCGCCACCGCCAGCACGAGCTGCCCGACCGCCATCACCAGCGAGCCGACCGTGATGACCGCACGCGGACCGAACCGGTCCAGCAGCCGCCCCGCCGGGATCTGCATGCCCGCGTACAGGACGAGCTGCACGACCGCGAACATCGACAGCCCCGTCGCCGACAGCCCGAACCTGTCGACCGCCTCGACCCCCGCCACACCCATCGCGGTGCGGTGCACGACCGCCACGAAGTACGCGACGACGGCCGCCGTGAAGACCACCGCGGCACGTCGGGAGACCGCGGCCGGGGGAGCGACGGGTGCGTCGGCACGCGCCGGGTCGGGCGTGGTGACGCGCACAGCGGAACCTCTCACGGGCCCGGCCCGCGGGGGAGCGCGGTGGGACCGGGGGATGCGCCCCAGGGTACGTCGGGCGTCCGGGCGGGCCCGGCGGGTGTCCACGGGCGTCTTCGCGCGAATCGGCGGTGTGCCGTTCGTCACCGCCGTCGCGGCGCATTGTCGGCGTCTTGCGCCCAGTCGCCCATTTTCGCCCGCGAGTTCGCCCGAATTCGCCTCCACTACGACGGCGCCGAGGCTGCCACCTGGGACTACGTCCGGGAATCGTGCCGTCGTCGCGCCGTAGATTTAGCACGGGACGGTTCGCCTCCGATGGGCGGATCGTCCTTTGTTCCGCCGTGCCGAAGATTCATGGAGAAGTCATGCGCAACCGTGTCAAGTACCTGCTTCCCGCTGCCGCCGGAGTCGCCGTCCTCACGGCGTGCGCCGGGTCGGCCGCCGTGGAGTCGTGGGTGCAGGGCACGTGGGAGTGCACCGCCGTGAGCGGCGAGGGCGACTCCACCACCGCGACCGTCGAGGTCGGCGACGGCACCTGGACCGCGACGGTCGACGACGCGGGCTTCACCACCGCCGGCACCTACAAGGGCTCGTGGGACCTCGCCACGGGGACGCTGAGCGTCGACGCCGGCTCCGACCGCCTCGAGGGGACGTTCCTCGGCGTGCCCGAGCGGACCGACGGGCTCGGCGCGCTCACCGGTGCGACGTGGGGCAACAACGACGGGACGATGTCCGTCCACGCCGCGGCCGAGTCGATCAGCATCGCCTACACCGACGAGTCCGCGGTGACCACGACGTCCTGCTCCAAGGAGTAGCCGCCGGCCGTCACCCTCTCAGTGCGGTGACCTCGTCCTGGGACATGTGCGGCGCGAGCGGGACGACGTCGAGGGCCCAGTCGCTCAAGACGACCGAGCCGTCGTCGGGAAAGCCGGAAACACCGGTCACGACCGCGACGATCGCGGCAAGGATGTCCGGGCCCGTCCAGTCGATGCCCAACGACTGGCCCTCGATGTCGACCTCCACGAGCGCGAACGGCGCTGCCCCGTCGTTGACGTCGAACTGCCCGGCGGACAGCGCGGCGAGCCGACCGGTCGCGGCAGTGAACGTGGCACGAGGCCACCTCGCGCTCAACGCGTGGGTGACCGCGTGGGTGTCGAACCGGAAGCCGCCGTCTCGGACCGCGATGAGAGAGTCGGGCATGCGCGCCACCTTCCACGGGACGAGACGGACGTCGACGCGCCCACTCGCCCGGACTTGGCCATCGCGACGGACGGGAGCATCCGAGCCGGGCTTGCTGATGCTCTGGTCCGGCCCAGGAGGCTCGCGTCAAGGATGCCGCGCTCAAGCGCCAGCTCGAGAGCCTGACAGCAGCCGTGCTCGACACCTTGCGCTGACGGCGCTCATCTTCGCCTTGCGACTACAGCTCAATGCGTCAGCGCCCGTGGGACGCTCCACGCTGTGACGCGCCACGATCCGACTCCGGTCGACGCTCGGCTCGCCAGCAAGGTCGTTCGCCGAGTTGGCCGGCGGCTGACCGGGCGCGAGCGCGACGGTGTTCGCGTCGCCATGGTGTTCCACTACGGCGCGGTCACGCTCGATCCGAAGCATCTCGTTGTCTGGCTGCTGCTCGACGGCCGGCCAAGCGACGAACTGCCGGAGTGGTTAGCCGTCACACCAACGCTGCTGCCATCGCTTCGACCGGAGTCCGTCGACTACGAGTGGCTGCTCGCGCTACGGACAGAGATCTGCGACGCGTTCCGTGATGCTGGCTGGCCAGATCCCGACGGGGTGGATGTGCTGGTCGACAGCGCGGAGCGCGTGAAGGCACACGGCGGGTGGAACTACTTCCGCTGAGCGACGAGACGGGTGGGGATGTCTACATCGACCGCGTCGACATGGAAGTAGGCGACGGTCCGGGCGCCCTCGGTCACCACGATCACATCGCCTGGGCCCACTTGGTTCGGCGGAACGTTCTCGACGACCAGCCAGCACCCGTCGGCTCGCGAACGCCACGCCGTTCGATCCCGGACGCGTAGCACGAATGACGCGAGACCGTCGTCGACGGTAGCGGGCGGAACGAATGCGGTGGCCGCGTAGTCCTGGTCGGGCGGAGTCGGAGGAGGCCCCGACTGCCGACCTCCCTGTTCGGAGGTCAACCACACGACGTGACCGTGGAACGGGAGGAAGTCGCCGGCGCGCACGTGGACAACTGTGCATGACGACAGGTCCCAGGAGCGCGTTGGGGTCTGCTGCACGAGTAGGTGATAGCGGTCTCAGGCGGCGAGTGCGACCTGAGGGGTGTTGATGGTCTCGTACTCGATCGGTGTGTCAGGCGACCCGGAACCACGTCGACGCTCAGCCGAACACGAAACGTCCAGCATCAGGCGGAACCACACAGGTCAGGTGGGCCCCGTGGGGATCGAACCCACAACCCGCGGATTAAAAGTCCGCTGCTCTGCCGATTGAGCTAGAGGCCCGGGGGATGCGGGGATCGATCCGTCGAACCTCGGGACTGCTCCCGTGTCGTCCTGTCCGCGCCCTCCGTGCTGGATCCCATCACGAAAACCTGGCCGGTGGCGACGCGGCGACTGGCTGGTGGGCCAGGCGAGCGCACCGTGCTCGGGGTGAAACGTTGCGGCGGCTCTTCAGGAAGACTGCAGGTCGCCCCTAACGTGGACAAACCGGACACCGCGACTCGCGCGGTGCCCGTCGTTCATCGAGGGGGCACTTCATGGCTCGTCTACGCCTGACACTCACCGCAGCCGCGATCGCGGGGGTCGCGCTGCTCGCCTCGGCCGGACCGGCCGCGGCCTGTCCTGCCGACCCGCGAGCCGACCCGACGACATGGGAGTACGGGGGCGTCTACGACTGCTCGAAGGCGACCGTGGGGCACGGCGTGCGTGCGTACACCAAGCCGTCGCCCGTGGCGTTCGTCGTCATCAACACCGGCAAGTCGTACTTCGTGAGCGACCTGGGCGACGCCAACGAGGGTGACCGCACCTACACGTTCGACAAGAACATCCGCTTCGTCATCACGTGCAACTTCACGGACGCGTAGGACCGGCTCCGGCCTGCCGCGCAGCAGCGTCGAGCTGCTCGCGGCGGGCCGCGTCGTCGGCGCGGTCGCCGGTCGCGTGTTCCCGGGTGCGGCGGGCGGCTCGTGTCAGCCACAGCGCGACCATCGCCCGCAGCACGAGGATCGCCATCGCGGCGAACGTCCACCAGTTGCGCGCCCAGACCGCGAGCCCCGCGAGCACGGCGCCGGCGACCAGGGCGTGCCAGCCCGACAGCCACCCGACCTTGCCCTCGCTGACGCCCCAGAACCTGCGGGCCCTGTCTGTCACGTGCTCCGGTCTCCTTCGATCGTGGACGTGGTTCCGGCATGGACGGGCGCCGATGATCGTGCACCGTACCGTTCCCTCGTGCCCGCCCAGCGGCGGGCGGGTGAACCGCGTCGGGACCGGGAGGCGACGACCGTCCGCTCCGCTACCGTGCGCGCGTGAGTGAGCAGAGGGGCCAGGAGTCCGGCGGCACGCCGTTCGCCCCGCCGGGCGGCCCGCGTCGGGTGCCCGACACCGGGCGGGTGGCGGACGAGGCCCGTCCGTCGGTCGAGGTGACGTCGCCGTACGCCCCACCGACCCCGCGGGCGTCGTCGCCCTACGACCCGCCCGCGCCGTCCGGGCAGCCGGGCCCGTCCGCCACGCCGGGCGTGCCTCCGCAGCACGGCGGGTATGGGTACGGGCACGGCGCTCCGTTCGCGCCGCCGGCTCCCGCCGGATCAGCCGCCCCGTTCGGAGCGGCCCCGTACCCCGCGATGCCGCCGGTGTACGGCGTTCCCGCCGCCTACGGCCCGCCGGCGTACGGGGCTTCTGCCGCCTACGGTCCGCCGGCGTACGGGGCTCCCGCTGGCTACAGCCAGCCGTCGTACGGCGCGCCCGCCTACCTCGGGCCCGCGTACGGGTACGGCATGCCCGTCGCGGCGCCGACGGACGGGCTGGCGATCGCCTCGCTCGTGACCAGTGTCGGCGGGCTCGTGGTGCTCGGTGGGATCCCGGGGCCCATCGGGGTCGGACTGGGGATCGGTGCGCTGCGCAGGACCCGCCGGCGTGGCACGAAGGGCCGCGGGATGGCGATCGCGGGTATGGTCGTGGGGGCGGTGAGCACGCTCGTGTGCGTCGGATGGGTGTGGCTCGCGGTGTGGGCGTCGTCGAACCCGGACGTCGCGAGCGGACTGGCGTTCGAGGAGGACCTGCCCGACTACACGCTGCGCTCGGACCTCGTCGTCGGCGACTGCCTCCAGGAGTACCCGGGGTCGTGGGACCTCGGCACGGCCGACCCGGTCGACTGCAGCACGGAGCACGCCCTGGAGATCGTCGCGGTCCTCCCGCTGCCGGGGCCGGTGGACACGTTCGCGGACCCGGCGGACGCGGGGTACGACCGGGCGTTCGCGGAGTGCACGGCGCTGATCGAGCGTGCGGCGCCGGGCCTGCTGGACGAGTGGGTCGTCTGGACGGACGTGAGCTTCCCGCACCCGGACGACTGGGCGGCGGGGGCGACGACGGCGTACTGCGCGGTGGCGACCGACTACCCGGAGCTGCGGGGGTCGGTGCTCGACGGGTCGGTGACGGGGCCCGCGTAGTCGGGTGAGGGGTCGCGGCCTCGGCGGGCCGCGCCCGGGAGCGGGACGTGTCCGGCCACGCGCGCGCACGGTAGCGCCCGGTTCACCCACGGGTCCGACGTTTGTCCGCCGGACCTGCGGTGCGGGGTGCGCGGCCGGTCCGGTGACGTCCGTCGGCGCTGCTCAACGTCGTCGCCCGGCGGTCGATACGCACGGCGAACCCACCTGGCAGGAGCTCGGCCATGCACCCGTCGTCCCCGTCCCGTTCGACCCGTCGAGCCGGCCGCACCCTCGCGGTCGCCGTCCGCCTGCTCTCTGCGGTCGCGGTCACGCTGTCCCTGACGACTCCGCTCCCGGCAGCCGCGCAGGACGTGGCCGACCGGTTGCTCAGCGGGCAGACGCTGGTGGCCGGCGCGACCCTGCGCGCGGTCGGCAGCGACCACACGCTGACCGTCGGGGCGGACGGCGACGTGACCCTGTCCCTGGCGGGGCGCGTCCTGTGGCACACCGGCACCACCGGCAACCCGGGGGCGCTGCTCGTGCAGC
Organism: Cellulomonas biazotea; assembly: GCF_004306155.1. Classification (GTDB taxonomy): domain Bacteria; phylum Actinomycetota; class Actinomycetes; order Actinomycetales; family Cellulomonadaceae; genus Cellulomonas; species Cellulomonas biazotea. The sequence goes on from NZ_BIMR01000170.1 coordinate 13,807, forward strand.
AGCCCGGCGGCGCCCTGGAGGTCCGCTCACGGACCGACGCGGTGCTGTGGTCGTCGGCGACGGCGTCGCCGGGTGCGCGGACGGTGCTCAAGCCCGACGGCGTCCTCTACACGATCAGCACCGCGGGGACCGTCGCGTGGAAGAGTGCGAGCGTGCCCGGGCCGACGTCGCGCACGACCGGCACCGACCGGGTGCTCTCGGGGGGGCTGCTGCTGGCGCGCGAGTCCGTGGCGAGCCCCGACGGCACGACCCGGCTGACGATGGGCACCGACGGCGTGCTCACGCTGACCGTCGCCGACCGGACGGTGTGGCAGTCGCCGTCGGCGCGCGCGGGTGCGCACGCCACCGTCACACCCTCGGGCGACCTGCAGGTCGTGGCGCCGGACGGGTCGGTCCTGTGGTCGACCGGCACGACGTCGCCCGGCGCGCGGCTCGTCGTCAAGGACCACGGGCGGGCGTACCTGATCTCGGCCACGCACGCGTGGGTGTGGTCGACCCCCGACACGCCCGCCGAGCGGGTCCCGACGGTCGTCTCGCTGCCCCTGCCGCAGCCGCTGCCCGTCGCGTCGGCGCCGCTGGGCGGCACCCGCCCGGGCACCACTACGAGCAGCGGCTCCGCGACCGACGACCGCGCGTACGCGACGGTCCTGCGGGCAGCGCCCCAGTACGTCGACCCGACGTCCGCCGCCGCCCGCGCCGCGCAGGACGCCCGCGCCCAGGGCCGCGACGCGGACGCGGCCCTCCTGACCAAGGCGGCCTCGCAGGGTTCGGCTCGCTGGCTCGGACCGCAGGACGCCACCGCGACCGTCGCCTCCTCGGTCCGCAACTACGCGGCGACCGCCGCGGCCGCCGGGCAGACGCCTGTCTTCGTGACGTACGCGATCCCGGACCGGGACTGCGGCGGGCTGTCGGCGGGTGGACTGCCCAGCGCGCAGGAGTACCGGGCGTGGGTCGACCAGGTCGCCGCGGGGCTCACCCGCACGCGCGCGGTCGTCGTCGTCGAGCCCGACGCGCTGCTGCACCTCGAGCGGTGCGGCGACCGCGACGAGCGGCTGGCGATGCTGCAGCACGCCGTGCGGGCGCTGGCCTCGGCGGGTGCCGAGGTGTACCTCGACGCGGCGAGCAGCAACAGCTTCGGCTGGGGCACGGCCGCCCTGCAGGACATGGCGCTGCGGCTGCGCGCCGCGGGCGTCGACCGGGGCGCCGGGTTCGCGGTCAACACGTCGAACTTCCAGCGGTCCGAGCACGAGGTCGCCTACGGCCGGTACCTGTCGGCGTTGCTCGGCGGTGCCGCGTTCGTCGTGGACACCTCCCGCAACGGCAACGGTGCCCTGGCCGGGCCCGCGGGGACCGTGTGGTGCAACCCGGCGGGCCGGGCCCTCGGCTCGCCGCCGCGGGCGACCGGCGACGGGCCGCACGTCGCCGACCTGTGGGTCAAGACGGTCGGCCTGAGCGACGGCACGTGCGGCGGGGGCCCCGCGGCCGGCCGGCTCTGGGAGGAGTACTTGCTCGGTCTGGCGTCACGGGCGTCGTGGTGACCCGTCCGGCTCGCCGGTGATGTTCGCGCGCACCCTGATGGCCATTTTGACGGAGTCCGTGCGGGCCCGGATCGTCGCGGGATAACGGACGAAATACAGAACTGTGAATATGGTGTGAAGAAGACCGCGGGGCGCCCGTGAAAATCGCCGCGACGGCGTTCGGTGTTCCGCCGACGGCCGTGACTTCCCTGGTCGTGGACGTCGTCGCGCGGGTGCCGCATTTCGGAAACGGCCGCCACCGTGACCTGAACGGGATGTTCGTGTGACCCTCCCGTGCTGGTCGCGGCCCATCTCCGGCCGCCACGCTTCAGTCCTCGAACAATGGAGGCTCTGATGCGCGGTTGGTCATTGACGACGGCAATGCCCGTGACGAGCCGGCGTGCTCGCGCGCAGGGTCGGACGACGACGCTCACGCGTCTCGCGGCCGGCGTGGTCGCGGTCGCGGTCGTGGGGACGCTCGGTGCGTGCAGCGCCGACGGCACGTCCGACGGCTCGTACGCGCCGGACGTCGCCTACGAGGACGCGCCCGCCCCGGAGGGATGGCGCGACGTCCCGACCGACCCGCAGGAGGAGTACGACGACTCGCCGGAGCAGCCGTTCCAGGACGTGCGCACGAGCCCGCTGTCCACGTTCGCGTCCGACGTCGACACCGCGTCGTACAGCAACCTGCGGCGGCAGCTGCGGCAGGGCGTCGAGCCGGAGGGCGTGCGCATCGAGGAGCTCGTCAACTACTTCGACTACGACTACCCGACGCCCGACCCGAGTGCGGAGGACCCGTTCACGGTCACGACGCAGGTCGCGGACGCGCCGTGGGCACCCGGGCACCAGCTCGCGATGATCGGCGTGCAGGCCACCGCCGCGAAGCCCACGAGCCGCGGCAACAACGTCGTCTTCCTGCTCGACGTGTCCGGCTCGATGGACGAGCCGAACAAGCTTCCGCTGCTCGCCGACTCGTTCGAGCTCCTCGTCGAGCAGCTCGACGAGGACGACACCGTCTCGATCGTCACCTACGCCGGCAGCGAGCAGGTGCTCGCGGACTCGGTGCCGGGCGACCGGCGGGGCGAGCTGGTCGAGATCCTGCGCGACCTGCGGGCCGGCGGGTCCACCGGCGGTGCGCGCGGCCTGGAGACCGCGTACGAGCTCGCGACGAAGAACTTCGTCGAGGGCGGGAACAACCGGGTCGTCCTGGCGACCGACGGCGACTTCAACGTGGGCCCGTCCACCCCGGAGCAGCTCACCGACCTCATCGAGGAGCACGCCCGGTCCGGCGTCTACATCTCGGTGCTCGGCTTCGGGATGGGCAACCTCAAGGACAACACCATGGAGGCCATCGCCGACCACGGGAACGGCAACTACGCGTACATCGACACGCTCGACGAGGCGCGCAAGGTCCTCGTGGACGAGTTCGACTCGACGATGTTCGTCGTCGCCCAGGACCTCAAGGTGCAGGTCGAGCTCAACCCCGCGACCGTCGCGCAGTACCGGCTCCTGGGCTACGACAACCGCCGCCTGGAGGACGAGGAGTTCGACGACGACACCAAGGACGCGGGCGACGTCGGCGCCGGTCACGCGGTCACGGCGTTCTACGAGCTCGTCCCCGCGGGCGGCGAGGCGTCCGCCGACGACCTCGACTACCAGGACGTCGACGCCGGGGACTCGACGGACTTCCTCACCGTGCACGTCCGCTACAAGCACCCCGGCCAGAACGAGAGCACCGAGGTCGTCTTCCCCGCCGACGCCGGCACGTACACGACCCGGCCCTCGTCCGACTTCCGGTTCGCCTCCGCGGTGGTCGAGTTCGCGCTCGCGGTGACGCGCTCCGAGCACGCCGAGGGCGCCGACCCCGCCCGGGCCCGCGAACGGGCCCAGGCCGCGCTCGGCGAGGACCCGTACGGGCTGCGGTCGGAGTTCGTCACCCTGGTCGGGACCTACCAGGAGCTCACCGGCTGAGGCCGCGGCCGTGGTGGCCGGCGCGCGCCCGTGGGCGCACCATCGGACGCGGGACGGGTCGGCCGACGGTGCCAGGTGGAGGAGGTCGCGGTGCGGGAGGAGGACGTCGCCGACGTGCTGGGCAGGCCGCTCAGCCAGGAGCTGCTGCGGCGTGACCTGGCGCGGCTGGCGTTCGTCGCTGCCGACGGCACGCCCCGGGTGATCCCCATCGGGATCTTCTGGAACGGCGCCGAGGTCGTCATGTGCACCAGCACGAACGCCCGCAAGCTCGCCGCGCTGCGACAGCACCCGGCGGTCGCGCTGACCATCGACACCGAGGTCCACCCGCCGCACGTCCTGCTGCTGCGCGGCGTGGCGGTCCTCGACCCGGTCGACGGGATCCCCGACGAGTACCTGCAGATGTCCGGGACCTACGAGATGACCGCGGAGCAGCGCGCCGGGTTCGAGTCGGAGGTCCGCTCGCTGTACGTCGACGGGATGGTGCGGATCGTCGTCCGGCCGACGTGGGCGCGGCTCATCGACTTCGAGACGACGCTCCCGGTGAACGTCCAGGAGCTCATGGACCGCCGGGCGGCCTCGGATCGTCAGGGACCGGCGGCCGCGGAAGGATGAGGACCACCGCCGCGCGGACCGCCGCCGAGGAGGACCGATGTCGCTCAGCAACGCCGTCCAGCTCATCGCCTACGCCGACCGGTTCGGCGGCGACCTGCCGGGGCTGACCCGGCTGCTGCGGTCGCCCGAGCTCGCCGGGGCGTTCGGCGGCGTCCACGTCCTGCCGTTCTTCACGCCGTTCGACGGTGCCGACGCGGGCTTCGACCCCGTCGACCACACCGCGGTCGACCCGCGACTGGGGACGTGGGACGACGTGCGCGACCTCGCGCGCACGCACGACGTCGTCGTCGACCTCATCGTCAACCACGTGTCCGCCGACTCCGCGGCGTTCCAGGACGTCCGGGCCCGCGGGGACGCGTCGCCGTGGGCGCCGATGTTCCTCACGATGGCGTCGGTCTTCCCCGACGGCGCGACGGAGGACGAGCTCACCCGGATCTACCGGCCGCGCCCCGGGCTGCCGTTCACGCCCGTGCGCCTCGGCGACCGGCAGCGGTACGTGTGGACGACGTTCACGCCGCAGCAGGTCGACATCGACGTGCGGTCCGAGGCCGGGCGGGCGTACCTGACGTCGATCCTCGACGCCGTCGCCGCCGCCGACGTCGCGCTGGTGCGGCTCGACGCCGTCGGGTACGCGGTGAAGACGCCGGGCAGCACGAGCTTCATGACGCCCGAGACGTTCGCGTTCATCGAGGAGTTCACCGCGCAGGCGCGAGCCCGCGGGGTCGACGTGCTGGTCGAGGTGCACTCGTACTACCGGCGGCAGGTCGAGATCGGCCGGTCCGTGGACCTGGTGTACGACTTCGCGCTGCCGCCGCTCGTGCTGCACGCCCTGTACACCGGCGACGGGCGGGCGCTGGTCCGCTGGCTCGGCGAGCGCCCGGTGAACGCGGTGACGGTGCTCGACACGCACGACGGGATCGGGGTGATCGACGTCGGCCCGGACCAGACCGTGGAGCCGGGCGACGAGCCCCGACCGGGGCTGCTGACCCCGGCGCAGATCGACGAGCTCGTCGAGGGCATCCACGCCCGGACCGGCGGTGCGTCCGCGCGGGCGACCGGTGCAGCGGCGTCGAACCTCGACCTCTACCAGGTGAACTCGACGTTCTACGACGCGCTCGGCCGCGACGACGCCCGCTACCTCGCGGCACGCGCCGTGCAGCTCTTCACGCCCGGGATCCCGCAGGTCTACTACGTGGGGGCGCTCGCTGGCGGGAACGACGTCGACCTGCTCGCGCGGACCGGCGTGGGGCGCGACATCAACCGGCACCGGTACACGGATGCGGAGATCGCGGCCGACCTGCGGCGTCCCGTCGTCGCCGCGCTGCTCGGGCTGTGCCGGTTCCGCACCGCGCACCCCGCGTTCGACGGGCCCGCCGACGTCGGGCTCGACGGGTCCCGGCTGACGATCGCGCGGCGCGGCGTGGCCGTCCCCGACGCGTGGGCGACGCTCGACGTCGACCTGGCGTCGGGTGCCGCGCGCATCGCGTGGGGGCAGGGTGACGCGTCGGGCGTGTGGGAGGACGTCCTGTCGACGGGCTCGGACGGCTCGCCCGGGGCGAGGGCGGACGGCGGCTGAGGCGGTCGCCGGTCAGGCTGCGCCGGTCAGACGGTCGCCGGTCAGGCCGCGCTCGTCAGGCTGCGCCGGTCGGGTGGCCGGTCCGGACGCCGGTCGACGACTGCCCCCGCGCCACCGCGGAGCGACGACGCACGAGGACCAGCGCGACGCCGCCGAGGGCCAGCAACGCCGCGGCTGTCGCACCCGCAGCCGTGGACGTGCCCGTGATCGCGAGACCGTTCGGGTCGGGAGCGGGGGCGGGCGTGACGACGACCGTCCGCTCCCACCACATGACCTGGAGACCCCCGGCGCCCCACAGGCGGATCGTGTGCGGGCCGGGGGGCGTGCCCGCGGGGACGGTCAGGTCGAACGGTGTGCTCGCGACGTCCTGCAGGACGGGCGTCGCGACGCCGTCGAGGCAGGCGACGAACCACAGCGCGTCGTACTCGTTGAAGTAGATCCGGGGGTCGCTGACGGCGGTGAGGCCGAGCCGGACGACGCCGCCCGCGGCAACCGTGTCCACCGTGACGAGCTGCCCGGACGCCGCCGGTGCGCCAGGGATCGAGCACGCGGCGCCGACCGACGGCACGGCGACCGGCGCGGTCGTGACCGTCAGGGTCGTGCCGAGCCGCACGAGCGTGCCGTCGGCGCCGGACGTCTGCTGCGACCCCTGGTAGTAGACGAGGCTCACGGGGTAGGTCCCGGCCGGGGTGCCCGCGGGCACGTCCACGAGGAACAGGCCTGCGGCGGGGGTCGTCATGACCTCCGCGACGCCGGACGGGGTCCACGGCGTGCAGCTGAGGAACGTCTCGCCCGAGCCGCCGCCGACGAGGCCGGCGGGCCACTGCGCGACGCCCGTCAGGACGCCGAGCGCCGTGCCACCCGCCCGGACGGTCGGGGTGTCGAGCGTGAGGACGCCGTCGGTCGCGGCGGGCAGCGTCTGCTCGCAGATCGGGACCTCGACGGCGGCGGGTGCGGGTGCGGCGGCGAACGCGACGGCGGGCCCGGCGAGCCCCAGGAGGGCCGTCGTGCACAGAGCGAGACGCACGGCCGCGCGCATGTCTTCACCGTACGACGCACGCCGTCCGACCCGGCAGGGACCGACGTCCCGGTCGTGCGGGCGGCTCAGGCGACGCTGCGGATGCGGACCACCAGGACGGACCCGAGCACGCTGACGGCCGCCGCGAGCGTGTAGAGCCCGCGGTAGCCGAGCCCCGCCCACAGGACGCCCGCCGCGACGACGGGCGCGAGCACCTGCGGCAGCGTGTTCGCGATGTTGATGACGCCGAGGTCCTTCGCGCGGTCGTTCGCCTCGGGCAGCACCTCGGTGATGAGCGCGAAGTCGACCGCGGTGTACGCGCCGAACCCGATGCCGAGCACGACCGCCCCGACGTAGGCCGCGGGGAGCGTCGGGACGACGGCGAACAGCTGCAGCGCGACCGCGGTGACGATCCCCGACCAGATGACGAACACCTTGCGGCGCCCGAGCCGGTCCGACCAGAGCCCGCCGACGTAGGCGGTGACGACCGTGCACACCCCGTAGACGGCGGTGAGGACGAACACCGCGTCCTCGGCCTGGTCGTCGGGCAGCCCGACCGCGTCGGTCAGGTAGTAGAGCAGGTAGAGGACCAGCAGGGCGTTGCCGAGGTTCATGAGGAACCGGGTGAGCCACGCCCAGCCGTAGTCGGGGTGCTGCCGCGGCGAGACCCAGAAGCCGCGCAGGAAGGGCCCCCAGCGCAGCGGCGGGCGCAGCTCGCGGGGGAGCGCGATGTCACGCGAGTCCAGGGCGTACGGCAGCGTCGTCACGACGAGGACGGCCGCGAGCGTCAGGTAGCCGGCGGCGATGCTGCCCGTCGCGGCGGCCACGCCCGACCCGGCGATGACGCCCACGGTCTGCGCGATCGCGAGGACGCCGCCGACGACGCCGCGCTCGCGGACGGGCACCTGGTCGGGGACGACGGCCGTGATCGCGGCGAGCATCGCGTTGAGGCCCGCCTGCGCGAGCGCCCAGGCGAGCACCATCGCCGGGACCGTGTCGGCCCGCGCGAGCAGCAGCATCGCGACCGCGCCGCCCGCGGCGCCGCCGACGACCCACGGCAGGCGCCGGCCGACCCGCAGGACGGTCCGGTCGGAGAACGCGCCCCACACCGGGTTGAGCACCATCGACACGGCCGCGCCGACCCCGGTGACCAGGGACAGCACGGCCTCCTTGTGGTCGGGGGAGACGACCTCGGCCTGCTGCGCGAGCAGCACCTGGATCGGCCCGAAGAACCCCGACCACAGCCCGATGCTGGCCAGCACGAGCCACGCGACCCAGACGCGCGACGTCCGGGCGGTCGGCTCCGCGAGCGCCCGCACGTCGGGGCGGGTCGGGACGCTCACGCCGTCGTCCCGCGGTGCGCCCTAATCACGTCGGCGTACCAGTCGAACGAGCGCTTCGGGGTCCGCACGAGCGTGTCGTAGTCGACGTGGACCAGCCCGAACCGCTGCGTGAAGCCGTCGGCCCACTCGAAGTTGTCCAGCAGGGACCAGCAGTAGTAGCCGCGCACGTCGACGCCGCGCGCGACCGCGTCGGCCACGGCGCCCAGGTGGGAGTCGAGGTAGTCGATCCGCGGCTGGTCGTCGACGACCCCGTCCGCGTCTGGTCCCATGCCGTACGAGCAGCCGTTCTCCGTGATCAGGATCGGCGGGATCTGCGGGTACCGCTCCGTCATCTCGACGAGCAGGTCGGTGAGCCCCGACGGCGCGACCGGCCAGCCGAAGTCCGTCGTCGGGTAGCCGGGCACCGCGGCGACGTCGAACGGGACGGGCGACCCCTCGGGTGCCGCGCGGACGCCCTGCGGGTTGTAGTAGTTGAGCCCGTAGAAGTCGAGCGGCTGCGCGATGGTCAGCAGGTCCTCGGCGACCGGGCCGGGCATGGCGTCCGCGATGCCGTCGGGGTAGCGGCCCAGCAGCACCGGGTCGGCGAACAGCCGGTTCCACAGCGCGTCGAACAGCGACGCGGCCGTGACGTCGGCCTCGCTGCCCGACAGCGGCAGGACCGGCGCGTGGTTCGTCGCCGTCCCGACCTGTCGCGCACCCGCGGCCCGCAGCGCCTGGACCGCCAGACCGTGGCCCAGCAGCAGGTGGTGCGCGACCGGCAGGGCGCCGAACTCCAGGGCCTTGCCCGGCGCGAGGGACCCCTCGCCGTAGCCGTTGAGCGTGACGACGTTCGGCTCGTTCACCGGGCACCAGTGCGCGACCCGGTCGCCCAGCAGGTCACCCATGATCGCCGCGTACTCCGCGAACCGGGACGCCGTGCCACGGTCGAGCCAGCCGCCGCCGTCCTCGAGCGCCTGCGGCAGGTCCCAGTGGTACAGCGTCGCCATCGGCGCGATCCCGGCCTCCAGCAGCGCGTCGACGAGCCGGTCGTAGAAGTCGAGACCCGCCTGGTTCGCCGGGCCGCTGCCCGTCGGCTGGATGCGCGGCCACGCGATCGAGAACCGGTACCCGTCCACGCCCAGGCGGCGCAGCAGCGCGACGTCCTCCGGCCAGCGGTGGTAGTGGTCGCACGTCACCGCGCCGCTGCTGCCGTCGACGACCCGGCCGGGCTCCGCGGTGAACGTGTCCCAGATGCTCGGGCCCCTGCCGTCCTCCGTGGTGGCGCCCTCGATCTGGTACGACGCCGTGCTGGCACCGAACAGGAAGCCCGGGGGAAGGCCGTGGCTCGGACCGGTCTGCATGCGGGTGCCTCCGTCTCGGTCGGTCGCCTCTGACCGCTGACTGCACCCAACCACGAGCGACGCCCGGCCCACAGCGACTTCGCGGGCGGACTTCCTGGGGCCCCGGGCAGCGTTGCCCCCGCCCGGGCCGCTCGTGCGCGGCCGGTCTACGCTCGGACCGTCGTGCCGACCGCGCACCCGCCGAGGAGAGCCATGGGCCGCCTGCTCATCGACCTGTTCGTCACCCTCGACGGCGTCGCGCAGGCGCCCGGCGGCCCCGACGAGGACCCGTCCGGCGGCTTCCCGTTCGGCGGCTGGCAGGCGCCGTTCCCCGACGACCTCGTCGGCCGCGAGGTCAGCGCCGGCATCGCCGCCATGGACGCCCTGCTGCTCGGCCGCCGGACCTACGACATCTTCGCCGCGTACTGGCCGCAGCACGCGAACGACATCGGCCGCCGGCTCAACGCCGTGCCCAAGTACGTCGCGAGCCGCGGCACGCCCGACCTGAGCTGGGCCGGGTCCACGCTGCTCGGCCCCGACCTCGTCGCCGAGGTGACGGCGGTCCGCGACCGGCACGAGAGCACGCACGTCATCGGCAGCGTCGACCTCGTCCAGACCCTGCTCGCCGAGCGGCTGTTCGACGTCCTCACGCTGTGGGTCCACCCCGTGCTGCTCGGCCAGGGCAAGAAGGTGTTCCCCGACGGCGTCCGCCCGTCCGGCCTCACGCTGCTCGCCCCGCCCGCCGCGGGCAGCGAGGGTGTCGTCGCGCTGCGCTACGGCCCGACGGGCGCCGACCCGGCCACCGGCGACATGACCCGCGACGAGGTCTGACGCGCTCCCCGGGAGCGGACCGGGAGCGGACCGGGCGCGGACCGGGCGCGGACCTGGCGCGGATCGTGCGCAGGTCGACGGGAACTCCGTTGCCACGACGCACCGCGACGGCCAGAGTCGGAGGCATGCCCGAGGCCGGAGCACTGCCCGCCCTGTTCGACGGCGACGTCCTCGTCCCCGGCTCACCCGGGTACGACGAGGCCCGCGCGGTCTGGAACGGCACCGTCGACCGCCGACCCCGGTACGTCGTGCGCTGCGCCGGGCCGGCCGACGTCCGCACCGCCGTCCGCGTCTCCCGCGACCTCGGCCTGCCGCTCGGCATCCGCTGCGGCGGCCACAGCGCCGTCGGCCACGCCGTCCCCGACGACGGCCTGATGATCGACCTGTCCCGCATGCGCGGCGTCACCGTCGACCCCGGCGCGCGCACCGCGCACGTCCAGGGCGGGGCGCTGCTCGGCTCGCTCGACGCCGCGACGCAGCCGTACGGGCTCGCGACGACCGCCGGCATCGTGTCGCACACCGGCATCGGCGGGCTCGCGCTCGGCGGCGGGGTCGGGTGGCTCGCCCGCGCCGTCGGCCTGACCTGCGACAACGCGCTCGGGTACGAGGTCGTCACCGCCGACGGCGACCTGGTCCGGGCGACCGCGCAGGAGAACCCCGACCTGTTCTGGGCGCTGCGCGGAGGCGGCGGCAACTTCGGCGTCGTCACCCGCTTCGACCTCGCACTGCACGACGTCGGCACGCGGGCGCTGTCCGCCGAGGTCGACCTCG
>NZ_BIMR01000171.1 GCF_004306155.1 Cellulomonas biazotea
GCCCGGACGCGCACCGACGCCCGCGGCTCCCCGTCGAGGACGGGGGCCGCGGGCGTCGTTCGTGCTCGTGCCGCATGGCCGGGGTGACGTCCCGGCGCCGGGGTCAGGCGGTCGGGGCGCTCGCGTGCGCGGCCGCGCGGGCCGCCGCGGGCAGTGCCGCCAGGACGCGGTCGACCGCGGCGTCGTCGTGCGCGGCACTGACGAACCACGCCTCGAACGGCGACGGCGGGGCGTACACGCCCTGCTCCAGCAGCGAGCGGTGGAACGGCGCGTACCGCCACGACTCCGTGGCCTGCACCGCTGCGTAGTCGCGGACGCCGTCCTGCGCGGCACCAGGGCCGAACATCGTGCTGAACAGGCTGCCCGCCCACTGCACGCTGTGCGGCACGCTCTCCTCGCCCAGCGCCGACGACAGCGCGGTGCGCAGCGTCGCCGCGACCGCGTCGATCCGCGCGTACACCGAGGAGTCGGCCAGGCGCAGCGTCGTCAGGCCCGCGGCCGTCGCCACGGGGTTCCCCGACAGCGTGCCCGCCTGGTAGACGGGACCCACGGGCGCGAGCTGACGCATGACGTCCCGGCGACCGCCGACCGCCGCGACGGGCAGACCGCCGCCGATGACCTTGCCGAACGTGAACAGGTCCGCGGCCCAGCCCTCACGCAGGCCCTCCAGGCCCCACCAGCCGGAGAACCCGACCCGGAAGCCCGTGAGCACCTCGTCCTGGATGAGCAGCGCGCCGTGCTCCAGCGTCAGGCGGCGCAGCTCGGCGTTGAAGCCCGGTCCGGGCGGCACGACGCCCATGTTGGCGGGCGCGGCCTCCGTGATGACCGCGGCGATGCGGTCGCCGTGCGTCGCGAAGACCTCGCCGAGCGCGTCGAGGTCGTTGTACGGCACGACGACCGTCTCGGCCGCGACGGCGGTGGACACGCCCGCCGAGTCGGGCAGCGCGAGCGTCGCGACGCCCGATCCTGCGGACGCCAGCAGCGCGTCGACGTGGCCGTGGTAGCAGCCCGCGAACTTCACGACGAGGTCGCGGCCCGTGTAGGCGCGCGCGAGGCGCAGCGCCGTCATCGTGGCCTCGGTGCCGGTCGACACCAGCCGCACCATCTCCGCGGCGGGGACGCGCGAGCGGATCTCGTCGACGAGGTCGACCTCGGTGACGGTCGGCGCGCCGAAGCCGAGCCCGCGGGCGGCCGCGGCCTGCACGGCCTCGACGACCTCCGGGTGCGCGTGGCCGAGCAGCGCCGGGCCCCACGAGCCGACGAGGTCGACGTACTCGTGACCGTCGACGTCCGTCACGTACGGGCCGCTGCCCGACGCCACGAACGGCGGCGTGCCGCCGACGGCGCCGAAGGCGCGCACCGGGGAGTTCACCCCGCCGGGGATGACCACCTGCGCGTGCGCGAACGTCTCCGCGCTCGTGCGTCCGCCGACGACCGGCGCCTCGCTGCTGCCGTACCGGCTCATCACTTCTCCTCCGCCAGCCACCCGGCCAGCTCCGTCGCGAAGTACGTGAGCACGTGATCGGCACCCGCACGACGGATGCTGAGCACGGACTCCAGGATCGCCCGTTCGCGCTGGATCCATCCCTGCGCGGCGGCGGCCTCGATCATCGCGTATTCGCCCGACACCTGGTAGGCGCTGACCGGAACCGTCGACGTCGCCGCCACGTCCGCCAGCACGTCCAGGTAGGACATCGCGGGCTTCACCATGACGACGTCCGCGCCCTCGGCGATGTCGATCGCGACCTCGCGGGCCGCCTCCCGACGGTTCGCCGGGTCCATCTGGTAGGTCCGCCGGTCGCCCTCGAGCTGCGACTCGACGGCGTCCCGGAACGGCCCGTAGAACGCCGACGCGTACTTCGCGGCGTACGCGAGCACGGCGACCTGGTCGTGCCCGGCCGTGTCCAGGGCGTCCCGCACGACGCCGACCTGGCCGTCCATCATGCCGCTGAGGCCGACCAGGTGAGCCCCCGCCGCCGCCTGCGCGAGCGCCATCTCCGCGTACCGGACGAGGGTCGCGTCGTTGTCGACCGCACCCGTGGGTGTGAGGACCCCGCAGTGGCCGTGGTCGGTGAACTCGTCGAGGCAGAGGTCGGCCTGCACGACGAGCGCGTCGCCGACCTCCGCGACCGCGTCGGCGATCGCCAGGTTGAGGATCCCGTCGGGGGCCGTCGCCTGCGTGCCCGTCGCGTCGCGGACCTCCGGGACGGCGAACAGCATGACGCCGCCCAGGCCGGCCGCGGCGGCCTCGCTCACCGCGCCCTTGAGCGAGTCCCGCGTGTGCTGCCGGACGCCCGGCATCGACGCGATGGGCCGCGACTCGGTCAGGCCCTCGCGGACGAACAGCGGCAGCACGAGCTCGGCCGGGTGCAGGCGCGTCTCGGCGGTCAGGCGGCGCATCGCGGGGGTCGCGCGCAGGCGGCGCGGGCGGACGCGGCCGGGGTGGGGCGGGGGGACGGCGGTCACGCGGACTCCTCGGGGGCGGGGGGCGAGGTGGGGGTCGGGGCGTCCGCGGCGGCGGACGTGAGCGCGGCGACCAGGCCCGCCATCGTCTGCTCGGTCGCGACCGCGGCGAGCGGCAGGTCGAGCCGGTGCGCCTCGGCCGCCGTCGTCGGGCCGATCGCCACGAGGAGGGTCGACGGCGGGGGCGGGCCGAGCTGCGCGACGAGCTCGCGCACGGTGCTCGCCGAGGTCAGGAGCGCGGCGTGCACCGACCCGTCGGCCCAGGCGGCCCGGACCTCGTCGGACGGCGGGGACGCGGGGACCGTGCGGTACGTGACGACGTCGTCGACCTGCCACCCGCGGGCGCGCAGGCCGTCGGCGAGGGTCGTCGCGGCGAGGTCGCCGCGCGGGAACAGGACGCGCGTCGCGGCGGCTGCGTGCCCGTCGCCGGACGGGTCGGGCCGGGTTGCGGCTCCGGTGCCCGCGCCCGCGCCTGCCGTGGTCCGGGTGGTCCTGGGGAGGGCCGGCCAGGCCGCCACGAGTGCCCGGGCCGTCGACTCGCCGCGCGGCACGAGGGTCGGCACGACCCCGGCGTCGCGCAGTGCGCGGGCC
>NZ_BIMR01000172.1 GCF_004306155.1 Cellulomonas biazotea
CCCGCGGGACCGGCCCGCGCGGACACCGGCCGCGTGGCCCGCGCGCCGCCGGGTCAGAGGCGGCGCAGGTCGGAGGCCACGCAGGTCAGGGGCTGCGCAGGTCGGCCACTGCGCTGGTCAGGGACTGCGCAGGACGGAGGGTGTGCAGGACAGAGATCGCGCAGGTCGGGGATTGTGCTGGTCAGAGGCTTCGCAGGACCGAGACAACCCGGCCGAGGATGGTCGCCTCGTCGCCCTGGATGGGGGAGTAGGCGGCGTTGTGCGGCATGAGCCAGACGTGGCCGTCGGAGCGGCGCAGCGTCTTGACCGTCGCCTCGCCGTCGATCATCGCGGCGACGATCTCCCCGTTCTCCGCGACCGGCTGGCGGCGCACGACGACCCAGTCGCCGTCGCAGATCGCCGCGTCGACCATGGAGTCGCCCGCGACCCGCAGCAGGAAGAGGTCGCCGTCGCCCACGAGCTGGCGGGGGAGCGGGAAGACGTCCTCGACGACCTGCTCGGCGAGGATCGGCCCGCCGGCGGCGATCCGGCCGACCACCGGGACGTAGGACGGGCTGGGGATGCGCTCGTCGTCGGTGGCGCCGGGGGCGGCGAACGGCGTGCGGGTGCCGTCGGGGGCCGTCCACGTGCCGACGCCGCGGGAGTCGTCGGGGTGCACGACCTCGATCGCTCGCGGCCGGTTCGGGTCGCGCCGCAGGTAGCCCTTGCGCTCGAGCACGGTGAGCTGGTGCTTGACGCTCGACGGGCTGGTCAGCCCGACCGCCTCGCCGATCTCCCGCATGCTCGGCGGGTACCCGCGCGACTCGACCGAGGCCCGGATCGTGTCGAGCACGAGGCGCTGCCGCGCCGTGAGGCCGTCGGCTCCGTCCGGTCCGTCCGGGAGCGCGTGGACGGTCGCCACCCGCTCGGCGGTCCTGGTCGTGTCCCCGCTGGTGCTCACGTGCAGCCCTCCTGACGTCGTCGGCCGGTCGCCGCCCTGCTCGGTGCCGTGCTCGGTGCCGGGTGGCGCCAGCCGCCGCTGCCTCGTCCGAGCGGAGTCCGCGCGGCGATGTCAGAGGTCGGTGGTGCGCTTGCCCTGCACGGCCAGCCTAGGCAGTGCGAGCTGCGAGATCAAACATCTGTTCGATCTTCTCTCGACACGTGTCGGCGCGGCCTGATAGAAATCGTACAGACGTTCGACGAACAACCGTTCGAACGACGAAGGGCCGAGAGTCGGACCGGAGAGCGAGGCGGACATGGACACAGCGGTGCTGTCGCCGATGGGCGCGAGCGTGGTGCACCTGGACACGAGGCGTGCCCGACCGGTCTCCGCCGCTCGTCCCGCCCCGGTTGCGCGGAGCGCCCGCCCGACGCCCGTCGGGGCGGAGGCGCGGCGGGCGCCGGTCCGGACCGCGGTGTCGACGGAGTCGGCGTCCGTCGCCGGTTCCGGGCGCTCGGCGTCGCGCGAGCAGGCTCCGCTCCGCCTGACGACCCGTGGGCGCGTCGTGGTCGTCGCGCTGGGGCTGCTGCTCTCGCTCGGCGTGTCGATGGTCGCCGCGCGGGCGGTGGCCGACGCCCCGGTGTCGGGCGGTGTCGAGGTCGTCCGGCACGTCGTGGTCGAGGGCGAGACCCTGTGGGCGCTCGCCGAGCGTGTCGCGGCCCCGGGCGACGACGTGCGTGACGTCGTGATCGAGCTGGTGCGGCTCAACGGTCTGCCGAGCGCGGGCCTCATGGCGGGTCAGACGATCGTGCTGCCCGCGCGGTGAGCGCTCCCGGTCCTGCATCGCGGGCTGTGGCCGGTCGTGCACGCGTGCCCGTCGGACCGGCGGTGCCCGCTCGTCGTTCGTGCCTCGGCCTCTCGCCGGTGCGCGGACCTGGTGGCGGTGCGCTCGGGGATGGTGTACCGCCACCAGATGGACCGCGTTGACGACGGCCGAGGCATTGCGTAGGTTAGCCTTACCTCATCAGACGGGCTGGGGGGCTCGTCGAGGTGTGGCCGCACCCGTCGTCCGCGACGGAGGCGTGCCGCAGCACCGCGCCGGACCGAGGCGAGTCGGTCCGTGACCTGGGACGGGGGCGTCCCCGCGGGGGTGGTCGCCGAGAGCGGCCACCCCCGTGCACGCGGCACGAGCGCGCGGCAGGTCGGGTTCCTTCCCGGCGGCCGGCCCCTCTGGCGGGGGTCACTCCGCCGATCGGTCCGATCCGTCCCGCGGGGCGCCTTGCCCGCCCGTACCGGCGTGTCCTAGCGTCGCCGGGACGACCAACGACGGGGGCGCGGACGTCGCCGTCCGTGACATCGAGGAGATCGCGGTGCACTGTCCGTTCTGCCGACACCCCGACTCGCGGGTCGTCGACTCGCGCACCTCGGACGACGGGTCGTCGATCCGACGCCGGCGGCAGTGCCCGCAGTGCAACCGGCGGTTCACGACCGTCGAGACCGCGAGCCTGTCGGTCGTCAAGAGGTCGGGCGTGACCGAGCCGTTCAGCCGGGAGAAGATCGCCAACGGCGTGCGCAAGGCGTGCCAGGGACGTCCGGTGAGCGAGGACGACCTCGCGGTGCTCGCCCAGCGGGTCGAGGAGACCCTCCGCTCGTCCGGCTCCGCCGAGATCGACGCGTACGAGATCGGCCTCGCCATCCTCGGGCCGCTGCGCGAGCTCGACGAGGTCGCCTACCTGCGGTTCGCGAGCGTCTACCAGGCCTTCGACTCCCTCGAGGACTTCGAGGCGGCGATCACCGTGCTGCGTGCCGACCGCGAGGAGCGCGAGGAGCGGTCGAACGGCGCCGCTGCCGACGACGGGCTCGACGCCGAGGGCGGGTCCGGACCCGCTCCGGCGGGGACCGCGGCGTCGGCCGCCC
>NZ_BIMR01000173.1 GCF_004306155.1 Cellulomonas biazotea
CGTGGAAGGTGTGTCGCGGTCTGCGCGACACACCTTCCACACGGCCGGGGCGGACCGGGCACCAGGGCCGACCGGGCACCGGGGCCGGCCGGGCACCGGGGCCGACCGGGCACCGGGGCCGGCCGGTGCGCTAGCGCTACCCCAGCACCGCGCCCTTCGACGCCGACTGCACGAGCTTCTGGTACTTGCCCAGGACGCCGCGCGTGTAGCGGGGGGCCAGCGGCGTCCAGCCGACCGCACGCTCGGCGAGAGTCGCGTCGTCGACCAGCAGGTCCAGCGTCGCGTGCGCGACGTCCAGACGGATCCGGTCACCGTCCCGCACGAACGCGATCGGCCCCGCGTCGACGGCCTCGGGCGCGATGTGCCCGACGCACAGGCCGGTCGTCCCGCCGGAGAAGCGGCCGTCGGTGACGAGCAGGACGTCCTTGCCCAGCCCCGCCCCCTTGATCGCCCCGGTGATCGCGAGCATCTCGCGCATGCCCGGGCCACCCTTCGGGCCCTCGTACCGGATGACGACGACGTCACCTGCCTGGATCGTGCCGTCCTCCAGGGCGTCGAGCGCCGCGCGCTCCCGCTCGAAGACGCGTGCGGTCCCCTCGAACACGTCCGAGTCGAACCCGGCGGACTTGACGACCGCCCCCTCGGGGGCGAGCGACCCGTGCAGGATCGTGATCCCGCCCGTGCGGTGGATCGGGTTGTCGAGCGCCCGCAGGATCTTGCCGTCCGGGTCGGGCGGCGCGATGTCGGCCAGGTTCTCCGCGACCGTCCGCCCGGTGACCGTGAGGCAGTCGCCGTGCAGCAGGCCCGCGTCGAGCAGCGCCTTCATGACGACCGGCACGCCGCCGATGCGGTCGACGTCGTTCATGACGTACCGCCCGAACGGCTTGAGGTCGCCGAGGTGCGGCACGCGCGCGGCGACGCGGCTGAAGTCGTCGAGCGTGAGGTCGACCTCGGCCTCGTGCGCGATGGCCAGCAGGTGCAGGACGGCGTTCGTCGAGCCGCCGAACGCCATGACGACGGCGATCGCGTTCTCGAACGCCTCCTTCGTCATGATCTGGCGCGCCGTGATGCCGCGCCGCAGCAGCTCCACCACGGCCTCGCCGGACCGGCGCGCGAACTGGTCACGCCGCCGGTCGGCCGACGGCGGGGCCGCCGACCCCGGCAGCGACATCCCGATCGCCTCCGCGACCGACGCCATGGTGTTCGCGGTGTACATGCCGCCGCACGCGCCCTCGCCCGGGCAGATCGCGCGCTCGATCCGGTCGACGTCCTCGGGGCTCATGAGACCGCGCGCGCACGCCCCGACGGCCTCGAACGCGTCGATGATCGTCACGTCCTTCTCGGTGCCGTCCGAGAGCTTGACCCAGCCCGGCATGATCGAGCCCGCGTAGAGGAACACGCTCGCGAGGTCGAGGCGCGCCGCCGCCATGAGCATCCCGGGCAGGCTCTTGTCGCAGCCCGCGAGCAGCACCGACCCGTCGAGCCGCTCCGCCATCATCACCGTCTCGACCGAGTCCGCGATGATGTCGCGGCTCACGAGGGAGAAGTGCATGCCCTCGTGGCCCATCGAGATGCCGTCCGACACCGAGATCGTGCCGAACTCCAGCGGGTACCCCCCACCGGCGTGCACCCCGTCCTTGACCGCCTTCGCCAGGCGGTCGAGCGACAGGTTGCACGGCGTGATCTCGTTCCAGGACGACGCGACGCCGACCTGCGGCTTCGCGAAGTCCTCGTCGCCCATCCCGACGGCGCGCAGCATCCCGCGGGACGCCGTCGCCTCCAGCCCGTCCGTGACCTGCCGCGACCGCGGCTTGATGTCGACCCCGGCCGTCCCGTCCTGCGTCGTCGTCATGCCCCGAGACTAGGCAGACCCGACCGCCCCGGCATCCGGCTCGCCGCCGGTCAGACCTCCCAGCCGCGCGGCCGGACCGGAGCCCGAGGCGGCTCGAACTCGATGTCGTCGTCGGCGCGCAGCAGGTCGACGAGCGAGGGGGCAGCGTCGCCACTCCGAGGTCCGTCGGGCCGAGGCACGTCGGAGCACGGTTCGCACTGCTGCTCCGTCACCTCCCGCAGCCGCACGAGGACGTCGTCGGACGCCTCGAAGAACGCCTCGACGTGCGCGACCCGGCCGAAGAGCTCGTGCTCGGGCGCCATCTCGGTCCCGAGCTCGGTGAGGACGCGCGCCCGCCAGCGCTCGGTGGCGTCCGACCTGTCCTCGTACCCCGACCAGCGGGGCGAGAGCTCGAGTGCGGTCACGCTCCGAGCGTCCCGCACCGCACGGCAGGGCCGGGTGCCGAGCGTCAGGCGCGGCGGAGGCGGCTCACGTCGCGGACCGCGCCGCGGTCGGCGGAGGTCGCCATCGCGGCGTACGCCTGCAGGGCCGGCGAGACGTAGCGGTCGCGGTTGAGCGGCTGCCACGGGTTCTCCGACGCCTCCATCTTGGCGCGGCGCTCGGCGAGCACGGCGTCGGGGACGTTGATGCGGATGAGCCGCGTCTCGACGTCGATCTCGATCTCGTCGCCGTCCTCGATGAGGCCGATCGCGCCGCCGGCCGACGCCTCCGGGGAGACGTGGCCGACGGAGATGCCGGACGACCCGCCGGAGAAGCGGCCGTCGGTGATGAGCGCGCACACCTTGCCGAGGCCGCGGCCCTTGATGAACGACGTCGGGTAGAGCATCTCCTGCATGCCAGGGCCGCCCGAGGGGCCCTCGTAGCGGACGACGACGACGTGGCCGGGCTTGACCTCCTTGCGGAGGATCTTGTCGACGGCCTCGTCCTGCGACTCGCAGACCAGCGCGGTGCCGACGAAGTGGAAGAGCTCCGGGTCGATGCCGGCGGTCTTGATGATCGCGCCGTCCTCGGCGAGGTTGCCGCGCAGGACGGCGAGGCCGCCCTCGACGGTGTAGGCGTGCGCCACGTCGCGGATGCAGCCGTTCGCGGCGTCGGTGTCGAGCGACTCCCAGACGTTCGACGTCGAGAAGGCCTGCGTCGTGCGGACGCCGCCGGGGGCGGCGTGGAACAGGGCGCGGGCGCGCTCCGTCGCGGCGCCCCCGCGGATGTCCCAGTCGTCGAGCCACGCGCGCAGCGTCGGGGTGTGCACGGAGGTGACGTCGTGGTCGAGCAGCCCGCCGCGGTCGAGCTCGCCGAGCAGCGCGGGGATCCCGCCGGCGCGGTGCACGTCCTCCATGTGGAAGTCGGGGTGGTTCGGCGCGACCTTCGACAGGCACGGCACGCGGCGGCTGATCGCGTCGATGTCGGCGAGCGTGAAGTCGAGCTCGGCCTCCTGCGCGGCGGCCAGGATGTGCAGCACGGTGTTCGTCGAGCCGCCCATGGCGACGTCGAGCGTCATCGCGTTGGAGAACGCGGCGCGGTTGGCGATCGAGCGCGGGGCGACGCTGTCGTCCTCGTCGTCGTAGTACCGGCGGGCCAGGTCGACGATCGTGCGGCCGGCCTCGAGGAACAGCTCGCGGCGCGCGGTGTGCGTGGCGAGCGTCGAGCCGTTGCCGGGCAGCGACAGGCCGAGCGCCTCGGTGAGGCAGTTCATCGAGTTCGCGGTGAACATGCCGGAGCACGAGCCGCACGTGGGGCACGCGTTCTCCTCGACGCGGCCGAGCGCGTCGTCGGAGACGTTGTCGTCCGCGGAGTAGTTGATCGCGTTGATGAGGTTGAGGTGCGTCTTCGCGACGCCGTCGGCGATCACGGCCTTGCCGGCCTCCATCGGCCCGCCCGACACGAAGATCACCGGGATGTTGAGCCGCAGCGCCGCGTTGAGCATGCCGGGCGTGATCTTGTCGCAGTTGGAGATGCAGACGATCGCGTCGGCGCAGTGCGCGTTGACCATGTACTCGACCGAGTCGGCGATGAGGTCGCGGCTGGGCAGGGAGTAGAGCATCCCGCCGTGGCCCATCGCGATGCCGTCGTCGACCGCGATGGTGTTGAACTCCTTGGCGACGCCGCCCGCCTCGCGCACGGCCGACGCGACGAGGTCGCCCATGTCCTTGAGGTGCACGTGGCCCGGGACGAACTGCGTGTACGAGTTCGCGATCGCGATGATCGGCTTGCCGAAGTCCTCGGTCGTCATGCCCGTCGCACGCCACAGCGCGCGGGCGCCGGCCATGTTGCGGCCGTGGGTCGAGGTACGAGAGCGCAGGGGACGGCTCATCGTGGGTCTCCTTCACCGGAGGGCTTCGTGGTGCGACGTCGCGCGGCAGAGCGTCACCGGCGCGACGGGGCGCCGCCCAGCAGGCAGCGCCCCGTCACACTACGTCGCCGTCCGGCCAGGTCGGACGCACGTCCGACCTGTGATCGGCCGTCGTCGGCGCCGGGGCGGGTGGACGCCCGGCACGAGCCGGCGGCGGTCGGTCAGCGGACCACGGTCGCCGTCCAGCGCGGGTCGTCGGCGGTGATGCGGTGGACGTCGCCCGTGAGGGTCACACGCGCCTGCGTCTCGCGCTCCGCGCACGACGGGCCGACCCACAGGTCGACGTCGCCGGGCTCGACGACCCGCTCCCCCGCACGGTTCGTGAACGACAGCCGGGTCGCGGGGACGACGAGCTCGACGACGGCCGTCTGCCCGCGCTCGAGGTGCACGCGCTGGTAGCCGAGGAGCTGCGCGACCGGCCGGGTCACGCTCGCGACGAGGTCACGGCCGTAGAGCTGCACGACGTCGTCGCCGCCCCGCTCGCCCGTGTTGGTCACGCGGACCGTCACGACGAGCGGCCCGTCGGTCGTGGCGGTCGGCTCGACCGTGAGGTCGGTGTGCGTGAACGACGTGTACGACAGGCCGTGCCCGAACGGCAGCACGGGCCGCGACGCGAGGTTCGTGACGTCGCCGTCCCCGCCCAGGGCCGGGTGCAGGTAGGAGAACGGCTGCGCACCGGCCGACCGCGGCAGGCTGACGGGCAGCCGCCCCGACGGGTTGACCCGCCCGGACAGGACGCCGGCGATCGCGGGACCGCCCTCCTCGCCGGGGAAGAACGACTGCACGACGGCCGCGCAGCGCTCGACCGCCCACCCGATCGCGTACGGGCGGCCCGTGAGCAGGACGAGCACGACCGGGGTGCCCGTCGCGAGGACGGCCTCGACGAGCTCGCGCTGCACGCCGGGCAGCTCCAGGTCGTCGCGGTCGCAGCCCTCGCCGACGGTGCCGCGCCCGAACAGCCCGGCGTGGTCGCCGACGACGACCACCGCGACGTCCGACTCCGTCGCGACGCGGACCGCGTCGGGGAACCCGCTGCGGTCGTCGTCGTCCACGGCGCACCCGCGCGCCGCGACGACGCTCGAGCCGAGCAGCTCGGCGGCGAGCGCGTGCCGGACCGTCGGGACGTCGATGCCGACGCCGACCTCCGGGTGGTGCGGCAGGACGTGGTTGACGAACGAGTAGCAGCCGAACATCGCCTCGGGCCGGTCGGCGTTGGGGCCGATCACGGCGACACGGACCCCGGCCCGCAGCGGCAGGGTGCCGTCGTTGGTGAGCAGCACGACCGACTCCTCGGCGAGCTGCGCCGCGACCCGGCGGTGCTCCGCGCTGTCGAGGTCGACGGCCGTGGGCGGCTCGTCGTCGAACGTCGCGTCGAGCAGCCCGAGCTCGGCCTTCTGCGTGAGCGCGCGCGTGACGGCCCGGTCGACGAGCGCCTCGTCGACCTTCCCGGCCCGCACGGCGGCCGCGAGCGGCTCCGTGTAGGCGTCGCCCGTCGGGAGCTCGATGTCGACGCCCGCGGCGAGCGCGAGGCCCGCGGCCTCGCCGAGGTCGCCCGCGACGTGGTGCAGGAGGTGCAGGAACGCGACGCCGAAGTAGTCGGCGACGACGGTGCCGTCGAAGCCCCACCGGTCGCGCAGCACGCCCGTGAGCAGCGCGGGGTCGGCCGCGACGGGCACCCCGTCGATCTCGGCGTACGAGTGCATGACCGACCGGACGCCGCCGTCGCGGACCGCCATCTCGAACGGCGGGAGGAGCACGTCGGCGATCTCGCGCGGGCCGGCGTGCACGGGCCCGAAGTTGCGGCCCGACTGCGACGCCGAGTACCCGACGAAGTGCTTGAGCGTGGCGTGCACGCCCGTCGACTGCAGGCCCCGGACGTAGGACGTGCCGAGCGTGCCGACGAGGTACGGGTCCTCGCCGATGCACTCGTCGACGCGGCCCCAGCGGGGGTCGCGCACCACGTCGAGCACGGGCGCGAGGCCCTGGTGCACGCCGAGCGCCCGCATCGACTCCCCGATGACCTCGCCCATGCGGGTCACGAGCTCGGGGTCGAACGACGCGCCCCACGCGAGCGGGGTCGGGAACGTCGCCGCCCGCCACGCGGAGAGCCCCGTGAGGCACTCCTCGTGGACGAGCGCCGGGATGCCCAGTCGGGTCTCGCGGACGAGGCGGCGCTGGAAGCCCCACAGCCAGCGGGCACGCGACACCGGGTCGACGGGCCGCGTGCCGTACACGCGGGTGAGGTGCCCGAGGCCGTGCTGCGCGGCCTCGTCGAGCGTCCGCTCGGCCGTGAACTCGCCCTGCAGGGGCGCCACGGCCTCGCCGTCGGACTTCTCCCAGAAGCCGACGACCTGCGCGAGCTTCTCCTCGAGGGTCATGCGCGCGAGCAGGTCCTGCACGCGCTGGTCGACCCCGGTCGGGCTCGACACCTGGAGATCCGTCACGGATCCACTCCTTCTCACGTGGTGCAGTGGTTCGGGTGGCGGGCGCGACCCCGCCGGCGCTGGCCGGTGCCGGGCGTCAGCCCTTGACCGCGCCCTGCAGGCCGTTGACGATCCGCCGCTGCATGGCGAGGAAGAACACGAGCGCGGGGATCATCGCGAGGGTCGTGAACGCGAAGACGCCTGCGGTGTCCGCCGAGTGCTCGGAGGAGAAGTCCGCGACGCCGAGCGGCAGCGTCTTCATGTCGCTCTGCAGCAGGAGCAGGGGCAGCAGGTACGCGTTCCACGAGCCGACGAACGCGAGCACGCCGACGGTGACCATGCCCGGGCCGGACAGCGGCAGCAGGATCCGCCAGAAGAAGCCGATGCGGGACGCGCCGTCGAGCAGCGCGGCCTCCTCGAGCTCGTTCGGGATCGCCATGAGGAACGGCCGCAGGATGACGACCGTCACCGGCAGCGCGAACGCGGCCTGCGGCAGTGCCACGCCCCACCACGTGTTGCCCAGGTGCAGGTCGCGCGTGATGAGGATGAACAGCGGGATGATCGCGACGGTCGCCGGGAACAGCAGGCCCATGACGAACACGAGGAACAGCGGCTCGCGCCAGCGGAACCGGTACCGGGCCAGCGGGTAGGCCGCCATGACCCCGAAGACGACGACGATCGCCGTCGTGAGGACCGCGATGGCCGTGCTGTTGAGCGCGTACTTCCAGAAGCTCGGGTTCGTCAGCACGCCCGTGTAGTTGGTGAGCACCCACGGGTCGGGCAGGGCGGCGGGTGACTCGGCGAGCTGCGCGTTGGTGCGGAACCCGCCCAGCACGCCGTACAGCACGGGCCCGACGGTGAGCGCGACGACGACGAGCGCGATCGCGTAGACGAGCGGGTTCCCGCCCTGGATCGCCTGGCCGCTGCGGCCCTTCGGTCGGTCACGGTCGGGGGTGGTGGCGGCCCGTGGGGCGACCACGGGGACGGCGCTCATGCCTTCGCCTTCTTCCGCGGGGTGTCGACCTGCGTGTCACGACGCAGGATGAAGCGCTGGTACAGCAGGGCCAGGACCAGGGCGACGACGAACAGGACCACCGAGGCCGCGGCCGCGATGCCGTAGTTCTGCCGCTTGGTGCCCTCGGTGATGAGGAAGGTCGCCATGGTGGTCGTGGCGTTGGCCGGGCCGCCGCCGGTGAGGATCCACACCATGTCGAAGAGCTGGAGCGAGCCGATCATCGACAGGAACGCCCAGGTGCGCAGCGTCGGGCCCAGCAGCGGGATCGTGATGCGGCGCTGGATCTGCCACCAGCCCGCGCCGTCGATCTGCGCGGCCTCGTAGAGCTCGTCGGGGACGCCCTGCAGGCCGGCGAGGAAGAGGATGACCGCGAGGCCCAGGTACTTCCACGTGAGGACGACGATCACCGTCATGAGCGCGTAGTCGGGGTCGCCGAGCCAGCCCTGCGCCGGGCCGGACAGGCCGACCGCCGCGAGCATCGTGTCGATGACGCCGTACTTCGGCTGCAGGAGCTGGAACCACACGACGCCCGCGATGACCTCGGCGAGCACGTAGGGGACGAAGATGATCGTCCGCAGCACGCCCTGGCCCCACATCTTGCGGTTGAGCAGCAGCGCGATGCCGAGGCCCAGGGGCAGCTGGATGGCGATGGACGCCACCACGATGATGAGGTTGTGGACCAGGGCGTCCGTGAAGACGTCGTTCTGCAGGACGCTCACGTAGTTCTTGAGGCCGACGAAGTCGACCATCGGGCCGAAGCCCTTCCAGCGGTACACCGACATCTGGACGGCCTTGACGATCGGCCAGACCACGAAGCCGAGGAAGAGCACGAGCGCCGGGGTCACGAAGAACGCGATCTCCAGGTTGCGGCGCAGGTTCGAGGCCTTCGGGCGACGACCGCCCGGGGCACCGGCCGCCGGCCGCGCCGAGGCGCGACCGGCAGCCGGGGCCACCGTGGGGGTCGTCGCAGGCGAGGCGTCCGTGCCCAGGTGGGCCGTCGTCCCGTCTGCCACGTCGGTCACTTCTCCGCGTCAGCCGCCGCCTGCGTGGCGTCGACGATGTCCTGCGGGGTCGCCTGGCCTGCGAACAGCAGGGCGATCTCGTCGTTCATGGCGCCGCCGATCGACTGGCCGAAGGCCGTGTCGAAGTACAGCTGGACGTACGGTGCCGCGTCACGGACCTTGAGCAGCTCGGCCAGCGCCGGGTCGGACACGTACTGCGTGGCCGTCGGGTTGGTCGGCAGACCCATGTCGAGCTCGGCGAAGCCCTTCTGGACCTCGTCGGACAGGAGGTACTTGACGAACTCCACGGCCTCGTCGGGCGCGTCCTGCGAGACGGCCCACGCGTCGCCGCCGCCGAGCGTCGCGTCCTGCGCGCCCTCGCCGTCGTCGACCGC
Organism: Cellulomonas biazotea; assembly: GCF_004306155.1. Lineage (GTDB taxonomy): Bacteria > Actinomycetota > Actinomycetes > Actinomycetales > Cellulomonadaceae > Cellulomonas > Cellulomonas biazotea. The sequence goes on from NZ_BIMR01000173.1 coordinate 9,037, forward strand.
CGGGAACGGGAACCAGCCCGTGTTCTCTCCGAGGCCGGTGCCGTCCTCGGTGAGGCCCTGCATGACGCCGGGCTCCCAGTGGCCCTGCAGCTCGATCGCGACCTTGCCCGTCGCCAGCAGGCCGGAGGCAGAGGTCGGGCCGGACTGCGCGGGGGTCGACAGGAAGCCGGAGTTGAACGGCTGCGTGCCGACGAGCTTCTCGAGGTCCTCGCCCGCCTTGACGAAGCACGGGTCGGAGAAGTCGAGCGAGGTCACGGCCTCGGTCAGCGTCTCCTCGGAGCACTCGCGCAGCGAGAAGTAGTACCAGTAGTGCGCGGCGGGCCACTTGTCGCCGGCGCCGACGGACACGGGCTCGATGCCCGCAGCCTTGAGCTGGTCGACGACCGCGAAGAAGTCGTCCCACGTGGTGGGGACCTCGGTGACGCCGGCCTGCTCGAAGAGCGCCTTGTTGTACCAGAAGCCCACGACGCCGAGGGAGAACGGCAGACCGTACGTCTTGCCGTCGACCTGCCAGCCCTTGACGGAGCCGCCGATCTTCTCGATCTCCTCGGCCGCGGCCTCGGAGATGTCCTTGGTGAGGTTGGCCTCGACGTGGTCGGCGAGCTCGCCGCCGCCGCGCTCCATGTAGATGTCGGGGGCGTCGCCGGCCTGGAAGGCCGCGTCGAGCTTGGTGCCCATGTCCTCGTGCTGCATGGCGCTGACCTCGATGGTCACGCCGGGGTGGTCGGCCTCGAAGTTGGCTGCGACCTCGTCGTAGTAAACCTTGCCGTCACCGGTGTTGGAGTTGTGCCACCAGGTGATGACGGTGTCGCCACCGGCGGAGGTGTCGTCGCCGGCGTCGCCGCCGGAGCTGCAGGCACCCAGGAGGGCGATGCCTGCGGCGACCGCCACGCCACGGAGGACGGGTGTCCGGATCATCGTTGAAAGCTCCTCGTCGTCGCTGAAGGGGAGGGACGCGGCACAGGTAAGCAGGCTTCGACACGGCGTGTCAATCGATGTCGATAACGTTATCGAATCGATGCTCTAGGATCACCGACGTGGAGCCAGCACCTCGCGTGAAGATGGCCGACGTCGCCCGCACGGCCGGCGTCTCCGTCGCCACGGTGTCCAAGGTCGTCAACGGGCGGTACGGCGTCGCCGCGAGCACCCTCAGCCGCGTCCAGGAGGTCATCGACGAGCTCGGCTACGAGGCCTCCCTCGGTGCCCGCAGCCTGCGCAGCCACCGCACGAACGTCCTGGGCATCCTCGTCGCCGAGTTCGAGCCCTACTCCACCGAGCTGCTCAAGGGCGCGTCCGCCGCGGTCGGCGCCACCGGCTACGAGCTCCTCGCCTACTCCGGCGGCGGCACCGGCGGCGTCGGCTGGGAGCGGCGCTACCTGTCCCGACTGTCCGGCACGCTCATCGACGGCGCCGTCATCGTCACCCCGACGGTCGTCGAGGCCCACGCGGGCGTCCCCGTCGTCGCCGTCGACCCGCACACCGGCCCGTCCGGCCTGCCGACCGTCGACGCCGACTCCTTCGCGGGCGCGGTCCAGGCCACCGAGCACCTGCTCGGCCTCGGGCACCGCCGCATCGCGTTCCTCGGGGGCCGCCCCGACCTCGAGTCCGCCCGGCTGCGCGAGGACGGCTTCCGGCACGCCATGGCCGCCGCGGGCGTCCCCGTCGACGAGGACCTCGTGCGCGTCGGCGGCTACCGCTCCGAGACCGCCGACCAGCCCACGCACGCGCTGCTCGCACGCGACGAGCCGCCCACGGCCGTGTTCGCCGCCAACGACCTCTCCGCGATCCACGTCGTCGAGGTCGCCCGCTCGCTCGGCCTGCGCGTCCCCGACGACCTGTCCGTCATCGGGTTCGACAACGTCCCCGAGTCGGCGCTCGTGACCCCGCCGCTCACCACCATCGCCCAGCCCCTGCAGCAGATGGGCGCCGAGGCGCTGCGGCTGCTCGTCGACCTCATCGACGGTAAGGAGCGGCCCGTGCACGTCCGGCTCCCCACCGAGCTGGTCGAGCGCTCCTCGACCGCTCCCCCGCGCCCCCGCTGACGTTCGCCCGCGCTGCGCGTCAGGGGGCCCGTCAGGACGACGGGCGGCTCTGCCACGTGCACACGCACGCCTCGTTGCCCTCGGCGTCCGCGAGCACCCAGAACGCGGGCGCACGCCGGTCCGACAGCAGGCGGCCGCCGGCCGCGACGGCCGCCGCGACGCGCGCCTCGGCCTCGTCGTGCGGGACCGTGACGTCGAGGTGGATCCGGTTGCGCTGCGGACGGGGAGCGTCCATCTGCTGGAACCAGAAGTTCGGGCCCACGCCCGCGGAGTCGACGATCCCGTTCTCGTCGTCGCCCGGCTGGTCCTCGTAGCCGAGCACCGCCTTCCAGAACGGGCGGACCGCCGGGATGTCGAGCGCGTCGATCGCGACCTCCAGCGCCTCGCTGCGCGCGACCTCGCCGGTCAGGCCGAGGTCGTCCGCGAGCGCGCTCACCGTCGCGGCCAGGTCGACGTCGCGCTGCGTCAGCCCCGCCACGTCGTGGCTCGACGTCGTCACGGTCACCTGGCCCCAGCGCAGCAGCACGTCGGGGTGGTGGTTCGCGGCGTCGGCAGCCTCCGCCACGCGCGCGACGAACGCCGCGCCGGTCGCGAAGTCGGGCGTGCGGAACGTCGCGCGCAGGGCCCCCAGCAGGACGCGCCAGTGCCGCGCGTCGACGGCCTCGGTGACGGCGGAGTGCGGCAGTCGGGCGGAGGAGTCGGCCATGCGAGCCACCCTGCCACCGGCCGCCGACAGGCGCAGGTGGGTCGACGTCGGCTGTCGCGTCGCCCGCGTCCTGCCCCGCGCGGCTGAGGCCGTCCCCCTCGACGCCGTCCGCCTGTCGAGACGCAGCGCCGAACCCCTTGCCTCCCCCGCACCGGTCGCTACGGTCCCCGGCCAAGGTCATGAGACCGGCCCACAGCCCTGGCTGGCCGGTCGGCAACCCCTCGTACGGCGGGTGCCTCCAGGTGACGACCTGGCCGTCCGGGACCCCGGGCGGCAAGTGCGAACGGGGCCCGTCGCGGTCCCGGAGAGGTGGTCGCATGTCTCCCGCCCGTCCGTTCCGGCTCGCGATCGGCCTCGACGGTGCCGGCTGGCACCCCGCCGCGTGGCGCGAGGCGTCGGCGCGTCCCGACGACCTGCTGAGCGCCGGCTACTGGCGCGACCTGGTGCGCGGCGCGCAGGACGCGCTCGCCGAGCTCGTGACGATCGAGGACTCGTTCGCGCCGCAGTCGGCCGACCCGTGGCACCCCGACGACCGCACCGACCAGGTGCGGGGCCGCCTGGACGCCGCGCTCGTCGCGGCCCGGCTCGCGCCCGTCGCGCGCGGCATCGGGCTCGTCCCGACCGTGACGCTCACGCACACCGAGCCGTTCCACGTGTCGAAGGCGATCGCGACGCTCGACCACACGAGCCGCGGCTTCGCCGGGGTGCAGGTGCGCGTCTCGGGCGGCGCGTACCAGGCGGGGCTGTTCGGCCGCCGCGACCTGCCCGACTTCGCGCCGCCGTTCGACCTCACCGACCCCGCGCTCGTCGCGGCGATCCAGGACCTGTTCGACGAGGGGGCCGACGCGGTCGAGGCGATCCGCCGGCTGTGGGACTCGTGGGAGGACGACGCGGAGATCCGCGACGCGGCGACGGGCCGGTTCGTCGACCGCGACAAGCTGCACACGGTCGACTTCGTGGGTCGCTGGTTCTCGGTGCGCGGACCGTCGATCACGCCGCGCTCGCCGCAGGGCCAGCCGGTCGTCGTCTCGCTCGCGCACCAGCCGATCCCGTACGCGTTCGCGGCGCGCGCGTCCGACGTCGTGCTCGTGACGCCGTTCGACGACGCGGACGCGGCGCGGATCCTGCGCGAGGTCCGCGACGCCGAGCGGGCGGTGGACCGGGCGGTGCCGCTGCAGGTCTGGGCGGACGTGGTCGTCGTCCTCGACTCCCCCACCGAGTCCGGAGCGGCGCGCCTGGCGCGGCTCGACGACGTCGCCGGCGGCACGTGGTCCACGGACACGGGCATCGTCGCGGGCTCCGCGACGGACCTCGCCGACCGGTTCGCCCACTGGCACGACCTCGGCTACGACGGCGTCCGGCTGCGTCCCGCGACGCTCCCCGACGACCTCGCGCTGATCGCCGCCGACCTGGCGCCCGAGCTGCGCCACCGCGGCCTGACGCGCACCGCGTACGACGCCGACTCCCTGCGCGGGCTGCTCGGACTGCCGACCGACGTGCCCAGCCGGTACGCCACCGCCGCCACCACCCACGCCTGAGCCGGAGGAGAGCACCATGAGCGACCGCAAGCAGATCATCCTCGGCGCCTACCTGGGCGGCGTGAACCACCAGACCGTCTGGAGCCACCCCGACGCGGGCAGCCAGATCGACTTCTCGTCCTTCGAGCACACCGCCGTCACCGCGGAGCGCGGCAAGTTCGACTTCTTCTTCCTGGCCGAGGGCCTCGCGCTGCGCGAGCGGGACGGGCAGGTCTTCGACCAGGACATCGTCGGCCGGCCCGACACGCTGCCCGTCCTCGCGTCGCTCGCCGCCGTGACCGAGCACCTCGGGCTCGCCGGGACCCTCAACGCGACGTTCAACGAGCCGTACGAGCTCGCCCGGCAGCTCGCGTCGCTCGACCACCTGTCCGGCGGCCGGGCCGCGTGGAACGTCGTGACGTCGTTCGACGCGTTCACCGGCCAGAACTTCCGCCGCGGCGGGTTCCTCGACCGCTCGCAGCGGTACGAGCGGGCCGCGGAGGCCGTCGCCCTGGTGCGCGAGCTGTGGGACGCGTGGGCGGCCGACGAGGTCGTCGCGGACAAGGCGACGGGCCGGTTCCTGCGCTCGGGCGACGCGGGCGCGTTCGCGCACACCGGGCCGCAGTTCGACGTGCGGGGCCGCTTCACGGTGCCGCGCTCGCCGCAGGGGCAGCCGGTCGTCCTGCAGGCCGGCGTCTCCGAGCAAGGGCGCGAGTTCGCGGCGGCGACGTCGGACGCGATCTTCTCCCCGTTCACCCACCTGGCCGACGCGCAGGCGTACTACGCCGACGTCAAGGCACGCGTCGTCCGGCACGGCCGCCGGGCGGACGAGGTGAAGATCCTGCCGGGCGCCGCGTTCGTCCTCGGCGACACCGAGCAGGACGCGCAGGACAAGGCGCGGTGGGTGCGCGAGCAGCAGGTCACCGACCGCACCGCGCGCATCCTGCTCGAGCAGATCTGGAACCGGGACCTGTCGGCGTACGACCCCGACGGCCCGCTGCCCGACGTCGAGCCGGACCTCGACGCTCCCTCGTTCATCCAGGGGCGCGCGCTGCTCGACCCGGACCGGCGCGGCTGGGTCGCCCGCCTGCGGGCGCTCGCCGAGGAGAACCGGTGGTCGCTGCGGCAGGTCGTGGTCGACCAGTTCACGCGCACGGAGTTCGTCGGGACGGCCACGCAGGTCGCGGACCAGATCGACACGTTCGTGCAGGAGGGCGGGTCCGACGGGTTCATCATCGGCTCGCACCTCGTGCCGACCGGGCTCGACGAGTTCGTCGACCGCGTCGTCCCGCTGCTGCAGGAGCGCGGCGCGCTGCGCGCGGAGTACACGGGTACGACCCTGCGCGACAACCTGGGGCTCCCGGTCCCCGAGCGGGCGCGCGGCGCGGTGCTCGTCGGCTGAGCCGTCGGGCCGGTCCCGGGGCGACGGCCCGCGCCCGGGACCGGCCCGGCTC
>NZ_BIMR01000174.1 GCF_004306155.1 Cellulomonas biazotea
GGCCCCGGCCGACGTGCCGACCGCGGAGGAGACCGAGGAGGAGGACGAGGACGCGCAGCCCGCCGAGGCCGCGCCCGCCCTCGACGTCCTCGCCGCGCTCGCCGACGTCCGCACCGCCGAGCCGCCGGCCGTGACCAGCCCGCGCCTCGCGACGACCGCGCTCCTGTTCCAGGCGCCGGACCCGTCCGCGTCGCGCCCCCGCCGTCGCCGCGCGCAGGCCAGCGCCGGGTCGCCCGAGGCGATCTCGGAGGCCGCCCGCCGGGCGGAGCACGAGGAGGCCGAGCGCCTCGCCGCCGAGCAGGCGGAGCAGGCCGCCGGGCAGCCCGCCGCCGAGCAGGAGCAGACCGAGCGCCCGACGCGGCGACGTGGCCGCCGCGGTGGCCGTGCCGCCGCCGTCCCGGCCGACGAGCCCGCAGAGGTCGACGAGGCCGTGGCCGGGGAGACCCCCGAGGACACGGTGCCCACCGCCGAGGACGGCGCGGACGTCGAGGACGTCACGACCGACGAGGACGACACGACCGGCGACGACACGACCGGCGACGAGCAGGGCGGTCAGCGCCGCCGTCGTCGCCGCGGCGGCCGTGGTCGCCGCAGCCGCACGGACGCCGCCGAGCAGGACGACGCCGCCGACGAGGACGCCGAGTCCGAGCCCGAGCAGCAGGACGAGTCCGACGAGGGCGACGAGGGTGACCAGGGCGGGTCGAGCCGTCGTCGTCGCCGTCGCCGTCGGGGCAGCCGCGCCGAGGGCGGCGAGCCCGCCGAGCGTCCGCGCGGCCGGTCGGCGAGCGACGAGGTCACCGCACTGCGCGGGTCCACGCGGCTCGAGGCCAAGCGTCAGCGTCGCCGCGAGGGCCGCGACGCGGGCCGCCGCCGCCAGATCATCACCGAGTCCGAGTTCCTCGCCCGGCGCGAGTCGGTCGAGCGGACCATGGTCGTGCGCGAGCGCGCCGGCCGCACGCAGATCGGCGTGCTCGAGGACGGCGTGCTCGTCGAGCACTACGTCTCGAACCAGGCGCAGACCTCGATGGTCGGCAACGTCTACCTGGGTCGCGTGCAGAACGTGCTGCCGAGCATGGAGGCCGCGTTCGTCGACGTCGGCAAGGGCCGCAACGCCGTGCTCTACGCCGGTGAGGTCAACTGGGACGCCGCGGGCCTCGAGGGGCAGCCGCGCCGCATCGAGCAGGCCCTCAAGTCGGGCGACTCGGTGCTCGTGCAGGTCACGAAGGACCCGATCGGCCACAAGGGCGCCCGCCTGACGTCGCAGGTCACCCTCGCGGGCCGCTACCTCGTGTACGTGCCGGGCGGCGGCATGACCGGCATCAGCCGCAAGCTGCCCGACATCGAGCGCAACCGCCTGAAGAAGATCCTGCGCGAGGTCGTGCCGGACTCCGCGGGCGTCATCGTCCGGACCGCCGCCGAGGGCGCCTCCGAGGAGGAGCTGCGGGCCGACATCGCGCGCCTGCAGGGCCAGTGGGAGGCGATCGAGAAGAAGTCGCGGACCGCGTCGGCGCCCGCGCTGCTGCAGGGCGAGCCGGACATGGCGATCCGCGTCGTGCGCGACATCTTCAACGACGACTTCTCCGCACTCGTCGTCCAGGGCGACGAGGCGTGGTCGACCATCTCGTCGTACATCGACGAGCTGGCGCCGGACCTGGCGAAGAAGGTCTCGAAGTGGACCGGTACGCAGGACGTCTTCACGGTGCACCGCGTCGACGAGCAGCTCGCGAAGGGCATGGACCGCAAGGTCTGGCTGCCGTCGGGCGGGTCGCTCGTCATCGACCGCACCGAGGCGATGACCGTCGTCGACGTCAACACCGGCAAGTTCACCGGGTCGGGCGGCACGCTCGAGGAGACCGTCACGCGCAACAACCTGGAGGCCGCGGAGGAGATCGTCCGCCAGCTCCGGCTGCGCGACATCGGCGGCATCATCGTCATCGACTTCATCGACATGGTCCTCGAGTCGAACCGTGACCTGGTGCTGCGGCGGCTCGTCGAGTGCCTCGGCCGTGACCGGACGAAGCACCAGGTCGCCGAGGTGACGTCGCTCGGTCTCGTGCAGATGACCCGCAAGCGGGTCGGTCAGGGCCTGGTCGAGGCGTTCAGCGAGACGTGCGAGCACTGCCACGGCCGCGGCTTCATCGTGCACGACGAGCCCGTCGAGAAGAACGGCCGGCCGGACGCGGGCGCCCCGCAGCCCGCGGCCGCCGAGGGCGAGTCGAAGCGGTCGCGCCGCAAGCGCGGCGCCAAGGAGCCCGCGGTCGCCGCCCCGCACCCCGGTGTCCCCGTCCTGCCCGAGGCGCGCGAGGCCGTGAAGGCCACGCTCGCCACGATCGCCGCCGCGGCGGCGCACGCCCACGAGCACGACCACCACCACGAGGACGCACCCGTGACGCAGGCCGTCGCGGACCTCGACCTCGGTGCGCCCGAGCAGCCCGTGACGCACGCCGTCCCGGGGACGGCCGAGTCGATCGCGATCGACGTCGCGGTGGTCGAGGAGCTCGGGGCGGGCGACGCGTCGCAGGCACCTGCGGCGGAGGCGCCCGCCGCGCCGGCGGCGTTCGACGTGCTGGCGGCGCTCGCCGCGAGCGGTGTCGCGCGTGACGACGCCGCGCCGGTGGTCTCGGACGACACCGAGCCCGACGCCGAGCCCGCCAGCGTGGCCGTCGAGCCGACCGAGGACCCGTCGCTCGAGCTGACGCCGGTCTCGCCCGACGTGTTCGCGGACGCCGCGGCCGACGAGGACGACGAGGACGAGACCGACGAGGCCGAGGGCGCCGACCCGACGGCCTGAGGACAGGACGCACGACGCCCGCGCAGCTCCGGCCGCGCGGGCGTCGTGCTGTCCGGGCTCAGCCGTCCCGGTGAGGGGAGTCGGAGTCGTGCTCCTGGTCGGCGTCCGGCTCGCCGTGCGCGAGCCGCAGCGCCCGACCGCGCGCGACGTCCTCGGCGGCCTTCGCCTGCTTCTTCTCGCTCGCCTTGGTGTCCCGCGGCGGCAGCTGGATGGTCTCCTCGGCCGCGATGCCGCCCTGGAGCTGGCGACCCCGCTCGAGCTCGGCGTCGAGCTCGGCGCCGAACAGCAGCGCGAGGTTGCTGATCCACAGCCAGAGCAGGAAGACGATCACACCGGCCATCGAGCCGTAGGTCGCGTCGTAGGACGCGAACGTCGTGACGTAGAAGCCGAAGGCGACCGACGCGAGCGCCCAGACGAGGAGCGCGACGAGGGCGCCGACGCTGATCCAGCGGAACTTCGGCTGCCGGACGTTGGGCGTCGCGTGGAAGAGGATCGCGACCGCGACGACGACGAGCGCGACGACCACGGGCCACTTGAGCACGTTCCACACCGTGACGGCGGTGTCGCTGAGGCCGACGGCGTCACCGATGGTCCGTGCGACCGGGCCGGAGAGCACCATCGCGACGACGACGAGGACGGCGATGACGACGAGCGCGAGCGTGACGAGCAGGATGACGGGCCGCAGCTTCCAGATCGGGCGCCCCTCGTCGACCTCGTAGATGCGGTTCATGCCGCGCCCGAACGCCGCGACGTAGCCGGAGGCGGACCACAGGGCCAGCAGGACGCCGACGACGAGCGCGATGCCGGCCTTGGAGTTGGAGGTCACCGCCTGGATGACGGGCTCGACGGTCTGCGCCGCGTCCTCGGGGGCGCCGAGGTCGGCCACGAGGTCCATGACCCGGTTGAGGGTCTGCTCGGGGTCGCCGACGAGGCCGAGCACGGAGACGACGGCGAGCAGCGCGGGGGCGATCGCGAGGACCGCGTAGTAGGTCAGCGCGGCGGCGAGGTCGGTGCACTCGTCCTTGAGGAACTCGCGCAGCGTCCGACGGGCGACGTAGCGCCAGGACGGCCCGTGCAGGTCGTCGGGGGAGTCGGGCTTGCGGGGGTCCTCCGGTGCGGGGGCCGCGTCCTTGGCGGTGCTGCGCGTGCTGGTGGTGTCGTGCCGGCTCATGACGCTCCCCGCGGGCGGCGTGCGTGCGGCCTGGCCTGCTTCACCGTCGTGGGTGCCCGATCTGGCGAGGCTAGGTCGCGGGTGCCCGGGTCGCACGCCGAGCGGGTGCGCGGTCAGCCGACGGCGACGGCGACCTCGACGACGGGTCGCAGCCGGACGCCTGCGGCCCGGTCCTCGATCCGGGTCAGCCACCGCTCGCGACGCTCCGGGGACACGTCGGCGACGCGTGGGTGGCTCAGCCAGCGGGCGGGCACGCCCATCTTCTGCCAGACGCCCCGCACGGACGCCTTCTGCGCGGTGTTCCCGAAGACCCACCGGTAGGCGGGTCCGGGGGTGGTCATGGTGGTCGCGACGGTGACGCGCTGCAGCCGGGCGAACCGGCCGCGGGGGAGCCCGAGAGGTCCGTCCTCGTAGGCCCACCCGGGCACGAGCACCTTGTCGTAGAACCCCTTCATGACCGCGGGGGCGGTCTCCCACCAGACGGGGTGGACGAGCACGAGGTGGTCGGCGGCGTCGATGCGGCGCTGCAGGTCGACGACCACCGGGTCGAGCGTGGTGCGTGCCCGCCATGCGCCGAGGTCGGCGCGGCGCATCACGGGGTCGAACCCGGTCGCGTCGAGGTCGAGCACGTCGACGTCGTGGCCGGCGCGTCGGGCGCCGGTGGCGGCGGCGTGGGCGAGCGCGTGGCAGAAGCTGCCCTCGTAGGGGTGGTTGACGACGACCATGGTGCGCACGCGGGGCCTCCCGGCTAGTCTTGAACAGTGTTCAATGAACGATGTTCAGGTTCATTGAACGATGTTCAGTTGTCAAGGGGCCGGGCTCTGCATGGGGAATGATGGACAGGCCCTGCGACCTACCGGGGCGAGCACGGAGGGAGCGCGCATGGCGCAGCGGCTGGACCGCGAGCGGATCGTGCGGCGCGCGCTCGACCTGCTCGACGAGGTCGGGCTCGACGGCCTCACGCTGCGCCGGCTCGCGGGCGACCTCGGCGTGCAGGCCGCCGCGCTCTACTGGCACGTGCCGAACAAGGCCGCGCTGCTCGACGAGATGGCGACCACCATGCTCCGCGACCTCATCGCGCAGGCCGACGACGAGCTGCGGGCCCTGCACGGCGAGCCGTGGCAGGACTGCGTCCGGCTGTCGGCCGAGCGGTTCCGTGCGGCACTGCTGTCGCGGCGCGACGGGGCCCGGGTGTTCAGCGGGACCTACGTGACCGACGAGCGCCTCGCGGGCTGGATCGAGCTGCCGCTGACGATCCTCGTCGACGCCGGGTTCGACCCGGCGGACGCCGTGCGCGCGTGGGGCACGCTCCTCGCGTACATCCAGGGGTTCGTCGTCGAGGAGCAGTCCGCGGCCGTGCGGGCCGGTGCAGCCGGTGCGGGCGGCGAGGGGAGCGAGGGCGGCGGGTCCGTCGGGCGCGGCCCGGGCGGCGACGCCGAGGAGCGCTTCGCGTTCGGGGTCGACGTCGTCGTGCGCGGGCTGGAGTCGCGGCTCGCGCCGGTGCCCGACCGTCAGGGGGCCGCGGCCCGCTGACCGGGGGCGTACGCTGTGCGTTCGGTCACGTCGGGGCCGGGGGACGCCGACCCGTGCCCGTCAGGTTTGACCCTGCGTCGTGGGGTCCGTACCCTAGAACGTCGGCGCGTCGTGTGCGCGCTGGTCACGTGTGCCGCCGCAGCGGCGCCGACGCGACTCCCACAGGGACCGGTCCACCGGTCAGCCGTGGGGCGTGCGCGGGCGCGAGCAGGGTTCGGGCAGACGAGCATTCGACCTCAGTAGTTGGACGAGCAGAGATGAGCAGCAACGTGGTGTACGCGATCGTGAAGGCTGGCGGCCGCCAGGAGAAGGTCGCGGTGGGCGACGTCGTCGTCGTCGACCGCCTCGCCGCGCAGGCCGGCTCGACGGTCGAGCTGCCGGCGCTCCTGCTCGTCGACGGGGAGAAGGTCACCACCGACGCCGCGGCCCTGGCCAAGGTGAAGGTGACGGCGGAGGTCGTGCGGGACGAGAAGGGTCCCAAGATCGACATCCTCAAGTACAAGAACAAGACCGGTTACCGCAAGCGCCAGGGTCACCGTCAGCAGCTGACCCGCATCAAGGTCACCGGCATCAAGTGAGCTTCCCCGCGGCGCACTGACGCCGCGGCCCCCGACTTACGCAGCAGCTAGAGAGCAGGTTCGTCATGGCACACAAGAAGGGCGCGAGCTCCTCGCGCAACGGTCGCGACTCCAACGCGCAGCGCCTCGGCGTCAAGCGCTTCGGCGGTCAGGTCGTCAAGGCCGGCGAGATCATCGTCCGCCAGCGCGGCACGCACTTCCACCCCGGCAACAACGTCGGCCGTGGCGGCGACGACACGCTCTTCGCGCTGACCGCCGGTGCGGTGGCGTTCGCCACGCGCCGCGGCCGCAAGGTCGTCGACATCGTCGCGCCCGCCGAGGTCTGACGACACCACAGCAGTCGACGAAGGGGCGCACCGGTGCGGTGCGCCCCTTCGTCGTGTGACGATCGAACGAGAACCGTCGGACGTCCGGCGGAGGACAGGAGACAGCCGTGGCGACATTCGTCGACCGGGTCGTGCTGCACACGACCGGCGGAGACGGTGGGCACGGCTGCGCGTCCATCCACCGCGAGAAGTTCAAGCCCCTCGCCGGGCCCGACGGCGGCAACGGCGGCAACGGCGGGTCCGTGATCCTCGAGGTCGACCCGCAGGTCACGACACTCCTCGAGTTCCACCACCTGCCGCACCGGCGCGCCGCGTCCGGCACGCAGGGCATGGGCGACCACCGACAGGGCTCGACGGGCCCCGACCTCGTGCTCGGTGTCCCGGACGGCACCGTCGTCAAGGGTCCCGACGGCGAGGTGCTCGCGGACCTCGTCGGCGTCGGGGCGCGCTTCGTCGCCGCCGCGGGTGGTCGTGGCGGTCTCGGCAACGCGGCGCTCGCCTCGCAGCGGCGCAAGGCCCCCGGCTTCGCGCTGCTCGGCGAGCCCGGCGAGACGGCCGACGTCGTGCTCGAGCTCAAGACGATCGCCGACGTCGCGCTCGTCGGGTACCCCAGCGCGGGCAAGTCGAGCCTCGTCGCCGCGATCTCCGCCGCCCGCCCCAAGATCGCCGACTACCCGTTCACGACGCTCGTACCGAACCTCGGTGTCGTGCAGGCCGGGTCGTCGCGGTACACCGTCGCCGACGTCCCGGGTCTCATCCCCGGCGCGTCCGAGGGGCGCGGGCTCGGCCTGGAGTTCCTGCGGCACATCGAGCGCTGCGCGGTCATCGTGCACGTGCTCGACTGCGCGACGCTCGAGCCCGACCGCGACCCCGTGTCCGACCTCGACGTCATCGAGGCCGAGCTGGCCGCGTACGCGGGCGACCTGGGCATCGAGGGCGGTCGGGTGCCGCTCGCGGAGCGCCCGCGGATCGTCGTGCTCAACAAGATCGACGTGCCCGAGGCGCGCGACCTCGCCGAGCTGGTCCGGCCCGAGCTCGAGGCCCGCGGGCTCGCGGTGTTCGAGGTGTCGACGGCGAGCCACGAGGGCCTGCGGCCCCTGACGTTCGCGCTCGCCGAGCGTGTCGAGACCGCGCGCCGCGAGGCCCCGCAGCCGGAGGCGACGCGCGTCGTCCTGCGTCCCAAGGCCGTCGACGACGCCGGGTTCACGGTGACGCGGCGCGAGGGCGGCGGCGCGGTCTGGTTCTCGGTGCGCGGCGAGAAGCCCGAGCGCTGGGTGCGGCAGACCGACTTCACGAACGACGAGGCCGTCGGGTACCTCGCGGACCGCCTGGCGCGGCTCGGCGTCGAGGAGCGGCTGTTCGCCGCCGGTGCCGTCGCGGGCGACGAGGTGCGGATCGGCCCCGACACGAACGCCGTCGTCTTCGACTGGGAGCCGACGCTCATGACGGGCTCCGAGCTGCTCGGCGGCCCTCGCGGCTCCGACGTGCGCCTCGAGGACCGGTCGCGTCCGACCCGCGGCGAGAAGCGACAGGAGTACAAGGACCGGATGGACGCCAAGAGCGTCGCCCGCGACGAGCTCTGGACCGAGCGGCAGCACGGCGTCTGGACGGACGCGGCGAAGGACGACTGAGCAGGGGCGGCGCCGCAGACCGTGCGGCGCCGCGGACCGCGCGGCGTCGGGCGGCGTGACCGATCCCGGTCCGACGAGCGGCGGACGGCCGTCCGGCGCGCGGATGGTCGCGAGCCCGGGGGTCCGGGCGAGGCACAATGCCGGACGTGACCGCCGCCGCCCTGCACGACCGCCAGCAGCTGCCCGACGCGGCGCGGGTGGTCGTCAAGGTCGGCTCGTCGTCGCTCACCAGCCCCGACGGCCGGCTCGACCCGGACCGCCTGCGCGCGCTCGTCGACGTGCTCGCGGCGCGCCGCAACGCCGGGGGACAGGTCGTGCTGGTCTCGTCCGGCGCGATCGCGGCCGCGATCGGCCCGCTCGGCCTGGCGACCCGCCCGCGCGACCTCGCGACGCAGCAGGCGGCGGCGTCGGTGGGCCAGGGCCTGCTGGTCGCGCACTACACCAAGGCGTTCGCCGACCACGGGCTGCGGGTCGGGCAGGTGCTGCTGACGGCGGAGGACACGGTGCGCCGCGGCCACTACCGCAACGCCCACCGAGCGCTGACCCGGCTGCTCGCCCTCGGCGTCGTGCCGGTGATCAACGAGAACGACGCCGTCGCGACCGACGAGATCCGGTTCGGCGACAACGACCGCCTCGCCGCGCTCGTCTCGCACCTCGTGCACGCCGACGCCCTCGTGCTGCTCACCGACGTCGACGCGCTCTACACGGGTCCGCCGTCGCGGCCCGGCTCGCGGCGCCTCACGCACGTCGCAGGCCCCCGCGACCTCGACGGCATCGACGTGTCCTCGCGCGGCAGCGCCGTCGGCACGGGCGGCATGGTGACGAAGCTCGAGTCGGTCGCGATCGCCACGCACTCCGGCATCCCGGTCGTCCTCACGTCCGCCGCGCAGGCCGGTGCCGCGCTCGCCGGGCAGGACGTCGGCACGTGGTTCGCCGCGACCGGCCGGCGGTCGTCCATCCGGCTGCTCTGGCTCGCGCACGCCGCGCGGACCCACGGGCGTCTGGTGCTCGACGAGGGGGCCGTGCGGGCCGTCGTCGAGCGGCGCACGTCGCTCCTGCCCGCCGGGGTCACCGGGGTCGAGGGGACGTTCGACGCGGGCGACCCGGTCGAGATCGTCGGACCCGACGGCGTGGTCGTCGCGCGCGGGCTCGTCGCCTACGCGTCCGAAGAGGTGCCGGGGCTGCTCGGTCGCTCGACGTCGGACCTGCGGGCCGCGCTCGGCCCCGGCTACGACCGCGAGCTCGTGCACCGCGACGACCTCGTGCTCGTCCGGCGCCGCCGCGGGCCGGCTCCGGCTCCGGTCGGCTGAGGTCCCCACGCTTCCACGGGGTCGTCCGCGACGGCCGTCCGGACACGACGACGACGGCCCGCCGGGTGCTCCGGCGGGCCGTCGGTCGTCCGGCGTCTGGGTCAGTCGGCGAGCCAGGTGGTCGTCAGCTGGTCGAGGCGCGAGTCGGCGCCCAGCTGCACCTCGTGCACGTCGGGCGACAGGCCCAGGTAGGTGGTCAGCTCGTGCACCGGCAGCACCCAGTGCTCCGAGACGAGCCGCTCCTGCGCCTCGGCGAGGACCGCGTCCCGGGCGGCCGGGTCACCCGCGGCGAGCTGCTCCTGCAGCAGGGCCTCGAGCGTCGGGTCGTCGATCCGGTAGAAGTTCGTCGCCGCGACCGAGTACTGCGTGCGCAGGACGTCGCCGTCGGCGCGCGACAGGTTGCCCCACACGAGGTCGAACTCGCCGGCCTTGAGCTTCGCCTGGAAGTCCGGCACCGCGCCCGACCACAGGGTCACGTCGATCCCGACAGCCTTGAGCTCGGACTGGATGAGCTCGACCGAGGTCTGGTTGGGCGAGAAGTTCGTGATCCACACGAGCGTCGGGGCGAGCCGGACGCCGTCCTTCGCGTAGATGCCGTCGGTGCCCTTCGCCCAGCCGGCGTCCTCGAGGACCTCGGCGGCCGCGTCCGGGTCCGACGTCAGGTGGTCGCTCACGTCGGCGACGCCCGGGGTCGTGGAGGCGAGGACGCTCGTGGCGACCGCGAAGCCGTCGACGAGCGCCGTGTCGCGGATCTCCGTCGGGTTGATCGCGAGGCCGATCGCCTCGCGCACGACGGGGTCGCTGCCCAGCGGCGAGGCGCCGTTGAACGTCAGGCCGAACGTGATCCCCGGGTTGGCGCGGTGCACCAGCGGGAAACCGGACTGCTCGAGGACGGCGATGTCGGTCGGCTGGACGCCGCCGATGACCTGGACCTGGCCGGACGTGAGGGAGCCCGTCCGGACGCTCGCCTCGGGCGCGACCTGGAACGTCACCGAGTCGAGGTGCGGTGCGCCGGCGCCCGCGCGGGCCTCGGGCGCCCACGCGTAGTCCTCGCGCGCGGTGAGGACCGTCTCGGTGTCCTTCGTGTAGTGGTCGAGCACGAACGGGCCGGTCCCGACGACGCCCTGGCCGCTCGCGCGGTCGTCGAACGGCACCGCGATCGTCGAGGCGGCGACGACCCCGAGCGCGACCGTGCTCGTGGCCTGCGGGAACGCGGCGTTCGGCGCGGAGAACGCGACGGTGACGGTGTGCTCGTCGACGACCGTCGTGCCGGCGTACCCGACGAACGACGGCGCCGCGCCGCTCTTGGCGCCCGCGGCGACGATGTCGTCGAACGTCGCCTTGACCGACTCCGCCGTCAGCGGGGTGCCGTCGGAGAACGTCACGTCGTCGCGCAGCGTGAACGTGTGCGCGGTGGCGTCGGCGTTCGACTCCCACGCCGAGGCGAGCCACGGCTCCAGCGACCCGTCGGCCGGGTCCTGCCAGAGCAGCGAGTCGACGAGCTGGCGCGTGACGTACAGGGTGTCGTTGCCGGAGCCGATGCCCGACGGGTTGATCGAGATCGGGTCGTTGCCGATCGCGAAGACGAGGTCGCCGCCGTCGACGGGGGCGGCGTCGGACGCGGTGGCGGAGGGCTCGGCGCCGGTCGTGCCGGTCGAGCTGCACGCGGCGAGCACGAGGCCGAGCGCGACCGCCGAGGCGGCCACGCGCAGGGTGCGCGCACGGACGGGGGACTGCGACATGGGGGTCTCTCCAGGTGGGGATGGTGCGGGTGGTGGGGCGGTGGCCGGACGCGTCAGCGCCGGGGGCGGGGACAACAGGCGGTCATCGCTCACCTCCCGTGGCGTGCGCACGCGCGGCGGCGCCGGGGATCGCGGCGAGCAGCTCGGCCGTGTACGGGTGCTCGGGGCGGGCCAGGACCTGCTCGACGTCGCCCCGCTCGACGACCCGCCCGTGCCGCAGCACGACCACGTCGTGCGCGACCTGCCGGACGACGGCGAGGTCGTGCGAGATGAACAGGTAGGAGACGTGCAGGTCCCGCTGCAGGTCGGCGAGCAGGTCGAGGATCTGCGCCTGCACGGACACGTCGAGGGCGGACACGGGCTCGTCGAGGACGACGATGTCGGGCCGGACCGACAGCGCGCGGGCGATCGCGACGCGCTGGCGCTGGCCCCCCGACAGCTCGGCGGGGCGGCGCTGCAGGGCGGACGACGGCAGGGCGACGAGGTCGAGCAGCTCGGCGGCACGCCCGGCGCGCTCGCGGCGCGTCCCGACGCCGAACGCGCGCAGCGGCTCGGTGACGATGCGCTCGACGGGCCAGCGCGGGTCGAGCGACGCGTACGGGTTCTGCTGCACGACCTGCAGGCGGCGGCGCAGCGCGCGCAGGTCGGCGCCCCGGGCGCGTGTGACGTCCACGCCGTCGACGTGCACGGTGCCGGCCGTGGGCTCCGCGAGGCGCAGCGCGAGCCGCGCGGTCGTCGACTTGCCGGACCCCGACTCGCCGACCAGCGCGAGGGTCCGCCCGCGCGGCACGGCGAACGACACGTCGTCGACGGCCCGCAGCGCGCCGCCGCGGGGGAGGGGGAAGTCCTTGACGAGTGCCCGGACCTCGAGCGCCGCGGGTGGTGCGGGGTGCGCCGCGCCCGGCACCGACCGGGCGGGCGCGGTGGCCGCGTCCTCCGCCGTGCTTGGCGTGTCGGTCGTGCCAGCGGTGCCCGCCGGTCCCGACGTCGTGCCCGCCGCCGTGCCGACGTCCGGGCGACGAGCGCCGCGCAGCGACGGTGCCGCGGCGAGCAGTGCCCGCGTGTACGCCTCGCGGGGCGCGCCGAGCACCTCGTCGGGCGTGCCGGTCTCGACGACCCGCCCCCGCGACATGACGACGATCCGGTCGGCGCGGTCGGCGGCGACGCCGAGGTCGTGCGTGATGAGCAGGACACCCGTGCCGGTCGCGGACGTCAGGTCGTCGAGGTGGTCGAGGATGCGGCGCTGGACGGTGACGTCGAGCGCGCTCGTCGGCTCGTCGGCGACGAGCAGCCGGGGCTTGGCGACGAGCGCGATCGCGATGAGGACGCGCTGGCGCATGCCGCCCGACAGCTCGTGCGGGTACTGCCGGGCGCGGACCTCCGGCTCGGGCAGGCCGGTGCGGCGCAGCGCCTCGACGGCCTCGAGCGCGGCGCCGCGCCGGTCGGCGAGCCCGTGCACGACGAGCACCTCGGCGACCTGCTCGCCGATGCGCTTCACGGGGTTGAGCGACACGGTCGGGTCCTGCGGGACGAGGCCGACGAGCGCGCCGCGGACGGTGCGCAGCACTCGGGGCGACGCGGTCGCGAGGTCGTGCCCGAGCAGGTCGATGCGGCCGGAGTCGATGCGCGCGCCGGGCGCGAGCAGCCGGACGACGGCCGCGGCGGTGGTGGACTTGCCCGAGCCGGACTCGCCGACGACGGCCACGGTCTCGCCGGCGTCGACGTGCAGGGACACGTCGCGCACGGCGTGCACGTCGCCGCGACGTGTCCGGTAGCTGACGGCGAGGCCGTCGACGGTGAGCAGGCGCGCGGTCGGGGGTGCGTCGTGCCCGGTCGTGGCGAGGGTCGTGGCGGTCATCGGTTCCTCCCGGGGTCGCCGTCGAGCGCGCGCGAGATGCGGCCGGCGGACAGGACGGTGGCGACGATGACGAGGCCGGGGAGCGTCGTCAGCCACCACGACGTGCGCAGGTAGTCGCGTCCGCCCGCGACGAGGGCGCCCCACTCGGGTGCGGGCGGGGGCTCGCCGTAGCCGAGGAACGACAGCGACGACACCGCGAGGACGGCGGCGCCGAGCTCGATCGCGGCGAGCACGACGACCGGGCCGACGGAGTTGGGCAGCACGTGGCCGAGCAGGACGGTCCACCAGCGGCTTCCGCCCGCCTGGGACGCCTCGACGTAGCCGGACGTCCGGACGCGCAGCACCTCGGAGCGCATGATGCGCGACACCGACGCGACGTTGGCGAGGCCGACGGCGATCGCGACGTTGACCGACCCGAACCCGAGCACGGTGATGAGGGCGAGCGAGAGCAGCAGTGCGGGGATGGAGAGCAGCACGTCGACGACCCGCATCGCGACGTCGTCGACGAGTCCGCCCACGAAGCCCGCCACGAGCCCGACGACGGCGCCGACGAGGAGCCCGACGAGGACGGCGACGAGTGCCGCGCGGAGCGTGAGCTGCGTGCCGTGCACGACGCGCGTGTACAGGTCGCGGCCGAGCTGGTCGGTGCCGAACCAGTGCGCCGCGGACGGCGCCTGCAGCTTGTCGGCGGGCACGCCCACGAGGGGGTCGCCGGGTGCGAGCAGGCTCGGCGCGAACGCGGCGAGGAGCACGGCGACGGACCACAGCAGCGCGAGGACGAGGCCGGGGCGCCGCACGAGGTCCTCGAGGCGGGTGAGCCAGGCGCCGCGGTGCGTGAGCTCGTCGTCGTGCTCCCGGACGGCGTCGGCGAACCGGTCGGCCGACGTCGACGTGAAGTCGTCCGCGCGGGTGTCCGGGTCGAGCGCGGTGGGCACGAACCCGTCAGGGCGCGACGCGCCGGCGCTGGTCAGGCTGTCGATCGTGCTCATCGGGCACCTCCGGTGCGGGCGTCGTGACCGCCGCCGACCGGGACCGCGGCCCCGTCGTCCTCCGCAGCACGCGGGGCGGGCAGGGCGACGTCGGCGGGCGTGGCGGTGTCGGGCTCGGCGGTGTCGGGCTCGGCGGGCGTCGGCACGGCCCGCCCGACGGTGACGATGCGCGGGTCGAGCAGCGGGTACACGACGTCGACGGCGAGGTTCGCGAGCACGTAGACGGTCGCGGCGACGAGCACGACGCCCTGCACCACGGGGATGTCCTGGGCGGCGACGGACGTCGCGGTGAGCCGGCCGAGGCCCGCCCGGGAGAACACGGTCTCGGTGACGACGGCGCCCGACAGCAGCCCGCCGACGACCAGCCCGGTCGCGGTCAGTGCGGGCAGCGCCGCGTTGCGCAGCGCGTGCCGCAGGTGCACGCGGGCCCGGCCGGCGCCCTTGGCGACGGCGGTGTCGACGTACGGCTCCCGCAGGGTGTGCAGCAGGCTGCGCGACAGGAGCTGGGCGATGATCGCGGAGGTCGGCAGGGCGAGCGTGACCGCGGGCAGCACGACCGACGCGAGCCCCTGGTTGCCCAGCGCGGGGAAGATCGGCAGCTGGAACGAGAACCACTGCACGAGCGTCAGGCCGAACCAGAACGAGGGGATCGCGACGCCGAGCGGCGGCAGCGCGAGCAGGAACCCCGCGAGGGCGCGGCTGCGGGTCGCGGTCGCGACGACAGCGAGCGTCCCACCGCCGACGACGGCGAGCAGCAGCGCGGCGCCCGCGATGGCGGCGGTCGGCGGCAGGGCCTGGGCGAGCAGCGTCGTGACGGGCTGCTTGCTGACGACGGACGTCCCGAGGTCGCCGCGCACCGCGTCGAGCAGGTGCGTCACGTACTGCACCGCGAGCGGCTGGTCGAACCCGTACTCGGCGCGCAGGGCGTCGAGCTGCTCGGGGGTGACGTCGCTCGACTCGCCGCCGTACATGAGCGAGACCGGGTCGCCGGGCAGCGCGTAGAGGACGAGGAAGGACACGGTCCAGGCCGCCCACAGGACGAGGGCGGCGAGACCGAGCCGGCGGGCGAGGTACCGCGTCACGACGCGGCCGCCTGCGGCGGTGCGGAGGTCATGGGGGACTCCTTCGGTGCGCGGACGGGTGCGCGTGGTCGACGTACGTGCTTGCGCGGCGGGGGCGCCGTGCCGGGTCATCACCTGGAGCACCCCGCCACGTGCGGAGGGTTGCCGCCCGACCAGCCAGGGCTTGTCGTCGGGTCTCGTGACCGGCCGGAAAGTAGAAAGCGGGGCAGGGGTGGTCAATGGCCGCTCCGTGCCGTCTCATGATGCGGACGTGCGGTCCGCCGGTTGGTCCCGCGTCGTGAGACGCCCGCGGTCGTCCGTTGACATGCCCGACCGGCGCACGGAGCCTGCGGCCGCTGCACCGCGACCACGCCGCCGCAGCGTCACCGACCCACGGAGCCACCATGTCCGTCGACCTCCAGCACGACGTCACGCTCGACCAGCGCTACGGCGGTGCCGCGCCCGCGCGCGTCCTGACCACGCCCGTCGTCGAGCAGCAGCTCGCGCACCGGTCGGTCCGCCGCTACCTGCCCGACGCCGTCGACGACGACGTCCTCGCGACCCTCGTCGCCGCCGCGCAGTCCGCCGCCACGAGCTCCAACCTGCAGCTGTGGAGCGTCGTCGCCGTGCGGGACGCCGAGCGCCGCGCACGCCTCGCGGCGCTCGCGGGCGACCAGGCGCACGTCGTGCAGGCGCCCGTGCTGCTCGTCTGGCTCGTCGACCTGGCCCGCGCGCACGCCGTCGCCGCCCGCCACGACGCGCCGACCGCGGGTGCCGAGTACCTCGAGACGGCCGTCGTCGGGTTCGTCGACGCCGCGCTCGCCGCGCAGAACGCCACGCTCGCCGCGGAGTCGCTCGGCCTCGGCACGGTGTACATCGGGGCGCTGCGCAACCACCCGACCGAGGTCGCCGACCTGCTCGGCCTGCCGCGGCACGCCTTCCCGGCGTTCGGCCTGGTCGTCGGGCACCCCGACCCGTCCGAGGGTGCGCGCGTCAAGCCGCGGCTGCCACAGGCGGCGGTGCTGCACCACGAGGCGTACGACGAGGCCGCGCACCACGTCGTCGACGAGTACGAGCAGCGGATCGGCGCGTTCTACGCCGACGAGGGCCTCGAGCACTCGTGGGTCGAGCGGCTGCTCGCGCGGCTGTCCGGTCCGCGGTCGCTCCACGGCCGCGAGCGGCTGCGCGAGCACCTCGGCGCGCGCGGGTTCCCCCTGCGCTGACGCCTCGGGACCGGCGGCCGCACGCCGGCGCCGACCCGACCCCTGCACCCCACATCCGCACCGTCCCACCCGCACCGAGGAGACCGTCGTGACCCGATCCACCGCACCCGCGCAGGACCTCACGCTCGACGAGGCCGGGGCGCTCGCCCCGCTCGTCACGCCCGCGCAGGCGGCCGCGGCCGTCGCCGCCGGTGCCGTGCTCGTCGACGTCCGCAGCGACGCGGGCCGCGCGACGACCGGCGCGCTGCCGGGCGCCACGGTCGTCGACCGGTACGCCGTCGACGACGCGTTCGACCTCGCCGCGGCGGCCCGCGCGGTGCCCGTCGTGTCGGTCGACACCCCCGTCGTCGTCGTGTGCGGATCGGTGCGTGGCTCGGGGCCCGTCGCGGCAGCTCTGCGCGAGAAGGGGTTCACGAACGTCGTGCACGTCGAGGGCGGCGCGCCCGCGTGGAAGGACGCGGGCCTGCCCGTCGACCAGGTGCCGAGCGACGACACGCCGGGCGTGCCCGCGTGACGACGACGACGCTCCCGACGAGTGCCCCGCCCGCGTCCGCGACGCGGCCGTTCGTCGTGCGGACCGCGACCGCCGACGAGCACGAGGCGGTCGGTCGTCTGACGCAGCGCGCGTTCGACGACGGCCCGTACGGCCCGGCGACCGACCCGGAGCGCGTCCGGCTGCTGCGCGACGCGGCGACCCGGGCGCGCGCCGGTGACCTGCTCGTCGCGGCCGACGCCGACCGGCTGCTCGGGACGGCGAGCCTGCTGCGCCCCGGCCACGGCCTCACGCGGCAGGCGCGCGACGGCGAGGCGGAGATCCGTCTGCTCGCGGTGGACACGTCGGCCCGCGGCCGCGGCGTGGGTGCGGCACTCGTGGCCGCGTCGCTGGACCGCGCGCGGGCGTGGGGCGTGCGCGCGCTCGTGCTCGACACGGGTGCGCGCAACGTCGTCGCGCACCGCCTGTACGAGCGCCTCGGCTTCGAGCGGGCTCCCGCCCGCGAGACGGTCGTCGTCGGGAACGGCGTCGGGAGGCTCGTCGTGTACACGCACGACCTCACGCGGACCGGGGTCCTCGTACGCCTGGTCGCGCCGCACGAGCACGACGAGGTCGCCCGCCTGTCCGTCGCCGCGTACGCGCACGACGACGACCTCAGCGACACGTACCGCGCGTCGCTGGCCGACGTCGCCGCGCGTGCCGCCGAGCACGAGGTCTGGGTCGCGCAGGACCGCGCCACGGGTGCGCTGCTGGGGACCGTCGCGACCCCTCGGGCCGGACGGCACATCTCGCCGCTCGGCCAGGAGGGGGAGCTCGACTTCCGGCTGCTCGCGGTGTCGCCCGACGCCCGCGGGCGGGGGATCGGGACGCAGCTCACGCGGTTCGTCGTCGACCTCGCCCGGGCGCGCGGCCTGCGGCGCGTCGTCATGAACTCCGGCCCGCGGATGACCGCCGCGCACCGCCTCTACGAAGGGCTGGGCTTCGTGCGCCTGCCCGAGCGGGAGACGCGCGTCGTGGACGGCGGCACGCTGCTCGCGTTCGGTCTCGACGTCGACGACCCGGCGGGCGAGGGCCGCACGCGGGCATGAGGGAGCGGTGCACCGGGCCGCCCGTCGCCCCGGTGGACGGCTCGACCGCACGGTTCCGGCGCGGACTACCCTGACGGGATGACCGCATCGCTCGACGTCCCGCTGCACGACCAGGCCGGCGAGAGCGCGACGACCGACGTCGCCGCGCAGGTCCGGCAGGTCGCCGAGCGGGCCAAGGTCGCCTCCCGGGCGCTGGCCACCGCGACGCGTGCCACCAAGGACGCGGCGCTGCACGCGCTCGCCGACGCCCTCGTGGAGGCGACCGCCGAGATCGTCGCCGCGAACGCCGAGGACCTCGAGCGTGGCCGCGCCGACGGGCTGCCCGCCGGCCTGCTCGACCGGCTCGAGCTCACGCCCGAGCGGATCGTCGGGATCGCCGACGCGCTGCGGGAGCTCGCCGCGCTGCCCGACCCCGTCGGCGAGGTCGTCCGCGGCTCGACGCTGCCCAACGGTCTGCGGCTGCGCCAGCTCCGCGTGCCCATGGGTGTCGTCGGCATGATCTACGAGGCGCGGCCCAACGTGACGGTCGACGCGGCCGGACTCGCGCTCAAGAGCGGGAACGCCGTGATCCTGCGCGGCGGCTCGGCCGCGGCCCGCAGCAACGCCGTCATCGTCGACGTGCTGTCCCGTGCGCTCGTCGCGCGGCGGCTGCCGGGCGCGCTCGTGCAGTCCATCGACGCGTGGGGGCGGCCCGGTGCGGTCGCGCTCATGCACGCGCGCGGCCTGGTCGACGTGCTCGTCCCGCGCGGGGGAGCGGACCTCATCGCGACCGTGGTGCGCGAGTCGACCGTCCCCGTCATCGAGACCGGCGTCGGCAACGTGCACGTGTACGTCGACGAGAGCGCCGACCTGGCCGTCGCGCTGCCGATCATCCTCAACGCCAAGACGCAGCGCGTGGGCGTCTGCAACGCCGCCGAGACGCTGCTCGTCCACCAGGGGGTCGCCGACGAGTTCCTGCCCGCCGCGCTCGCCTCGCTGGCCGACGCCGGCGTGACGATCCACGGGGACGAGACGACGCTCGCGCTCGCCCCGGAAGAGGTGTCCGCCGTCCCGGCGACCGACGAGGACTGGGCGACCGAGTACCTGTCGCTCGACCTCGCGGTGAAGGTCGTCGAGGACCTCGACGAGGCGCTCGACCACATCCGCAGGTGGAGCTCCGGTCACACCGAGGCGATCGTCACGCGCGACCTCGCCGCCTCCGAGCGGTTCGTCGCCGAGGTCGACTCGGCGGCCGTCATGGTGAACGCCTCCACGCGGTTCACCGACGGCGGCCAGCTCGGTCTCGGCGCCGAGATCGGGATCTCCACCCAGAAGCTGCACGCCCGCGGCCCCATGGGCCTCGCCGAGCTGACGACCACCAAGTGGGTCGTCCAGGGCGACGGGCACGTCCGGCCCTGACGTCACAGCCTGCCGTGCGACACTTGTCGCTCCGCGCACACCCACCAGGAGGAACGCCGTGCACAGCGTCCTGATCGCCGCTGCCGAGGAAGCCGCAGCGCACACCAACGAGCTGCCGTTCTCGCCCGTGGTCTTCGGCGTCGGGGCGTTCGTCGGCCTCACCGCCATGCTGCTGTTCACCTTCGCGTTCCGGAGCGTCGGGACGCGCCACTGAGCGCGGCGGGGACTCGGGACCGATGACGCAGCGGCGGCCACGCCTGGGGGTGATGGGCGGCACGTTCGACCCTGTGCACCACGGGCACCTGGTCGCCGCGAGCGAGGTCGCCGCACGGTTCGACCTCGACGAGGTCGTGTTCGTGCCCACGGGCCACCCGACGTTCAAGCAGGACCAGTCGGTGACCGAGGCCGAGCACCGGTACCTCATGACGGTCATCGCGACGGCGTCCAACCCGCGGTTCACGGTGAGCCGTGTCGACGTCGAGCGTCCCGGGCTGACGTACACGGTCGACACGCTGCGCGACCTCAAGTCCGCGCGTCCCGACGCCGACCTCTACTTCATCACGGGGGCCGACGCCATCGAGCAGATCCTCACGTGGAAGGATGCCGAGGAGCTGTTCGCCATGGCCCACTTCGTGGCCGTCACCCGACCGGGGCACACGCTGTCCGTCGAGGGCCTGCCCCCCGACCGGGTGAGCATCCTGGAGGTCCCTGCCCTGGCGATCTCCTCGACCGACGTCCGCGCGCGTGCGCGTGCCGGGCAGCCGGTCTGGTACCTCGTCCCCGACGGGGTCGTCCAGTACATCGCGAAGCACAGGTTGTATCGAGGTCAGTCATGAGTGAACCGGGAGAGCGACGCCGCCGTCGCGAGCTCGAGCGCGCCGCCGAGCAGGACCCGACGGCGCCGGGCTCGGTGTCGCGGCGGTCGATGCGCGAGCAGACGGACGGCCAGGCGGGCGTCCCGTCGTGGTCCGTGCCCGCCGACGAGCAGTCGACGCGGTCGCGGCGGTCGATCCGCGACACGTCCCTCGACCCGACGAACGCGCCGCGCCCCGCCGCCGGGCAGCAGGCGACGCCCGCGCCCGCGTGGCCGACGAGCCCCGCGCGCCCCGCAGCAGCACCGGCC
>NZ_BIMR01000175.1 GCF_004306155.1 Cellulomonas biazotea
CCTAGGATCGCCGCATGCGAGAGACGACCGTCACCGTCGAGGGACGCTTCGACCACCACCGGCCCGCGGAGCGCGGCACGGTCACCCTGACGGTCGGGTTCGAGGGGCGCGACCGCGAGGACGTCGTGCGGCGCGTGGTCGCGGAGCACGGGCGCATCGCCGGCGACGTGCAGCACCTGCAGGAGGAGCCGTCGCCCGCGGTCACCTGGTGGTCGTCGGACCGGGTGCGCGTGTGGAGCCAGCGCCCGTGGAACCAGGACGGCAAGCAGCTGCCGCTCGTGCACCACGCCGCGGTGGAGGTCGAGGTCAAGTTCAAGGACCTCGTGCGGCTGGCCCTGTGGGTCGAGGACGTCGCGACCCGCGACGGCGTGAGCGTCGGCGGGATCACCTGGGCGCTGACCGAGGCGACGCGGGAGCGGCTCACCGCCGACGCGCGGGACCGGGCGGTGCACGACGCCGTCGCGAAGGCGACGTCCTACGCGCACAGCCTCGGGCTGTCGGACGTGCGGCCGGTCGCGGTCGCCGACCCGGGGATGCTCGGCGACGGCAGCGCCCCGACGACGCCGGCCCCGGCGATGCAGATGGCGCGGGCGGGCGCGGGGGCGGGCGCGGGCGGTGCGCTGGACCTCAAGCCGGAGGACATCACCGTCGAGGGGCGCGTGCACGCCCGCTTCGCGGCGTCCTGACCCCGGGCGTGCCCGGGGCGACGGCGGCGCAGCCGTCGGCCGCGCGTCGACGTGCCGTCGTGCCGTCGCGTCGCCCGGCTGGGGCTCGTGCTGGTGTGGAAGGTTCGTCGCGTCGTCCGCGACACACCTTCCACACCAGGGTCACTGGCGGTAGGACGACAGGAAGTTGCCGATCCGCTCGACGGCGTCGGCCAGCACGCGGGCCTCGGGCAGCGTGACGATGCGGAAGTGGTCGGGCGTCGGCCAGTTGAAGCCCGTGCCCTGCACCAGCAGGATGTGCTCGCTCACCAGCAGGTCGTGCACCAGCCGGGCGTCGTCGTGGATCTCGTGCACCTCGGGGTCGAGGCGCGGGAACAGGTAGAGGGCGCCGTCGGGCCGCACGCAGTCGACGCCGGGGATGGACGTCAGGCCGCGCCACGCGACGTCACGCTGCTCGTGCAGCCGCCCGCCGGGGGCGATGAGCGCGTCGATGGACTGCACGCCGCCGAGTGCGGCCTGCACGGCGTGCTGCGCGGGCACGTTGGGGCACAGGCGGGTCGAGGCGAGCAGCTCGATGCCCTCGAGGAAGCCCTGCGCGTGGTCGCGCGGGCCGGTCACGACGAGCCACCCGGAGCGGTACCCGGCGACGCGGTACGTCTTCGACAGGCCGTTGAACGTGAGGCACAGCAGGTCGGGGGCGACGGTCGCCATGGGGGTGTGCACGGCGCCGTCGAACAGGATCCGGTCGTAGATCTCGTCGGACAGCACGAGCAGCGAGTGTCGGCGGGCGATCGCGGCGATGCCGTCGAGCACCTCGCGCGAGTACACGGCGCCCGTGGGGTTGTTCGGGTTGATGACGACGATCGCCTTGGTGCGCGGCCCGACGAGCGACTCCAGGTGGTCGAGGTCCGGCTGCCAGCCGTTCGACTCGTCGCACCGGTAGTGCACGGGGACGCCGTCGGACAGCGACGTCATGGCCGTCCACAGCGGGTAGTCGGGGGAGGGGATGAGGACCTCGTCGCCCTCGTCGAGCAGGGCCTGCATGACCATGGTGATGAGCTCGGAGACGCCGTTGCCGAGGAAGACGTCGTCGACGTCGATCTCGGGGAAGCCGGGCTCCGTCTCGTACCGGGTGACGACCGCGCGGCGGGCGGACAGGATGCCGCGCGAGTCGGTGTAGCCGTGCGCGAGCGGGATCGACGCGATGACGTCGCGGACGATCTGGTGCGGGGCCTCGAACCCGAACGCGGCGGGGTTGCCGGTGTTGAGCCGCAGGATGGTGTGCCCGTCGGCCTCGAGCCGTGCGACCTCGTCGAGCGCTGCGCCGCGGATCTCGTAGAGGACGTTCTTGAGCTTCGAGGACTGGTCCAGCGGGCGCAGGTGCGGCATGTCGGGAGCGTACGCCGGACGGTGGGCGGTCCGCCGACGGCTACCCGTGGTGGTGCGTACCGCGCTCGCGGGCGGGCACCCGGAGCCCGGAGGCGCGCAGGCGGCGGATGAGCTCGCCCGCGCTGACCTGGACCGCACCGAGGGCCACGAGCTCGACCACGCGGCTGTCCGGCACGTCGTAGTGGTCGAGGTCGAAGCCGCGCCGGGGGATGCCCGCGCGCTCGGCGAACGTGTGCAGCTCGTCGAGCGACGTGTCGCTCACCAGGTGCGCCCAGAGCACGCCGTGCCGGGGCCACATCGGGGGGTCGACGAGCACGCTCACCTCCCGAGCGTAGGCGCCGCCCGACCCGCGGGCGTCGTGGCCCGCGGGTCGGCTGGACCCACCGACCGCGTCAGGCGGTGAACAGCCGCGACGCCTGGGCCTCCGCGTCGGCGTAGGTCTGGGCCGCGCTGTGCATCGCGGCGCTGATCTGGTCGAGCGACTGCTCGAGCCGCGTCTCGGTCTGCGACCAGCTCGCGAGGACCCCGGCGAAGGCCGTCGCCGCCGAGCCGCGCCACGTGCCCTGCAGGTCGGCGAGCTGGCGGTGCATCGCGGCGACCTCGCTGCGGATGGACGCGGCCCGCGCCTGGACCCCGGCTGCTGCCTGCGCGACGTGGGCGCTGTCGACCTCGTACCTGCTCATGTGGACCTCCCGCTCGCAGGTGCGCCCTGGTGGCGGCACCCCGTGGGGACGACGCTAGGCATCGGCCGGACGGCGGATCGGGTGCGGGGCGACGTCTCGTGGGCCGAGGCCCGTCGGGCGGGGCTGTGGACGGCTCGACGACGGCCGGAGGGCGACGGGGCCTGGTGCCGGCCCTGGCCTCACCACCGCCGTGGAGGGCACCCGTGCCCCGACGGGCGGGCGCGCGCGCCGCTGCCCGGAGCCGACCTGGGTCGACGAGCCTCGCGCCGCACCCGCTCGGCGGCGTGCGCGGCGGGCTAGGACCCCTGCGTCGCCGCGCGCACGGCGGCCTGCGCGGCCGCGTCGTCCGAGGCCTCCAGGGCTGCGGCGTCCGCGTCGGCCGCGGCGAGCGCGGCGGCGTCGAGCTTCGCGAGCTCCTTCTCGAGCCGCTGCTTCTCGGCGGAGATGTTCTGCCGCGCGGGCTCCTCCCACGCCGCCCCGAGGGGGCTGGAGAACAGCGACGGCCGCCCGAGCAGCTTGTCGAGGATCTTCAGGCGCGCCCGCACGTAGTGCTCGACGGGCAGGTGGGCGTACTCGGCGCGCACGTCGTGCAGGTACGCCTTGTAGCGCTGCGGCTCGGCGGCGAGCACGGCCAGGTCGGCGTCGCACAGGACGGCGCAGTCGAAGTCGGCCGGGTCGGGCGAGTGCCGCACGAGCGCCACGACGAGGTCGTGCACGCGCTGCGCGGACCGCTCGGGCACGCCGAGCGACGTCAGCTCGTCGACGGCCAGGCGTGCGCTCGCGATCTCGTCCTCGCCGCCGCGGTTGGCGTAGGCCTTGCGCTCGGCGGAGTCGAAGATCGCGCCGTGGTACCAGGCGGCGAGACGCACGAGGTCGGGCTCGTGCGTCTCCTCGACGAGCTCGTCGACGCGGACCAGCACGTCGACCAGGTGCTTGAGGTTGTGGAAGTCGCGTCCGGGCTCGGTCCAGCGGTCGACGAGCGACTGGCCGACGTCACGGATCTGCTCCGTCGTCGCCGTCGCCCCTGCCCCCTGGACACTGCGCTGGAACGCGGATAGCAACCACTGCGGTGCGTCGTGGACGCCCATGGATCAAGCCTCACGCCGATGGTCGGGACGCGCCATCGTAGAGCCTGCCGCGTCGACGGGGGAGCCCGGTTCGGGCGTCGGCCCCGACGCGCCGGGCAGCGACACGCGGACGGTGGTGCCGCCGCCGTCGGTCTCCCGCAGGCCCACGACGCCGCCGTGCGCGGTGACGATCGCGGCGACGATGGCCATGCCGAGCCCCGCGCCGCCCGAGTCGCGGCCGCGTGACGCGTCGACGCGGTAGAACCGCTCGAACACCCGCGCGGCGTGCTCGGGGTCGATCCCGGGGCCGTGGTCGCGCACCTCGACGACGCCCGTCCCGTCGGGTCCCGCGCCGACGGCGAGCTCGACGGGGGTGCCGGACGGCGTGTGCTGGACGACGTTGCCGACGAGGTTCGCGACGACCTGGCGCAGCCGGGCCTCCTCGCCGAGCACGACGCACGGGCCGGTCGGCGCCCCGGGGACGAGGGGGACGAGCCGTGCGGTGCGGGTCGGGTCGAGGGCGTGCAGGTCGCTCACGGCGTCGGCGGCGAGCACCGTGAGGTCGACGGGCTCGCGACGCAGGGGGCGGTTCTCGTCGAGCCGCGCGAGCGCCAGGAGGTCGTCGACGAGCCCGCCCATGCGCGTCGCGGAGCCCTCGATGCGCCGCATGGTGTCGTCGACCTGCTCGCGCTCGGTGAGCGCGCCCATCCGGTACAGCTCGCCGTAGCCGCGGATCGCGGCCAGCGGGGTGCGCAGCTCGTGCGAGGCGTCGGCGACGAACCGGCGCATCCGGGCCTCGGAGGCGGTGCGTGCGGCGAACGCCTGCTCGATCTGGGTGAGCATCCCGTTGAGGGCGACGGACAGCCGGCCGACCTCGGTCCGCTCGGGCGCGCTCGGGACGCGCTGGGACAGGTCGCCCGCGGCGATGGCGGCCGCGGTCGCCTCGATCTGCCGCAGGGGCCGCAGCGAGCGGCGCACGGCCCAGGCCCCGGCGATCGCGCCGAGCAGCACGATCCCGGCGCCGCTGACGACGAGCACGAGCACCATCGACTTCACGGTGTGCTGCGCGTCGGCGAGGGGCAGGGCCACGACGACCGACCCCGTGGACCCCTCGGACGACACGACCGGGTACGCGACGACGCGCCAGCGGGAGTCGTCCTTGGTCGAGCGGACGGTGAACGGCTCGCCGCGCTGCGCGTTCGCCTGGGCGCCCGTGAGGTCGGGGACGACGGGCGTGCCGTACCGCAGCCGCGCGGACCGCGACGGCAGGTTCTCGTCCTCGATGCCGAGCACCTGGACGCGGACGTAGTAGTCGTTGGGCGCCATGCTGCCGCCGAAGTTGAGCGACTCGACCTGCTGCTGCGCGAGCACGGCCCCCTCGGACTCGAGCTTCTCGTCGACCTGCCGCACCAGCGTGCCGCCGAGCAGCGTCGCGCTGACGACGCCCGCGAGCACGAGGCCGAGGCCGACGAGCACCGTGATGATGCCGACGAGCCGGTGCACGAGGGGGACGGCCGCCCACCGGGCCCGCAGCCCGGCGAGCCGCGGGGGACGCGCCGGCGGGGGCTCGGGCGTGGGCGGGTCGGCGAGGTCGGGTCCGGGCGCCGGTGCGGGTGCCGTCACGACGACTCGCGCAGCAGGTACCCGACGCCGCGCTTGGTGTGGATGAGCGGCGGCAGCCGGTGCCCGTCGGCGTCCGTGAGGTGGTCGACCTTGCGCCGCAGGTAGGAGATGTACGACTCGACGATGTTCGCGTCGCCGCCCCAGTCGTACTGCCACACGTGGTCGAGGATCTGCGACTTCGACAGCACCCGGCCGGGGTTGAGCATGAGGTAGCGCAGCAGCTTGAACTCGGTGGGGGACAGCTCGACGGGGTGCCCGCCGCGGACGACCTCGTGGGAGTCCTCGTCGAGCTCGAGGTCGGCGTACCGCAGGACGCTGGACGCGACGTCGACGCCCGCGGACGTGCGGCGCAGGATGGCCCGGATGCGCGCGACGACCTCCTCGAGGCTGAACGGCTTGGTCACGTAGTCGTCGCCGCCGACGGTCAGGCCCTGCACCTTGTCGGCGGTGTCGTCGCGCGCGGTGAGGAACAGCACGGGGACGTGCTGGCCCTTCTCCCGCAGCCGGCGCGTCACGGTGAAGCCGTCCATGTCGGGGAGCATGACGTCGAGCACGACGAGGTCGGGCTCGGTCTCGCGGGCGAGGCGCAGCGCGGCACCGCCGTCGGCGGCGGCGTGCACCTCGAAGCCCGCGAACCGCAGCGAGGTCGCGAGCAGCTCGCGGATGTTGGGCTCGTCGTCGACGACGAGCAGTCGGGCCTCGGGCTCGGGCGACGCACCGGTCATCGTCCCAGTCTGCTCCCCGGACCTGGGCGTCGCC
>NZ_BIMR01000176.1 GCF_004306155.1 Cellulomonas biazotea
CCCCCCCTTGCGGAGGGTTTGCCGTTTCGCTGACAAGTCCGACATTAGAGCACCGTGAGACTTTGGGGAAGCGCTCACAACGACCAGTTTCGGACAGGCGCCCAATTCACCCGGTCGGCTCAGCACCCCGCTGTGCCGCAGGATCACGCGGATCTGCGGACTGTCACGGCGTGTCGGCGAGCCGGAACGCGAGCTGCGTCTCCCACCGGCTCATGTCGGGCTCGACCCGCGGGTCCGTCAGCATGAGCTCCAGACGGCACCCCCAGACGTCCCCGTCGGGTGACTCGTGTCGGTCCCACACCCACCCGTGCGCCGCCCCCGACGCCAGCAGGTCCGCCGTCACCTGCACCAGCTCGTCGGGATGCCCCACGTGCGTCGTCACCGCGTACCGCCCCGCCGGCAGCACCCCCGGGACGACGTCGCCGTCCACCTCCGCCACCGGCTCGAACAACGGCACGCCCGCCTCGACCAGCAGCTCGCGCTCCATGTCGATCACCCGGTACCGGAAGAACGGCGGGCCCGCTGCCGCGAGCGAGTGCGCCTCGACCCAGTCGAACACCTCGTCGAACCGGTCCGCGATCCGCCCGAACGTCGTCATCGTCACGCGCTCGCGGATCGCGACGTAGTGCACCTCGGGGCGGTCCACGATCACGGGCTCCGCGCGACGACGCTCCATGCGCGAAGGCTACGACCGCCCCGCCGCCCGCGCCCGACCGACGCCCACCGCTCTCGCCGCCCACACCCGACCGACGCCCACCGCTCTCGCCGCCCACACCCGACCGACGCCCACCGCTCTTGCCATCGGCTCACGACGGACGACCACCGGCCCCGCTGCCGGTGCACGACGGACGCGGGGCCGGCCGTCGTCACGACGGGGCGAGCGGTCCCCCGCACAGCGCAGCGCGGACCGAGGGTGTCCCGACGCCGGCGTCCCACGTCCCGTCCGGCCCGGCGGCGCGCAGCGCCGACCACGGCACCGGGAGCGTGAGCCCGCCGAGCACCGCGCCCTCGTCGGGCACCAGGGTCCCGCCCTCGACCGTGCCGCCGAGCTCCGCGACCTCGTCGCCGGCCGCCGTGAGGAGCCGCACGCTCAACCGGGTCCCGTCCGCCGCCACCTCCTGGTCCGCGACGACCCACGTCACGGTCGCGACCGCCGGGGGCGACACGTGCCGCGACAGCCCCAGGCGCGTCTGCCGCACGGTCGCGGGGACGCGCACCTCGACGGTCGCGATCGGAGGGTCCTCCCCCATCGGCCTGTCGTCCAGGCCGCACGCCTGCGCGACCTCGGGCGTCGACGACGTCGACGACACCGCCGCGAGCGCCACCGATCCCCCGCAGACGAGCGCCGCGACAGCCGTCGTCGCGACACCACGCCGTCGGCGACCCTGCGGGGCGTCGCCGCGTCGTCGCCCGTGCGCGTCACGCCGACCGGGCACCTGGCGGGCGACGCGCACGTCCGTCGCGCACAGGCTGTCCGCGAACGTCCGGCGCCGCTCGTCCCACACCGGTCGCAGGAAGCCGACGAGCAGCACCAGGTCGAGCGCGTGCGCGGCCGTCCGCGCCGCCGTCCGGACCGGACCCGCGGGTCGGCCGTCCGACTCGCGCACGACGACCACGCCCACGACCCGCTTGCCCGGGGTCGCCCCCGTCCACGCCTGCAGCGCCAGCAGGACGACGACGCCCGCGACGACGGCCACGAGGACCCCCGCGTGCGGCAGCGCGGTCGACCCGCTCGACCCGCCGAGCACCACGGACCACTCCCACGGCCAGCCGCCCGGCCCGACCGCGACGAACGTCGCCGCGCCGACCACCGTCGCGTCCAGCAGCGCCGCGACCGCACGCCGCCACCAGGGCGCGAGCGGCGGCCGGACGGCGACGGCGTCGAGGTCGTCGACGCCGTCGGTGGTCTCGACGGCCGCAGTCATGCGGACGATCCTGACAGCCCCGCCGCACGCCCCGTGCCCGAATTGCCCGGCTTCACCCGCACCGCGCCTCCCCGTGCGCCGAGGTCGTCACCTCGCGCCGAGCTCGCCGGCTCCAGCTGACGACCTCGGCACGGACGGACGATCTCGGCTACGGGGGTCGGCGACGGGCGACCGGGAGTCGGCGGCGGGTGACATGGCCGGCTGCGGGCGACGGAGTCGGCGACGAGCGCCGGGCGCCGGGCTGCAGACGACGCGCGACCACGTCGGGCGACGGTGCCGGCTACGGGTGGCGACCCGGGCACTACGTGTCGACCTCGGCCTCGTCGACGCGCTCGATCGGGCCCGAGGAGCGGCGGCGTGCGCCCGCGTCAGGTCGTGGGGGTCTCGTCGTGGAGGCGGGGCTCGGTCTTGCGGCCCGGCGTGTGACCCGCCTTGTCGGCGTAGAACGCGCGGACGACGTCCATGTCGGCGGACAGGTCGCCCGTGAGCTCGATCGTCGGGCCGAGGCCCGTCGTCATCGTCGTCCGGTCGACGAAGCCCAGCGTCACCGGCAGGCCCGTGGCGCGGGAGATCCGGTAGAAGCCCGACTTCCAGCCGGACCCGCGGCGCGTGCCCTCGGGCGTCACGACCAGGTAGAACCGCTCGCCGCCGTTGATCCGTGCGACGAGCTCGTCGACGAGGCCCGCGGGGTCGCGGCGGTCGACGGGGATGCCGCCGAGCGCCCGCATCAGCGGACCGGCCGGGCCGCGGAACAGCGTGTGCTTGCCGAGCCAGCGGAACGACAGGTCCTGGTCGCCGCCGATCGCCAGCATGAGGATGAAGTCCCAGTTGGACGTGTGCGGGGCGCCGATGAGGATGCCCGTGCCGTCGGCGGGGAGCCGCTGGCCGGTCAGCGTCCAGCGGCTGAACCGCCAGTACACGCGCGCGACGCGCTGCCGGACGCTCACGGCGACTCGCCCTCGACCTCGGTGCCGCCGACCGTGGTGCCGCCGACCGTGGTGCCGCCGACCTCGGTGCCGCCGACCTCGGTGCCGCCGGCCTCGGCGCGGACCGCCGCGAGCAGGCGCGCGACGATCTCCTCGCCGCCCGCGACACCGGCCCGGTCCGTGACCGTGACGTGCGGCGCCTGCCACCCGGCCTCGTGCAGCTCGCCGTGCGCGGGGCGGAAGCCCACGTCGGCGTGCTCCAGCAGGTCGGCGTCGAGCAGCGAGTCGCCCGCCGCGAACGTCCGGTCGGCCCCGACGCGCAGCGCGACCTCCGCCACGGCGGCCGACTTCGTCACGGGTGCGGGCACGCAGTACACCTTGCGCCCCTGCAGGGACACCGTCCACCCGCGCTCGGCGCACCACCGGGTGAGGTCGTCGACGAACGACGGCGGCAGGTCCTCGCGCTGCACGACCAGGTAGGTGAACAGGTCCTCGGCGACGCGGCGCTTGCGGACCCACGAGTCGTCGGCGACGGCGTCGAGGTGCGCGACGACCTCCGCGAGCGGCGCGCACTCCTGCAGGCGGCCGCGCACGGTCTGCGACCAGTCGGGGCACGGCGCACCGTCGACGAGGATGTGCCCCCCGTTCGACGTCACGGCGTACCGCGGGCCCGGCTCGGGGAACCGGACGCGGCGGTACTGCTTACGGGTGCGCGTGGTGGTGGGGACGAACGTCGACTCCGCGACGAGGTCGCCCAGCATCTCCTCCGCGTCCCGGGTCCAGAACGACAGGGGCGCACCGTCGAGCACCTCCGCGACGGTCATCGCGGGCGCCTGCTCGTCGTCACCGCCGAGCCGCAGCGCGGCGGACGAGTAGATGAGCGTGCGGTCCAGGTCGCACGCGACGACCACCCCGGCGCTCACGCGTCACCCCCGACGCCCGGTCCGGCGTGCTGCGGGACCGGCGGCGCCGCGCGCCCGTCGGCCCGCTCCGACCCGTTCCCGGCGGCCTGGCCGAGGGCCTGCCCGACGGTCCGCCCGTCGGCACCGGTGGCGCCGGCGGTGAACTTCGGGTGGATGAGGCCCACGACGCTGTACGGCAGGTCGTCGACCGTCTCGACCGGGACCCCACGCTCGGCGGCCAGGTGCCGCACGTGCGCGACGTCCGCGGGGGCGGCGTCGGGCCGCACGAGGACGCGCCACGGCACCCGCCGCAGCAGGACGCGCGTCGTCTCCCCCACCCCCGGCTTCACGAGGTTGACGTCCCCGATCCCGTACCGCTCGACGATCCGTTCCACCGCTGCCCACCCCGCCCAGTCCACCGTCGCGTGCTCGTCCGCCAGTCGCCGCCAGTCCCGCTCGACGTCCGCCCGGACGTCCTCGAACCGCTCCGACACC
The DNA here is from genome assembly GCF_004306155.1 of Cellulomonas biazotea. Classification (GTDB taxonomy): domain Bacteria; phylum Actinomycetota; class Actinomycetes; order Actinomycetales; family Cellulomonadaceae; genus Cellulomonas; species Cellulomonas biazotea. The sequence continues at coordinate 4,249 of NZ_BIMR01000176.1, forward strand.
GCGTCGAGGAACCGCGCGGACACGTCGACGTCGGCGAGCTCCGCGTAGAACTTCGCGCCGTGGAACTGCCCCGGCGCGATGAGGTCCCGGTTGAGCACCGTCCGTGAGACGAGGCCCGAGACCGTCGAGTTGAGGCACGCCGAGGGGACGAGGAAGTCGTCGCGCGTCCCGGCGAGCCGCACGCAGCGGCCCGGGTCGGCGAGGACCGCGAGGTCCCGCGGGAACGCGGTGCCCGTCCGCTCCTCGTGCTCCGCGAGGGCCGCGGCGAGCTCGCGGGCGATCGCGCCCTTGCCCGTCCAGCCGTCGACGAACACGACCGACGCCGGGTCGTGGTGCGCCGCGACGTACCGCAGGGCGACGTCGTCGATGCCGCGACCGCGCACGATCGACGCCGCGTAGTGCGGCAGGTCGACGCCGTGCACGAGCTGCGCCCACCGCCGCACGAGGATGCCGACCGGGGTCCCCGCCCGCGCGAGCGACACCAGGGTCACGTCGCCGCCGCGCGCCGCGACGAGCTGCTCCGCGACGACACCGACCGCGTGCGCCATGCGCTGCGCGCCCTCGTCGAGCGCGTCCTCGAACAGCCGCCGGTACGACTCGCTGGGCTGGTACTCGACGGGCAGCGACTCCGCGTAGTGGGCGCCGCCCGACTGGATGGCCTCCTCGCGCTCCTCGACCGGGGCCTCGAGTGCGACCCCCGACAGGTCGGTGAGCAGCCACGCGACCTCGTCGGGCGCGTACGAGCCGAACGCGGGCCCGAGCAGTGGCGACGGCAGCCCGTGCGCGTCCGTGCCGGTCGAGGTGCCCGCGGAGGGGTGGCCGGCGCGGTGCGCCGGCTCCGAGCGCGCGCGGCGGGCCGCGGCGTCCGGCAGGACGACGAGCAGCACGTCCCGCGTGCGGGTCGCGACGGCGTCGAGCAGGCCGTGCGGTCCCGTCAGGGCGGCGGTGTCGCCGGGCTCGTCGGTGACGACGACGACCGCGTCGAACGGCACGCCCGCGCCGTCCACGTTGTAGGCGAACCGACGGTGGCCCGGGTCGCCGGGCGCCGCGTCGTCCGGCGCGTCGTGCGCGGGGAAGGTCAGGGCCGACCGGATCGCGTACCCCGGGTCGTCGAGCGCGAGCACCGGGGACCGCGTCGTCGTCGAGAAGCGCACGTCTGTGTCGTCGAGCGCGGTCGCGAGGCCCTCGGCGAGCAGCAGCGGCACGTCCATGAGCTCCTCGGTGCCGAGCACGAGGACGCGCCGGCCCGCAGGTCCGCCGAGCGCGTCGCGCGGTGCCGCCACCCCGAGCGCGTCGCGCAGCGCCGCCACCCCGGTCGCGACCGCGTCGGCGACCGCACGCCGGTCGGCGGCCACGACGCCGTGACGTCCCGTCTCGGGCACGTCCTGCGGCCAGCCGACGTCCACGCGCCGGACCGGACCGCGCACGTCGTCGCCCGTCACGGGTACCTCTTGGCCGTCGACCTCGACGACGACCGCCGCGCCCTGCGCGACGACGTCGTGCGGTGCGGCGACCTCGCCCGCGGCGAGCGCGACGACGTCGATCCGCGTGCCCAGGCGCTCCGCGAGCGCGGCGGCCCGGGCCCGGTCGGCGTCGGTCCGCAGGTCGACGAGCGTGGCGACGAGGTACCGGTCGCGCGCGGCGAGCCTGTGCACGGCCTCGATGGTGTGCAGGGCCGTCGTGCCCGTGCTCAGCTCGTCGTCGACGAGGACCAGCGGGGCGCCCGACGTGAGGAGCGCCGGGTCGGCGGGCAGCAGCAGGTGGGTCGTCGCGTGGGAGTGCTCCTCCTCGAACGCGCCGACCGAGGGAACGCCCACGACGGGACGCCGGGTGGAGTGCAGGGTGGGTGCCCCGCCGAGCGCGTCGCCGACGCCGTGCCCGAGCGCGGTCGCGGTCTCCGCGTAGCCGAGCACCACGGCCGGGACCGGGTCGGCGGGGACCGCGTCGCGGAGCGCGCCGACGAGGCGGTCCGCTGCGGTCCCGTCACCGTCGAGCGCGTCCCGCAGCAGCGCCCCGAGGGCGTGCGCGGCGTCCGGTGCGGGCGAGCCGTCGCCGCGCGTGCCCTCGGGTGCGGGCCGGTCGTCAGCCAGCGCCTCCCGGACGAGCGCGCCGAGCAGGAGCCCTGCGCCGCGCACGACGCGCGGGTCCGTCGGGACGTGCTTGCCGAGCACGCGCGACACGAGCAGGTGCGCGCGGCGCGGGTTGCGCCGGACCGCGAGCCCGACGAGGTCGGTGAGGTCGAGTCCGACCGCGCTGCCCGTCGTCCGCAGCGTCAGGTCGAGCCGCTCCGACACCCACGCCCCGGACCACACCGCGTCGCTCGCTCGACCGTCGCCGGCAGCGCTCGCACCCGTCGGACCGCTCGCACCGTGCGCGCGGCCCGCGGTCACCGTCGGGGCCGTCACGGGCGCCCCGCCGTCGCCGCGAGCAGGTCCACGAGCCCGACGTCCTCCGCCGCGACGCCGAACGCCCGCGCGCGCAGCATCGTGCGCTCCGCCCAGGACAGGTGCGGCTTCGACTCGTTCATCTTGTTGCCGTACCGCGACGCCGACGCGCCCGCCCGGCCCGCGGCGTCGAGCACGTCGGTCGCGTCGGCGTACTCCTCGTGCGTGACGACGGACAGCGAGTGCACGACGGGCACGTGGCTCGGGTGGATGACCGTCTTGCCGGTGAGCCCGTTGACCTTGTCGAGCACGACCTCGCGGATGAGGCCGTCGAGGTCGCGCGTGATGAGGTCGGCGCGCAGGGTGTTGGCGTCGTGCTGGTCGAACGGCGTGTGCCGGAGCTGGGGCTTGAACAGCCGCTCGTCGCCGCTGAAGTACTCCCAGACGGGCCCCGTCACGACGAACCCGGTGCCGTCGGTGCGACCCAGGACGTTGACGACGTCCGTGAGGACGCCCGCGACGAGACGCACGTCCCAGATGGTGAGGTCGCGTCCCCGGCGGATGCCGTACACGCCGCACAGGTCGGTCGCGCCGGTGCGGACCGCGAGGACCGACGAGCGGTGCTTGTCGAGCAGCCGCTGGACGCCGAGCAGGGCGTCCTCGCGGGTCTCACGGTGGATGATCTCGGGCGACTCGATGACGGGCATCGCGAGCAGGCGCAGGCCCGCCGCTGCGGACGCGTCGTCGAGGGCGTCGAGGAAGGCGGCCCCGTACGACTCCGAGAACTTCGGCAGCACGAAGCCGGACAGGATGCGGGCGTCGTCGCCGAGACCGGACACGATCTGCGGGATCTGCTCGGGCCGCCGGACCCGGACGAACACGAACGGCGACTCGTCGCCCGAGCGCGCGAGCTCGCGGAGCTGCGCGACGACGTTGAGCTCGGCGGCGGCGAGGTCGGCGTCGGCGACGGAGTCCTCGAGGCACACCACGGAGCTCACGACACCCTTGGCGGCCTGCTTGACGAGGTCGCGCGCGAGCTGCGGACGGGTGCCGGGCATGTAGAGGGTCGCCCCGAGTGCCGCCGCGAGCAGCGCGGGCGGGCAGTCGCGTCCGAGCGGCTCGGGTGGCCGGGAGAACAGGCGCTCGACGTCGTCGTCGGGCAGGTGCGAGAAGTGCCGCGCGGTCACGCCGCGCCCGGCGTGGGGGTCGCCTCGACCTGCATGTCGGTCTCCGTCCGTGTGGCGGCGCTCCGGGGCCTGGGCGCCGCGCACACGGTAGCCCAGCGCGACGACGGGGGCGTCGCGTCCAGGTGAACGTCCGGTGGAGCATCGCCGTTCCCACGGGGCTGTGGACGGCTCGCGAGCGGGTCAGGTGAGCGGCGTCCAGGGGTCGACCCACGTGACCTGCGTGAACCCGTAGGCGAGGCACGCGTCCCGGAAGGTGCCGTGCACGAGCTCGTCCTCCGACCGGAGCACCAGCTCACCCGCCACGTTCGTGACGGACAGCGCGACGAGCACGCCCGTGTCGGGCTCGCGGTCGAGCGCGACGTCGACGCGGCCACCCCCGGCCGTCTCGACGAGCAGCGCCCCGCCCCACCGCAGCGCCGCCCCCGACGGGGAGAACGCGAGGACGACGAGCCGTTCGAGCAGCCCGACCTGGCGCAGGTCGACGCGCAGCACGTCCGTGGCCTCCCGCGCCGCGAGGACGACCGGGCGGTTCGAGCGCACCGGCGCCGTGGACAGCCCGCGCCCGTGGTCCAGCACGGACGACTCCCCCGACGTCAGCCGGTACGCCGCCGCGAGGCGCAGGTCGCCGACGTGCTCCGACACCGCCGCGCGGAACGTCAGCGCGCCGACGCCCGACTGCAGACGGTCCAGGGCCAGGGTCGGCCGGTCGTCGGTGAGCGCGACCCGGCCGCCCGGCGGGAGACGGTCCGGGGTGTACCCGAGGACCAGGTCGCCCGCGGCCGCGGAGGGCCGGCGGCGGGCTGCCGGGCTCGCGACCGCCGGCGCCGCGGCGGTCCCCGACGTCGACAGGTCGAGCGACGTCGACCCCGCCCGCGCAGTCGTCGGGGCGGGCGCGGGCGTCGAGAGGTCGAGCGACGTGGAGGCAGCCGGACGGGCCGCAGGGGCGGGGGCGGTCGGGACGGCAGGCGCCGACAGGTCCAACGACGTCGAGTTCGTCGGCGCCGGGGCCGCCGGGCGCGAGACGTCCGGCGCCCTCGACGCCGACGGGCGCGACGCCGGGGCCGACAGGTCCAACGACGTCGACCCCGCGGCCGCCGGTGCCGACAGGTCGAGCGACGTCGAGCCCGCCGACGCGGAGGCGGACCTC
>NZ_BIMR01000177.1 GCF_004306155.1 Cellulomonas biazotea
GGCGCCGAGCCTGCGCCGACGGGCGACGCGACCGCCGCCGACGGCACGACGGGCCGCCCGGCCGACCCTCTCGGCGACCTCGCGCACACGCGGCTGCGCCCGCCGCCGCCCGCATCGCCGCCGGCGGCCGCCTCGCGACCGACGACGACGGGTGTCCGCCTGGTGTTCGACACGGGCGAGCGGGTCGACGTCGCGGGCGACGGCCTCGTGGGTCGCGCGCCGGCACCGGAGGACGGGGTCGTGCACGTCGTCGCGGTCGCCGACCCGCAGCGGTCGGTCTCGAAGGTGCACCTCGCGTTCGGCCCGGACGACGAGCCGTGGCGGGTGTGGGTGCGGGACCGTGGCTCGACGAACGGGACGGCGCTGGTCGCGCCGGACGGCACGGTCGCCGCGCTGACCCCCGGTGCGAGGGCCGTCGTCGAGGCGGGCTGGACCATCCGGTACGGCAAGCGCAGCATCCGCGTCGAGGCCCGCTGACCGTCCGTCGGCCGGGTCGGGGCGGCGACCGGCCGACGCCGGCTGTCCCCGCTCGCCCGCGCGACCGGCCGACGGTCGTCGTCCCGGCACGGACCTCGGGTCCCGCGGTCGGTCGCCGGCCCGTAGCATGAGCGCCGGCCGCCGCGTGCACCCGCACCGCGGACGGCCGGCCCGGGCAGAGTCGTCCGGGCAGGGAACGAGCCTGCTGTGAGGTGGTCGTGACGGCGCCGTCGGACGAGTCGGTCCAGCCGGCCGTGCGGGGTGTCCGCGTCGACGTCGGGGTCGCGTCGGACCAGGGGCGCCGCGACGGCAACGAGGACGCGGTGCTGGCCTCGGGGGGCGTCTACGTCGTCGCGGACGGCATGGGCGGGCACGACGCGGGCGAGGTCGCGAGCGGCACCGCGGTGGAGGTCCTCGGCGCGCTCGTCGGCACGACGCCGGACGTCGACGAGGTGACCCGGACGCTGCGGGACGCCCACGAGCGGGTGCGGGACCTGCCGTCGGGGTCCTACCGCCGCCCGGGGACGACGGTCACGGGAGTCGTGCTGACGGAGCACGAGGGCGTGCCGTGCTGGGTGGTCCTCAACGTGGGGGACTCGCGGACCTACCGCATGGTGGGGGGTGTCCTCGAGCAGGTCACGACGGACCACTCGGAGATCGCGGAGCTCGTGCGCAGCGGGCTGGTGCCCCTCGACGCGGCGGCCCGTCACCCGCGGCGGCACGTGGTCACGCGGGTGCTGGGCGGCGGTGCGACGGTCGTCGAGCCGGACGTGTGGCTCCTCGCGGTCAGCCCGGGCGACCGGATGCTGGTGTGCTCCGACGGTCTGACGGACGAGCTGACGGACGCGCGGATCGAGGCGGAGCTGCGGGCGGCGGACGGCGCGCAGGAGGCGGCGGACCGCCTGGTCGCGGCGGCGCTGGCGGCGGGCGGCCACGACAACGTCACCGTGGTGGTCGTGGACGCGTCGACCCGCCGTCGCTGAGTCCCGGGCGAGAGTCCGGCAGGGGTCAGCGCGCGGCGCGGACGTGCAGGCGGGTGCGGACCCCGTCGACGCCCAGCAGGACGAGCGCGACCCACACGAGCGCGAACCCCCACCAGCGGGCGACGGGCATCTGCTCGTGCAGGACGACGACGCCGATGACGAGCTGGAGCACCGGGGCGAGGTACTGCAGGAGCCCGAGGACGCTGAGCGGGATGCGTCGGGCGGCGGTGTTGAACAGGAGCAGGGGGATCGCGGTGACGATCCCGGAGGAGACGAGCGCGACGGCGTGCCAGGCGCCGTAGGCGGCGAACGTCCCGGTGCCGGTGACCCCGAGGACGACGAGGTAGCCGAGCGCGAGGGGTGCGAGGACGAGCGTCTCGGCGGCGAGCCCGGGCAGGGCACCGACGCTGCGGCCGACGCGGTTCTTGATGAGCCCGTAGAACCCGAAGCTGAACGCGAGGCTGAGCGCGATCCAGGGGAGCTGGCCGTACCCGGCGGTGATGACGACGACGGCGAGGGCGCCGCTGCCGAGGGCGACCCACTGCAGCGGGCGGAGCCGTTCGCGCAGGACGAGCACGGCGAGGCCGACGGTGACGAGCGGGTTGATGAAGTAGCCGAGGGCGGCGTCGACGACGCGGTCGGTGAGGATCCCGAAGACGAACACGAGCCAGTTGACGGCGAGCAGGACGGCGGCGGCGGACAGCAGCCCGAGGGTGCGGCGGTCGCGCAGCGCGGCGACGAGCCCGGACCAGGTGCGGGTGACGAGCAGCAGCAGGACGCAGAAGACGAGCGACCAGACGACGCGGTTGGCGATGATCTCGACGGCGCCGGCGGGTTCGAGCAGCGGGAAGTACAGGGGCAGGACGCCCCAGAGCACGTAGGCGGCGACACCGGCGGCGAGCCCCCCGCGGGCGGCGTCGGCGTGGGGGGAGGCGTCCACGGAGACGGTGGGGAGCGGGTCGGGTGTCCGGGGCACGCGTCCGAGCCTAGGGCGGTGGCCCCCTAGCGCGTTCCCGGACGCGTGTCTTGCATCATGGACCGAAAGTCCGCATCGTGAAACGGGAAAGGCGACCCTCACCCCCGGTCCTAGACTGGACGCCGCACGGCCGCGTCGGCATGCCCGCTGCGTCCCGGAACGTCCAGCACCCGGACCACCCTGTCCGTGGCGCGGACGACCGCTCCCCGATCGGAAGGCGAACCGTCCCGTGAGCACCCCGACCCTGCGCGTCGCCGTCGTCGGCGCCGGACCGGCCGGCATCTACGCCGCCGACATCCTGTCGAAGACGGACCTCGACGTCAGCATCGACCTGTTCGAGCGCCTCCCCGCGCCGTTCGGCCTGGTGCGCTACGGCGTCGCCCCCGACCACCCGCGCATCAAGCAGATCATCGTCGCGCTGCACAAGGTCCTCGAGCGCGGCGACATCCGCCTCCTCGCGAACGTCGACTACGGCACCGACCTCAAGCTCGACGACCTGCGGCAGTACTACGACGCCGTGATCTTCTCCACGGGCTCCATCCGCGACGCGGCGCTGCCCGTGCCCGGCGTGGACCTCGACGGCTCGTACGGCGCCGCGGACTTCGTCTCCTGGTACGACGGCCACCCCGACGTGCCGCGCACCTGGCCGCTGCACCACGAGCAGGTCGCGGTCATCGGCGCCGGGAACGTCGCGCTCGACGTCGCCCGCGTCCTGGCCAAGCACGCCGACGACCTGCTGCCCACCGAGGTCCCGGCCAACGTCTACGACATCCTCAAGACGTCGCCCGTCACCGACGTGCACGTCTTCGCCCGCCGCGGCCCGGCCCAGGTGAAGTTCTCCCCGCTGGAGCTGCGCGAGCTCGGCCACGTGCCGGACGTCGACGTCATCGTCTACCCCGAGGACTTCGAGTTCGACGAGGGCTCGATGGCCGCGATCCACTCCTCGAACCAGACCAAGCAGGTCGTCAAGACCCTCACGGACTGGACGCTCAAGGAGCCCGAGGAGCTCACGGCCAGCCGCCGGATCCACCTGCACTTCCTGCACAAGCCCGTCGAGATCCTCGGCGAGGACGGCAAGGTCGTCGGCATCCGCACCGAGCGCACCGCGCTCAACGGCGACGGCAACGTCACCGGCACCGGCCAGACGCACGACTGGCCCGTCCAGGCCGTCTACCGCGCCGTGGGCTACTTCGGTTCGCCGCTCGTCGACATCCCGTTCGACGACGTCGCCGGGGTGATCCCCAACCGCGAGGGACGGGTCGTGGACGTCGACGGCGAGCACCTGCCGGGCGTGTACGCCACCGGCTGGATCAAGCGCGGCCCGGTCGGCCTCATCGGCCACACCAAGTCCGACGCGTCGGAGACGATCCGCCACCTCGGCGAGGACGTCGCGGCCGGCGGCGACGCGTTCTACACGGCGACGGACCGCGAGCCGAAGGCCGTCGACGAGTTCCTCGCCGCGCGTGGCGTCGACGTCATCACGTGGACCGGCTGGGAGCTGCTCGACGCCTACGAGCGGTCGCTCGGCGCGCCGCACGGGCGCGAGCGCGTCAAGCTCGTCCCGCGCGAGGAGATGGTCGCGATCTCGCTGGGCCGCGAGCTCCCGCAGGCCTGACCCGGAACGTCACGAGGCCCCGGTGCGCACGTCGCACCGGGGCTTCGTCGCATCGTCCTGGCCGTCGCGTGGTCTCGACGGTCGCGTGGTCTCGACGGTCGCGTGGTCTCGACGGTCGCGTGGTCTCGACCGTCGCGGCGTCCCGCCGGCCCGGCGTCACCCGCGCTCGCGCCGCTGCGCCGCTCGCCGTCAGGCGTGCAGCCGACGCAGGAACTCCCGCGTCCGCTCCTGCTGCGGGTCGCCGAGAACCTGCTCGGCCGTGCCGCGCTCGTGCACGCGCCCCGCGTGCAGGAAGCACACCTCGTCGGCGACCTCGCGCGCGAACCCCATCTCGTGCGTCGCGACGACCATGGTCAGGCCGGTCGACTTGAGCTCGACGAGCAGGTCGAGGACCTCCCCGACGAGCTCCGGGTCGAGCGCGCTGGTGACCTCGTCGAGCAGCATCACCGCGGGCCTGCCGAGCAGGGCGCGCGCGATCGCGACGCGTTGCTGCTGACCGCCCGACAGCTCGTCGGGGAACGCGCGCGCCTTGTCGGCCAGGCCGACGCGCTCCAGCACCGCGAGGGCCTCCGCCTCCGCCTGCGCCCGTGGCGTGCGGTGCACGAGGCGCGGGGCGAGCGTCACGTTGTCGAGGACCCGCAGGTGCGGGAACAGGTTGTACGACTGGAACACCATGCCGATGCGGGCGCGCACCGCGTTCGCGTCGAGCCGCGGGTCGGTGATGTCCTGGCCCTCGAGCTCGATGACGCCGTCGTCGACGTCCTCGAGCAGGTCGACGCAGCGCAGCAGCGTGGACTTGCCCGACCCGGATGCGCCGATGAGGACGACGACCCGGTGGGCCTCGACGTCGAGCGACAGGTCGTCGAGCACGACGTGCGGCCCGAAGGACTTGCGCAGCCCGCGCACGCGCAGCAGCGGCGTCTCCGTCACCGGCTCCGTCACCCGCCCCGCGCCCGTCGCGCCCGGCGCGCTCACCGCAGCGCCCCGGCGCCCGCGAGCCCGCTCTGCGCGCCCAGCCAGCCGGACCGGCGGGCGAGGGCGTCCGTGAACCGGGTCAGGGGGATCGTCAGGGCGACGAACAGCACCCCGGCGACGACGTACGGCGTGAAGTTCGCGTAGCGCGCGGTCTCGATCTGCGCGGCGCGCACCGCGTCGATCGCGCCGAGGATCGAGATGAGCCCCGAGTCCTTCGACAGGGCCACGAGGTCGTTGAGCAGCGGCGGCACGACCCGACGCACGGCCTGCGGCAGCACGACGTGACGCATCGCCTGGCCGCGCGAGAGCCCGAGCGACCGGGCGGCCGCGACCTGCGACGGGTGGACCGACTCGATGCCGGCACGGAAGACCTCGGCCACGTACGCCGAGTACGTGAGCACCAGTGCGAGTCCGCCGAGGACGACCGCCGACGTCGGGATGCCCTGCAGCCGCAGGCCGGGCAGGCCGAAGCCCACGAGCAGCAGGACGAGGATGAGCGGCAGGCCGCGGAACACGTCGACGTAGCCCGTCGCGAGCGCGCGCAGCGGGAAGAACACGGGCCCGCGCAGCGTCCGGGCCAGGGCGAGCGCCAGCGCGACGACGACGATGAGCACCGCGCTCACCGCCATCACGCGGATGTTCAGCCAGAGCCCGTCGAGCACCGCGGGCAGCGACGCCCGGGCGACGTCGGCGTCGAAGAACGAGGCCTTGACCCGCGGCCACCCGGGCGACGACACGAGGCCGAGCACGGCGACGGCCGTGAGCGCGACGGTCGAGACGACGGCGACGGCCGTCGAGCGGCGCGCCCGCGAGCGCCGGTAGGCGTCGCGGTCGCGCTGGTGCTCCGAGGGCTGCCAGGCCGCCGTCGTCGGCGCGGTCGTCACGACCGGACCGTCGGCGTCGTCGCAGGCGTCACTTGAGGACCGGGGCGCCTGCGGCGTCCGTCAGCCACTGCGCCTCGAGCTCGGCGAGCGTGCCGTCCTCGCGCAGCGCGTCGACCGCGGCCGTCACGTCGGCCGTGAGGGGGCTGCCGAGGTCGAGCACGAGGCCGAGCTGGTCGCCGCCCGCGCTGTCGGGCAGCTGTCCGACCAGGACGCCGCCGTCGAGCTCCGCGGCCGTGATGTACAGCGCGGTCGGCAGGTCGACGACGATCGCGTCGACGAGCCCGGACGTCAGGGCCTGCTTCACCTGGTCGTTGTCGTTGAACGGGGACACGGGCGTCGTCGGGGCGATCGACTCCTGCGCGGCCGTGAGGCTCGTCGTGCCGACCATCGCGCCGATCCGCAGGCCCTTCAGGTCCGCGAGCGTCGTCGCGTCGGCGGCGGGGCTGCCCTCGAGCGTGACGACGGCCTGCGTCGTCACGTAGTACGGCGAGGAGAAGTCGAGCGCGGCCTTGCGCTCGTCGCTGATCGAGACCTGGTTGACCGCGAAGTCGAAGTCCTTCGCGCCCGGCGCGATGATCTGGTCGAAGCTCGCGACGGTCCACTCGACGTGGTCGGCGTCGAAGCCGAGCTGCTCCGCGACGGCGTACGCGACGGCCGACTCGAAGCCCTCGCCGTTCGTCGGGTCGTTGTCGACGACCCACGGCTCGTAGGCGGGGTCGGACGTCGCGATCGTCAGGACACTGTCGGTGACGGTCGGCAGTGCGCCGTCGGTGCCGGTCGAGGCGGCCCCGGCGGGCTCGTCCTCCACGGGGGCGCACGCCGCGAGGGCGAGGGTCACGGTGACGACGGCGGTCAGGGCGGTCCAGCGGGAGGTGCGCATGACGGGCTCCGGGGCGTGGGTCGGGGTGCTCGGTGTGTGCTGGGTGCGTCGTCGGCGTCGTCGGCGGGACGTGAGCACAGAATACGAGGGAACCTGCAGGCGGGGGCCGACGTTGGTCGGGGAGCGGGACGGCGGAAGGATCGGGTGCACGGCGATGGGTCACCAGCACTTCAACGGGCTCAAGACGGCGGCGCTGTTCGGCGCGATGTGGGCGGTGCTCCTCGGCATCGGCTGGCTGCTGGGCGGCGGCACCCCGAAGTTCCTGCTGATCTTCGCGGGCCTCGGCCTGGTCATGACGGCGTACTCGTACTGGAACTCCGACAAGATCGCGATCCGCGCGATGCGGGCGCGGCCGGTGAGCGAGATCGAGCAGCCGGTGATGTACCGGATCGTGCGTGAGCTCTCGACACAGGCCCGCCAGCCGATGCCGCGCCTGTACGTGTCGCCGACCGCCGCGCCGAACGCGTTCGCGACGGGCCGCAACCCGCAGAACGCGGCGGTGTGCTGCACCGAGGGGATCCTGCACATCCTCGACGAGCGCGAGCTGCGGGGAGTCCTCGGGCACGAGCTCATGCACGTCTACAACCGCGACATCCTCACGTCGTCGGTCGCGGCGGCGGTCGCGGGCGTCATCACGTCGCTGGCGCAGTTCGCGCTGTTCTTCGGGGGCGGGAGCGACCGGGACCGCGGCGGGAACCCGATCGCGGGTCTGCTGCTCGCGCTGCTCGCCCCGCTGGCGGCGACGCTCATCCAGCTCGCGATCAGCCGCACGCGCGAGTACGACGCCGACGAGGACGGCGCGCGGCTCACGGGCGACCCGCTGGCGCTCGCGTCCGCCCTGCGCAAGCTCGAGGCGGGGACGAAGGCTCGCCCCCTGCCGCAGGACCGTGAGCTCGTCGACGTCTCGCACCTGATGATCGCCAACCCGTTCACGGGCCAGGGCCTGGCGCGCATGTTCGCGACGCATCCGCCGATGACGGAGCGGATCGCGCGGCTCGAGGCGCAGGCGGGCACGACGGGCGGGATCACGCGGTACTGACGCCGGGCAGGCTCGCGAGCGCGGGCCGTGTCGCCGGTCCCGGACGCGTGCTGCGGCCGGGCGGGCGTGCGCCGGGCCGGGGGAGGCGCCGCGTTGTGCTGACCGGGCCGATCTCTGCTCGCGGACACGCGTGCCGGCAAACCGGGACGAATCCCTAGAATCCCCCCGCGACGGGGCACGGCGCCCTGCTCGGGGAGGGGGTCTCGTGGCGCAGGACGAGTACGACGTCGTGGTCGTGGGGGCAGGAGCCACCGGTGCGGCGACGGCGTGGGCGCTGGCCCGGCGGGGCCGCCGGGTGCTGCTGCTCGACGGTGCGCCGGAGGAGACCGGGGCAGATGCCGGACCGGGGCGGGACGTCGTCCGTCCGGGGCACGCCGATCTCGCGCGGTGCCGGCTCGCGCTGCTCAGCCACCAGTGGTGGAACCTCCTGGAGCACGAGGCGGGCGTGCGGCTCGTCGAACCGACGGGGTGCGTCGAGCACGGCCCGGTCGGTGCGCTGCGGCCACTCGTCGAGACGCTCCTCGTCACGTCCGTGCCGTTCGAGTACCTCACGGGCCCCGAGGCCGAGCTCCGCTGGCCGGGCATGCGGTTCGACGACCGTGCCGTCGTGCAGCCCGCCGCCGGGGTCGCGGACGCCGCCGCGACGCTCGCGGCCCTGCGCGGCCAGGCGCTCGCGCACGGTGCGCACGTGCGCTTCGACGCACCGGTCGCGCGCGTCGAGCAGGGAGACCACGCGGCACGCGTGCACCTCGCGGACGGCGCGTCGGTCGACGCCCGGGTCGTCGTCACGTGCGCGGGAGCCGCGACCGCCGCCCTGCTCGACGGGGTCGTGCGGCTGCCGGAACCGGTCGTCGTCCGGGAGACCCGGCTGCGCACGGACGCACTGGAAGCGCTCTCAGGGACGTCGTGGCCGGCGTTCGTGCACCGCGCCGACCCCGTCGCGCACCGCTCAGCGCGGGGCGAGCGCGGTCCCGACGCGGGCTACCCGGCGCTGAGCGTGCGAGGCGAGCCCGCGGGGGCGGACCTGACGATCGTGCACCGGGCCGAGCCCTGCGCCGACGCGACGCCCACCGACGGGTTCGCCGACCTGCTCGCCGCCTACGCCCGGCAGTGCCTGCCGGGCGTGTCCGTCGACGCGGCGACCCCGTCGGTCACCGAGCGGCTCGGCGGCCCCGTGGTCCTCGACCGCGTCGGGCACGTCGTCGTCGGTGTCGGGCTCGGGGTGCACGGCGTCGCCCTCGCGCCCGGGGCGGGCCAGGTGCTCGCCGACCTCGCGGAGGACGCGCTGGGGATCCCGCGCCAGGTCGGCACCGACGAGGACGACCTCGACCGCAGCCGGTTCTCGCTGGCCGCGCTGGGCGCGGTGGTCTGACCGCGAGGGGTGAGCCCGTCCGCCCTCGGCGGGTGAGGCCGCGCACGGCCACGAGCGGCCTGCCACGACAGGCGCGTCCGGGACGGCCACGACCGGCGGCTCGGGTCCTCCCGCTCGCCGCCGGTCGTGCCCGTGTCCGGGTCAGCGGTAGTTGACGAACTGCAGGGCGGCGTCGACGTCGGCGCCCTTGAGCAGCGCGATGACGGCCTGCAGGTCGTCGCGGCTCTTCGCCGAGACGCGCAGCTCGTCGCCCTGGATCTGCGTCTTGACGGTCTTGGGGCCCTCGTCGCGCACGATCTTCGCGAGCTTCTTCGCGACCTCGGTGCTGAGCCCCTCCTGGATCGACCCGGCGAGGCGGTACTCCTTGCCGGAGGGCTTCGGCTCGCCGTCGCCCGTGTCGAACGCCTTGAGCGAGATCCCGCGCTTGATGAGCTTGGACTGGAAGACGTCGAGGACCGCCAGGACGCGCTCGCTGGAGTTGGCGACCATGAGGATCGACTCGCCGCTCCAGGCGATCGACGCGCCCACGCCCTTGAAGTCGTAGCGCTGGGCGATCTCCTTCGCCGCCTGGTTGAGGGCGTTGTCGACCTCCTGGCGGTCGACCTTGCTGACGACGTCGAACGACGACTCGCTCGCCATGTGCTCTCCTCCTGCCGCCCCGGGCTCCGCCGGGGCTCGTCGATCGCCGGGGCCCTGGGGATCCCGGCCGTGCTCCGGGGCCGTTTCGTCAGCAGCGCCCGGGTGTTGCTATCCTTCCACCCGCACGCCGCTCGCGGTGGCCGGCCTCCGGGCCGACCCTCGACGGCGGGCTGACCCTGGCGGGTTACCCGAGTGGCCAAAGGGGGCTGACTGTAAATCAGCTGGCAACGCCTACGGGGGTTCGAATCCCTCACCCGCCACAGCGCACGAGAGCCCGGACCATCGCGGTCCGGGCTCTCGTCGTTCGGGGGAGCGGGCGTCGGGGCCGGGCGGGTGCCGGGCGTCGCGCGCGGGGTGCGGGTCAGGACGCCGCGGTGCAGGTGTAGGTGCCCTCGGTGACGGCGATGGTCGCGTCGCCCTCGTAGAGGGTGTCGAACATGCCGGCCTCTTCGGCGGAGGTGAACGCGACGCCGACGCCGAGGGGGTCGGCGAAGCCGGTGAGGCCGCCCAGCCGCTCCTCGGCGCCGCTCTGGCACGCGGGGTCCCAGGGGAGCGTCGTGTAGCCCGCGGCGGCGAGCGCGTCGATGTTCGGCTGCAGCTTCTCCGGGCCCTCAGCGGTGTCGGCGATGCCGGTCCAGACGACCCAGAACGCCTCGCCGGCGGCTGCGGGGTCGATCGCGGTGGGCCACGCGATCGTGGGGGCGCTGCCGTCGCCGCCGTCGGGGGTGGTGGTGTCGTCGGCGGAGCCGGTGCACGCGGCGGTGCCGAGGGTGACCGCGGCGGCGAGCACGAGTGCGGCGGCGGTGCGGGGTGACTGGCGCATGGCCGGGATCCTCACATGGGACATTCCGCCCAGGCGACGAGATGAATCCTTTAGGCAGCGACGCGCGCCGAGAGTCTCGCGGCGACGTCCGGGCTGGTCCGGGACCCAGGAGGGGGCCGCGACGGGCGTCCAAACGGGCCAGACCGGGGCCGATTTCGCAGGCGGGCACTCGCCCGTGTAACCTTGCTCGCGCTGCCCCGATAGCTCAGTCGGCAGAGCGTCTCCATGGTAAGGAGAAGGTCAAGGGTTCGATTCCCTTTCGGGGCTCTGTGGTGTGTTCTGGTCCTGTGGTGCGCGGTGACGAGCCGCGAAGCGCAGGACCAGGGCTCACCGCCCAGGCGGGGTAGCTCAGGTGGTTAGAGCACACGGCTCATAATCGTGGTGTCGCGGGTTCGAGTCCCGCTCCCGCTACCGCCGGTTTTTCGATAGGTGACGCGTCGGCCGGCGCGTCGCGAACACGCAGATCGCAGGCGCCGTCCAGGCGCGAGGAGACAAGACCATGGCCAGCAAGAGCGCGGACGTCCGCCCGAAGATCACGCTCGCCTGCACGGAGTGCAAGGAGCGGAACTACATCACGAAGAAGAACCGGCGGAACGACCCCGACCGGCTCGAGATGAAGAAGTTCTGCCCGCGGGACAACCGTCACACGGTCCACCGCGAGACCCGCTGAGCCGGGCCCCTCGGGGCCGCGAGACTCCAGGCACGCCCCCGGCCCCGCCGGTGGGCGTGCTTGTGCGTTGAGGACCTGACACGGTCGAGGAACGACGACAGGGGAGCACGCCGATGCCGGTCGACACCGGGTACGCCGGGCGCGAGTACGCGCCGAACGCACCGTACGAGGTGGGACGCGAGAGGCTGCGCGAGTTCGCCGCCGCCGTGGGTGCCACGCACCCCGCGCACACCGACCCCGAGGCGGCCCGCGCGCTCGGGCATCCCGACGTCCTCGCGCCGCCGACGTTCGCCGTGGTCGTCGCCCAGCGTGCCGAGGCGCAGCTCTTCGAGGACCCCGCCGCGGGCATCGACTTCAGCCGCGTCGTGCACGCCGACGAGCGCTTCACGCACCACCGCCCGATCCACGCGGGCGACCGTCTCGTGACGGTCCTGCACGTCGACTCGATCGTCGAGCGGGCCGGGCTCGCCATGATCACGACCCGGGCGGAGATCGCGACCGAGGACGGCGAGGCTGTCACCACCGTCGTCTCGACGCTCGCCGTCCGCGGGGAGGACGCATGACCAGGCCCGTCGTCGCCGACCTGACCGTCGGCCAGGAGCTCGCCCGCCGCGAGGTCACCGTCGACCGTGCCCGCCTGGTCCGCTACGCGGGCGCGAGCGGCGACTTCAACCCGATCCACTGGAACGACCGGGTCGCGACGGCCGTCGGCCTGCCCGGCGTCATCGCGCACGGCATGTGGACGATGGGCGCCGCGTCGAGCGTCGTCGTCGACTGGGCGGGCGACCCCGGTGCCGTCGTCGACTACCAGGTGCGGTTCACGCGCCCGGTGCCGGTGCCTGACCCGGGTGCCGCGACCGTCGAGGTCGTCGCGGTCGCGGGCGTCGTGGACGTCGAGGCGGGGACCGTGCGGGTCGACCTCACGGTGAGCGTCGACGGTGCGCGCGTGCTCGGCAAGGCGCAGGCGGTCGTCCGCCTGTCCTGACCCCTGGCCGGCTGCCGTGCGCACCTCGACGGGGTGTGCGGCACCGGCCGTCGGCGTGCCCGCACGTGGGCGGTCGGGTGAGGTCCGCGTTCGTCGTTGACTCGTGACACCAGTGCCGTTGACTCGTGACAACGGCGGGACATCGTTGTCGCAGTCCTACGGTCGAAGCGATACGTCCAACTTCTTCCTTTCCGCCCGGGACGTCCCTACCGTGGACCCCGGCCGCATCGTCGCGGCCTCTCGTCGCCCACAGAGGAGATGCACCGATGCAGCACTCGACGACGGAGTCAGGGGCGCGCGTCTCGCGCCGGACCTTCCTCGCACTGACCGGGGCGGGGGTCGCCGCCGGCTGGGCGGTCGCCACCGCACCCGGTGCGGCCGCCGCCGGCCCGCTCCCGTCCACCCTGGCCGCCGGCGGGGGGCACGCCCACGGCCCGTCCGCGCAGCGCGCCGCCGTCGCCTTCCTGCAGTCCGCCACCGACGCCTACCCGACGCTCAACACCGGCCCGCGGCTCGCCCAGAGCTACGCCGACGAGCTCGGCCTGTTCAGCACCGCGTTCGTCTACGACAGCGCGCTCGCGGTCATCGCGCTGCTCGCCGACGGCCGCCGTGCCAGCGAGCAGACCGCGCGTGCGATCGGCGACGGCCTGCTGTACGCGCAGGACCACGACCCCGGCCACACCGACGGACGTCTGCGGCAGGGCTACAACGTCGGGCCGTACACCTTCTACGACGGCAACCCCCAGCCGTACGGGTTCGTGCTGCCCGACGGCGCCGCGAACATCGGCTGGCAGTTCGGCTTCCTCGGCACGGCCGTCGGCGACATGGCCTGGCCGGGGATCGCGCTGCTGCAGCTCTGGGCGCGCACCCGCGACCGCCGCTACCTGGCCGGTGCCGTCCGGATCGGTGAGTGGATCACGACGAACACGTGGCGGACGACGGGCCTCGGCGGCTTCTCGTTCGGCGTCAACGGCGCGAACGCGCCCGTCCCGAACGGCTCGACCGAGCACAACATCGACTGCGTCGCGTTCTTCGGGATGCTGCGCAAGGCGACCCGTGACAACAGCTGGAAGGCCGCGGCCGAGCATGCGCGCGCGTTCGTCGACCTCATGTGGGAGCCGTCGCAGGGCTTCTTCTGGACCGGGACGAACGACGGCGTCGAGATCAACCGCGCCCCGGTGCCGCTCGACACCGTGACCTGGGCGTGGCTCGCGACCCGCGACCGGACGTTCAAGCGCGGGCTCGACTGGGCCGGATCGGCGCTCGCCGTGACCGACGACGCGGCCGCCGCGACGTCGCAGCTGCCCGACGGGGAGACGCTCTCGGGCGTCACGTTCAGCACCGCGAGCCTCACGTCGACGGCGCAGTACAACGGCATCACGGTGCACCCGCAGGGGGTGTGGCTCGAGGGCACCGGGCAGCTCGCGACGGCGCTGATCGACCGCGGGGGACGTGGCGACAAGCAGTCGGCGGACCGGCTGCTGGGTCAGGTGCGGCACGCGCAGGACGTCCTCGGCGTCGGTCAGCACCTGGGCGGCGCGGTCGTCGACGGCGGTGTCGTCGCGGCGTCGAGCCTGCTCGACACCGGGTTCGGCTTCGGCTACTTCCAGGTGCAGCACGTCGGCGCGACGTCGTGGTTCGTCTACGCCGCGACGCGGAGCAACCCGCTGGACTGGCTGCGCCGCAGCTGACCCGCAGGGCCCGTCCCGGTCGCTCTCGGCGGAGAGGGTGACCGGGACGGCGCTCAGGCGGGGACGGGGCCCGTGGTCGTGCCGATGCGCAGGGTGACGGGCAGCTCGCGGTACGGCGGCGTCTCGCCCGCGAGCAGGTCCTCGACCGCGTGGGCCACGGCGGCGCCCTTCTCGGCGAGCGGCTGGACGACGGTCGTGAGGACGTCGGGTGCGAGCCACGGCAGGTCGAGGCCGTCGAAGCCCGCGACGGACACGTCCTGCGGGACGCGCAGCCCGAGCTCGCGGGCGGCGAGCACGACGCCCGACGCGAGCAGGTCGGACTGGCACACGACGGCGGTCGGCCGGTCGTCGCCGGACAGCAGCGAGAACCCGGCGGCCTTGCCGTGCTCGACGAGCGAGGCCGGCGTCTCGTGCACCGCGACGGGCACGACGCCCGTGTCGGTGACTCCGGCGAGGCGGCGGCGCGTGATCTCCCAGTCGATGGCCGACAGGCGGTCGGCGTCGACGAGCCCCTCGCGCCGGCTGCGGTCGAACGGGAGCGTGACCACCGCGATCCGCTCGTGCCCGAGGTCGAGCAGGTGGCGGGTCGCCTGGCTCATGCCGTTGCGGTCGTCGATGCCGACGGTGGTGACGCCCTCCTCGCGGCGGCCCTCGACGACGACCGTGGGCGTGCCGCGGCGCTGCAGCGCGGTGAGCGCGTCGTCGTCGCTCGTGCCGCCCCACATGAGCACCGCGACGTCCATCGCCGCGGACTCGACGAGCGGGTCGACGGGCGGTTCGCTCGGGTCGCTGGGGCCGGGGATGAGCAGCACGCCGAGCCCGAGCGGGCCGAGCGTGCCGACGAGACCGTCGAGGACCTGCACGGAGACCGGGTCGCGGAACGAGCGCTTGAGCGCGTCGCCGACGACGACCCCGACGATGCCGGACCGGCCGCGGCGCAGCTGGCGGCCGAGCGGGTTGGGCCCCGAGTAGTCGAGCTCGAGCGCGGCGTCGAGGACGCGCTGCCGGGTGGCGGCGGCGATCGGCCCCGCGCCGGAGAACGCGAGCGACGCGGTCGAGACGGAGACCTTCGCGGCCGCGGCGACGTCCGCCAGGGTCGGTCGATGGCGGGGCAGGGGTCCACCTCCGGTTCGGCGCACCCTGTCCGTCGCGGGCCCGTCGCCGGCGCGGCGGCGGGCCGTGGGAGGGGCGGCGAGGGCACGACGCGCGGGTGCGCGCGTGTGTTGACGCGACCGCCAGCGTACCCGCAGAATGTGGCGAACCCTCAAATCGATTCGATCGTCCCGGCGGCGCGTGAATCGAATCGATTCGAGCGGCAGCGGCCCTGGCCGCTCAGCAGGTCAGCAGTCGCACGACCGCCGCCGTGCACCGCCGCGCCGCACCGCCACGGCGTGCACCCCCCGAACCCCAGCCCGACCCGCGTCCCCGGAGCAGTCCGTGCCCACACCCGCCCCCACCGGGCGCCCCGTCCTCGTCCCACCGGCCGTCACCCGGGCCCGCTGGCTCCTCATGGGGCTGTTCGCCCTCGCCGGCATCACGTTCTCCAGCTGGCTCGCCCGCATCCCCGCGGTGCGCGACGCCCTCGACCTCAGCACCACCGACCTCGGCGGCATGCTGCTCGTCGGCTCGCTCGGCGCGCTGCTCACCGTCACGCTCGCGGGCGTCGTCGTGCAGCGCTTCGGCAGCCGCACCGGCATCGTCGCGTCCACCGCGGTCCTCGCCGTCGGGTACGTCCTCATGGGTGTCGGCCCCGCCGTCGGGTCCCGCACGGTCCTGGCCGTCGGCATCTTCCTCAACGGCGTCGCCATCGCGCTCGGCAACGTCCCGCTCAACGTCGAGTCGAGCCGCGTCGAGCGCGCCATGGGACGCACCGTCATCCCGCAGTTCCACGCCGCGTTCTCGATCGGTGCTGTCACCGGGTCGGGGCTCGGTGCCGTCGCCTCGGCCGTCGGCGTCCCCGTCGTCACGCAGTTCGCCGTCGTCGCGGCCCTCACCGTCGCGTGGCGGCTCGCGTCGCTGCGCGGCGTCGTCCTCGACGCGGCCCCGGGCGACCGTCCGCTCACGACGTCCGCCGTGCCGGACGTCCCCGCCCACGAGGCCGCGACGACCGGCACCGGACCGCGGGCCGCGACGGGAGGGCGCGCCGGGCGACGCCGCCGGATCCCCACCGCGCTCGACTCCTGGCGCGAGCCCCGCACGCTCCTCATCGGCGTCGTCATCATGGCCGCCGCCCTCTCCGAGGGCTCCGCGAACGACTGGCTCTCGCTCGCGGTCGTCGACGGCTTCGGACGCAGCGAGGCCGTCGGCGGTGCGATGCTCGGCGTCTTCGTCGGCGCGATGACCGTCGTCCGCCTGCTCGGGACCCGCCTCATCGACCGGTACGGCCGCGTGGTCGTCCTGCGCGTGTCGGGCGTCGTGTCCCTCGCGGGCCTGCTGCTGTTCGGGTTCGCGCCGACGCTCGAGCTCGCCGGGCTCGGCATCGTCGGGTGGGGCTTCGGCGCCGCCCTCGCCGTGCCCGTCGGCATCGCGGCAGCCTCCGACGACCCGCTGAGGTCCGCCGGGCGCGTCGCCGTCGTCTCGTCGTTCTCGTCGATCGCGTCGCTCGCCGCACCGCCGCTGCTCGGCCTGGCCGCGGAGTCGATGGGCGCCCGGCACGCGCTCGTGCTCATCGGCGTCGCGATGGTCGCCAGCGTCAGCCTCGCGGGCCGCGTCGCGCCGGAGCACCCGTCGGCCGCGCCGCGGACCCCGGCGAGCGTGCCGGACCCCGTGCCCGAGCACGCGGCCGACCCCACCCCGGCGGGCGTGCCGACCCTCGCCCTCGCGGGACCCGACCGCCTGCC
>NZ_BIMR01000178.1 GCF_004306155.1 Cellulomonas biazotea
CCAACACCCGCTCGGTCGCCTGACCCCGCCGTCGTCCGCCGGACGACCTGCGCGCCGACCGGCGCGAGGGGTGAGACGTCCGCCCGACGCCCCGCGCCGGGCACCGGCCGCGCGGGTGAATCCCCAGCCCGCCCGTGTCGGGCGGTTCGTCCGGCATGTCACGATCGGGCGGTGAGCACGCACGTCGACGACGGGGGAGGGGCGACCCCGCCGGGCGGGAGCCCCGAGGTCGACGACCGCCCCGCCCCCGACGCCCCCGACGCCGCACCGGCGCCCGTCCCCGGGCCCTCGCGCGCCGCACGGCGACGCCGGGTCGCGGGCCGTGTCGTCGTCGTGCTCGTCGTGCTGCTGGCCGTCGTGCTGCTCGTCGCGGGCTGGCTCACGTTCCGTGCCGTGCAGACCGTCGACGCCCTCACGGACGCCAAGGGCGCCGTGACCGACGTCCGGCAGGCGCTCGACGAGGGCGACACGGCGACGCTCGACGCCGCGCTGCCCCGCATCCAGGACGCGACCGCCCGCGCGCACGCGGCGTCGTCCGACCCCGTGTGGCGGGCCGCGCAGGTCCTGCCGCGGCTGGGGCCGCAGCTCGCCGCGGTGAGCACGGTGGCCGCGGCGCTCGACGTCGTGTCCCGTGACGCGCTCCCGGCCGCGACGACCGTCACGGACCTGCTGGGCGACGGGGCGAGCGTGCGGGACGCCGACGGCCGGGTGGACCTCGAGCCGTTCGTCGCGGCGGCCCCGGCGCTGGTCGACGCGGCGGCGGTCGCGCGCGAGGCCGCGGACGACGTCGCGGCCATCGACACGAGCGTGCTGGTCGGGCCGCTGGTGAGCCCGGTGCAGGAGGCGAGCGAGGGGCTCGCGGAGGTCGCGGGGGCGCTCGACGCGGGTGCGCAGGTCGCGACGCTCCTGCCGCCGATGCTCGGGTCGCAGGGGCCGCGGACGTACCTGGTGGCGGCGCTCAACAGCGCGGAGCTGCGCACGGCGGGCGGCATCGTCGGGAGTCTCGCGGTGATCCGGGCCGACGGCGGTGCGCTGTCCCTCGTGGACCAGCGCAGCACCGACGAGCTCAAGGGCATCCCCGAGCCGATCCTGCCGCTCACACCGGAGGAGGTCGCGGTCAACGGCGCGGGCCTGGGCCGGTACGTGCAGAACGCCGTCATGACCCCCGACTTCCCGCGGTCCGCGGAGCTGCTCGCGGCGCGCTGGGCGCGGGACGTCGGCGGCACGGTCGACGGCGTCGTCGCGACGGACCCGGTCGCGGTCGCGGCGCTGCTGCGCGAGGTCGGGCCGGTCACGGAGCCGGGCGGCGCGGTGCTCGACGCGGACACGCTGCTCGCGACGCTCCTGCACGACGCCTACCTGCGGTACCCGGACCTGCGTGCCGCCGACGACTTCTTCGCGAACGTCGCGGCGACGATCTTCGGCGCGCTCGGCTCGGGCGGCGGCGATGTGCGGGGGCTCGTCGAGGCGGCCGCGCAGGCCGGCGAGGAGGGGCGGATCCGGGTCTGGTCGGCGCACCCCGACGAGCAGGAGGCGCTCGCGGCGACGACCGTGGGGGCGGCCTTCCTCACGGGCCCGTTCGAGGACGCGGCGGGCGTGTTCCTCAACGACGCGACGGCGGGCAAGCTCGACTACTACCTGCGGTCGACGCTGACCGTCGAGGAGCTGCGCTGCACAGGCCCGGACCCGTCCGCGACGGTGCGGCTCGACCTCGCGTTCGACCCGCCCGCGGACGTCGCGTCGTTCCCGGAGAACGTGACGGGCACCAGCGGCCTCGTGCCCGTCGGGTCGATCGGCACGAGCATCACGCTGTACGGCCCGGTCGACGCACCACCGCAGGGGCTCGTGACGGACGAGGGCATCGTCGGCGGCACGTCGGCCACGGTGGCCGGGCGTCCCGTGACGGTCGTCGGCTCACGGCTCGACCCGGGCGGCCGGGCGACGTACCGGTTCGAGGTGCCGGTGCGTGACGGGCGTGTCGACGTGTGGACGACCCCGACGCTGACATCCCCGGGCTCGGTCGCGGCCACCTGCCCCTGACCCCGGCGCGCCGTGGCGCGGCGGCCGGGGCGCGACTCGTCCGGTGCGCGCCGTCGGGGCGACCGTCCCGGACCTGCGGTGTCGCCCGACCGGGTGACGGACAGGCGCGGGTCAACCGTTGCGCCGACCGGGTGAGAGTCCGAAATCACCCGTTCCGCCCCTATAACTCCAGAACTCCGCGGGGAAGGATGAGCACGAAATGTCCGAATCTGCCCATCGAGGGGACTGGTCATGAGCAAGGTTCTCCGGGCGTGTGCCGCCGCGCTCCTGGCGGCGTCCGCCGTCCTCGGCGTGCCGGCCGTGGCCTCGGCGGCGGTCGCACCGTCGCCCTCACCCAGCGGTCCGCTGTACGGCTGCCTGGGTGACACCGACGAGTACGGCGCACCGCTGCCGTGCGACCTCACCGTCACACTCCTGCAGCCGGTGTGCGACAACGACGTGCCCAAGCTCAGCTACGCGGTCGACGCGAAGGGCACGCCCAACACCACCGTCACGATCACGTGGGTCAACCCGAGCGGCGCGAGCGTCGTGCAGTCCGGTCTCCCGCTGACCGGCACCGTCCTGTGGCCCGGCGCCGTGGTCGGCCCCGACGGCAAGGGCGCGGACTGGCCCGGCTGGACGCAGCTCGCCGACGGCTCGTGGGTCGAGGGCGACGAGTTCGACTGGGTCCGCCCGTCCGTGACCGTGAACTTCGCGGTCAACCCCGAGGCGACGATGTCGGTCGGCTACCCGCCGTCGAGCCCGCAGTGCCTGACGAACCCGGGCGGCTCGGAGGTCCTCGCGGCCCCCGTCTCGAACCAGGTGCTGTCGGCCACCGGCAGCGAGGCGGGTCCGCTCCTGTGGATCGGCGGCGCGCTGCTCGTCGTCGGTGCCGGTGTGGTGACCGTCGTGACGATCCAGCGTCGCCGGCACGAGGCGGCCTGACACGACGCCGGGGGCCGGTCGGAGGGGACCGGTCCCCGGACCGTCCGGACGACGCCCGCTCCGCGACCCGCGGGGCGGGCGTCGCCGTGCCCGGCGAGACCCGCGGGCGGGCGGCGCCGTGCCCGGTCGGGCTCAGCCCAGGAGCTGCTCGACCACGTGGTCGACGCACGCCGTGAGCGCGAGGACGTCGTCCGGCTCGACGGCCGGGTACATCGCGACGCGCAGCTGGTTGCGGCCGAGCTTGCGGTAGGGCTCGACGTCGACGACGCCGTGCGCGCGCAGCACCTTCGCGACGGTCGCGGCCTCGACCTCCGGGTCCAGGTCGACGGTGCCGACGACGGTGGACCGCGCGGCGGGGTCGGGCACGAACGGCGTCGCCCAGTCGCGGGACTCGGCCCACCCGTACAGGTGCGCGGCGGACGTCGCGGTGCGCTCGGCGGCCCAGGCGAGGCCGCCCTGCTCGAGGATCCAGTCGAGCTGGTCGGCGAGCAGGACGAGCGTCGCGATCGCGGGGGTGTTGAGCGTCTGGTCGAGGCGTGAGTTCGTCACGGCGGTGGTGAGCGACAGGAACTCCGGCACCCAGCGGTCGCCCGACTCGAGGCGGGACGCGCGCTCGACGGCGTCGGGCGAGAGGCAGGCGAGCCACAGACCGCCGTCGGACGCGAAGGACTTCTGCGGCGCGAAGTAGTAGGCGTCGGTCTGGCCGACGTCGACGGGCAGGCCGCCCGCACCGGACGTGCCGTCGACGACGACGAGCGCGCCCTGCTCCCGGGCGCCGGCGACCCGTCGCACGGGGGCGGCGACACCCGTCGACGTCTCGTTGTGCGGCCACGCGTACACGTCGACGTCGTCGACGTGCTCGGGCACGACGACCTGGCCGGGCGCGACGGTCGTCACGACCGGCTCGTCCAGGAACGGCGCGCGGGCGGTCGCGGTCGCGAACTTGGCGCCGAACTCGCCGAACGACGCGTGCGCGCTGCGGCGCTCCACGAGGCACAGCGTCGCGACGTCCCAGAACGCCGTCGAGCCGCCGTTGCCGAGGACGACCTCGTACCCGTCGGGCAGGTCGAACAGGGCGGCGACACCGGCGCGCACGCGCCCGACGACCGCGCGCACGGGGGCCTGGCGGTGGGACGTGCCGAGCAGGGACGACCCCGTGCGGGCCAGCGCGTCGAGCTGCGCGGGCCGGATCTTCGACGGGCCGGAGCCGAACCGGCCGTCGCGCGGCAGGAGGTGCGCCGGGATCGTCACGGCGGTCGGGGCGTCTGGGGCGGCGGGCACGGGGCGAGGATAGGCCGTCACGGCCCCGGAGGGTCGGACCGACCAACTAATCTGTGCACCAGCGTGCGGCACGGGGGTCCGTGCGGCACGAGAGACGCGGGAGGCTGTGCGGTGGGCGACCTGATCGACACGACCGAGATGTACCTGAAGACGATCTACGAGCTCACCGAGGAGGGACGCACGCCGCTGCGTGCGCGCATCGCGGAGCGTCTCGGGCGCTCGGGGCCGACGGTGTCGCAGACGGTCGCGCGCATGGAGCGCGACGGTCTCGTCGTCGTGACCGGCGACCGGCACCTCGAGCTCACGGACGTCGGCTACGCGAAGGCGGTGCGCGTCATGCGCAAGCACCGGCTCGCCGAGCGCCTGCTCACGGACGTCATCGGCCTGGAGTGGCCGTACGTCCACGAGGAGGCCTGCCGCTGGGAGCACGTGATGAGCGAGCGCGTCGAGAAGCGGCTCGCGTCGCTGCTCGACCACCCGCACTTCGACCCGTACGGCAACCCGATCCCGGGCCTCGCGGAGATCGGCGAGGAGGTCACGCGCGTCGCCTTCCTCGACGGCGTGACGCCGCTGACCTCGTTCGTCGACGGCTCGAGCGCCGTCGTCGCGCGCATCGCGGAGCCGCTGCAGGTCGACGTCGAGCTGCTGACGCGGCTCGCCGAGGCCGGGGTGCGCCCCGGCGGCGAGATCGTCGTCGAGCGGGGCGACGGGGTCGTCACGGTCGGCGTGCCCGGCTCGGCCACGGTGCTGGACCTGCCGGACGACGTCGCGCGGCACATCTTCGTCGGCGCCCGCTGACCCTGGCGCGACGCCCCTGGGTCGTCCCTGAGTCGCCCCGGTGCCGCTCCTGCGGCGCCTCTGCGCCGTCTCTGCGCCCACTCTGCGCCGTCTCTGCGCCCACTCTGCGCCCACTCTGCGACGCCCGGCGGGTGAGAGTTCGTCACGTGCCGTGCGCGCGCTCCCACGGCGCGGGAAGCGTCATCCCTGGTGGGCTCGGCGTGTCGCGTGGACACGCCGGACGGACGTCCAACACGTTCCGTATCTCGTCGTGATCGGAACGTGACAATCACCCGAACGCTCCTGTACGTTCAACCTGCTTCTCGGAACCCTCCTCCGTGGAAGCCCTCGAGCGGAACGCCTAACCCTGCCGCTGCTCCGAGGTCCGTACGAACCGCCGGCAGGGGCGGGGGACCCACGATTTTGTGGTCCACCGGAGACGGTGACCTTGGGGTGAAGCCGAGGTGGCAGCAGGACCGCCATCGAGGCCGGGTGTTCTCCCACCCGAACCCGACAGCTCACCTCGCAGGCGACAGGAGAGGCACCTAGTGACCGTGAGCACCACCCGCGCCCGGCATCGGGCCGCGCGTCGCCCGTCGACGCCCCTGTCCGAGCTGGCATCGGCCGCCTCGGAGCAGATGGGCACCGTCGGCCGCCGCACCGCCGTCGTCGCCGCGTCCTCCGGCCTCGTCGTCACGATGATCGGCGCCCCCGCAGGCGCCGCGTCGGACAACTCCGCCGCCGGCGCCCTGAACTCCGTCGACACCGCAGCACTCACCGCCTCCGCGCGTGCCGTGCTCAACACGTCGCCCGTCGTGAGCTCCCCGGCCGAGGCCGCGTGGACCTTCGACGCCCCCGTCGTCACCGCCGTCAAGCCGACGCCCCCGCCGGAGACCCGGCGCGCGTCGACCGCCGCGTCGCGCAGCACCACGACGCGCACGGCCGCCGCCCCCGCCGCGGTGACGAACGCCCCGATCCCGCAGTCGGTCGCCGGCAACGCGGTCCTCGAGGTCGCCGCCCGCTACGTCGGCACCCCGTACGTCTCCGGCGGCTCC
Organism: Cellulomonas biazotea; assembly: GCF_004306155.1. Classification (GTDB taxonomy): domain Bacteria; phylum Actinomycetota; class Actinomycetes; order Actinomycetales; family Cellulomonadaceae; genus Cellulomonas; species Cellulomonas biazotea. Next base: position 6,078 of record NZ_BIMR01000178.1, read on the forward strand.
ACGCCGGACGGCTTCGACTGCTCGGGCTTCGTCTCGTACGTGTACGCCCAGCTCGGCGTCTCGCTGCCCCGCACGACGACGGGCATCAAGTCCGTCACGACCGTCATCTCGCGTGACGAGGCGCAGCCGGGCGACCTCATCTGGAGCCCCGGCCACATCTCGATCTACGCAGGCGGCAACGACCAGATCGACTCGCCCCGCCCGGGCAAGACGATCCAGTTCCGCGCCATCTGGCAGAGCTCGCCGGTCTTCCTGCGCGTCGGCTGACGCCACCCGCACGGTCCTCCGAGGCCCCCGACGACGTCCGCGTCGTCGGGGGCCTCGTCGTTCGCCCCACGCGACCCGGTCGCGGCGTGTTCACCCCGACGTGCGGCCCCCACCTGGTGGTGCTGTCCAGGTCGCCGCGTACGCTGGTCGCGCACCACGCTGTTGCTTCGCTTCGCCGGTCCGGCAGCCAGCCGGTCCGACTCACGAGGTCGGGAGGACGCCGTGCTGATCGAGACTTCGACGCCGGTCGCGGGGAACGCTCCAGGGGCGCCCGGGCGCGCCCGGGCCGGTGCACCGGCCGTCGCCCCACCCGCACGGCCACCCGCACCCGTCCTGTCGTCCGGTGCCCGCTCGCTGCTGCTCAACGCGAGCATGGAGCCGCTGTGCATCGTGAGCCTGCGGCGGGCGGTCCTGCTCGTCATGAGCGGCAAGGCGACGGTGCTGGAGACCGACGGGCGGCTGCTGCACTCGGAGCACGCCGCGGTGCCGCTGCCCGTCGTCCTGTGCCTCACGCGGTACGTGCACGTCCCGGTGCGTCGCCCGGTGCCGCCGACGCGTCGCACGGTCCTGCAGCGTGACAGCCACCGGTGCGCGTACTGCGGCGGGGGGAGCGGACACCGTCGACCACGTGCACCCGCGGTCGCGCGGCGGGCGGCACGAGTGGACGAACGTCGTGGCGGCCTGCGTGCGGTGCAACCACCGCAAGGCCGACCGGCTGCTGCACGAGATCGGCTGGGAGCTGCCGTTCGCCCCGCGGGCGCCGCGGTGGTCGGTGTCGTTCGGGACGGCCGCGGCCCGCTCCGACCCGCTGTGGGCGGCATACGTCCCCGCCTGACGCCCTGCTCGTCCGGTGTGTGGCCGTTCACGGTCAAGGCTGTGCCAAACTGGGGTATGCCTGACGTCTGGACAGGTCGCCCGCCGCGGACGACCCGGCCGGGTCGAGCAGGCGGGCACGACCAGCGAGGAGGCCGGTGATGGTGCGGGACGACGTGGTGCTCGTCGGGCTGGACGGTTCCGCCGCCAGCCTGCACGCCCTCGACTGGGCCGCCGAGGAGGCCGCCGCGCACGGCTGGGGCCTGCGCCTGGTGTGCGCGTACTCGCTGCCCTCGTTCACGGCGGCGTCGCTCGACGGCGGCTACGCCGCGCTCGACGACACCGCGATCCAGCAGGGGGCCCGCGCGGTCCTCGCCGAGGCCACGGCCCGCGTGCAGGGCGTCGGCGTGCCCGTGACCTCGGTCGTGCAGACGGGCGACGCCGCGGGGGTCCTCGTCGAGATGTCGCACGGGGTCCGCCTCGCCGTCGTCGGCACCCGCGGGCGGGGCGGGTTCGCGGACCGGCTGCTCGGCACCGTGTCGTCCGCGCTGCCCGCGCACGCGTTCTGCCCGACGGTCGTCGTGCCGCTCCGCGAGAACGGCCGTGCGCTGGCCGACGACGCCGTGCTGCCGGCCGTCAAGCCCGTCCGTCGGATCGTCGTCGGCGTCGACGGCTCCCCGCAGGCCGAGCAGGCGCTGCACTGGGCGATCGGCGAGGCGGAGGCGTGGGGTGCCGAGGTGCACGCCGTCGCCGGGGTCCCGGTGAGCTCGCTGTCGGGGGTGCTCGCGTGGCTGCCCGACACGGTCGACCACGACCAGGTCCTCAAGGACGTCGCCGAGGGGCTGAACGTCGTCGTCGACCGTGCCCTGGGCGACCGCTCGGGGGTCGTCGTGAAGCGGCACGCGCTCGACGGCAGCGGCGCTGAGCTGCTCACCGAGTTCTCCGTCGCGACCGACCTCATCGTCGTCGGCTCGCGCGGGCGGGGCGGGTTCGCGGGGCTGCTGCTCGGCTCGACGAGCCAGGCGGTGCTGCACCACTCCGACTGCCCGGTCATGGTCGTCACCAACCGCTGCAAGGCGGACGAGAAGACCGCCTGACGCTCAGCCCGGCGCGCTCAGTCCGGGGCGGCGGTCGTCGGCTCCGTCGCGGTGCCGGCCGCGAGGTCGGCGGGCACGTCGGGGCGGCGCACGAGCGCCGAGAGGACGACCGTCGAGCGGGTCCGGGACACGAACGGCTCCGCGGCGAGGCGCTCGACCACCCGCTCCAGGTGCCGCATGTCGCGCGCCCGGACCTGCACCACGAGGTCGACGTCCCCGGTGACCGTGCTCGCCGCGACGACCTCCGGGTACTGCTCGACGGCGTCGCGCATCGTCGACGGGCTCGTCGAGCCGTGGCAGAACAGCTCGACGAACGCCTCGGTGCTCCAGCCCATCGCCGCCGGGTCGAGCCGCACGGTGAAGCCGCGGATCACGCCGGCGGCCCGCAGGCGGTCGACGCGGCGCTTCACCGCGGGCGCGGAGAGCGACACCTGCTGCCCGACCTGCGCGAACGTCGCGCGGGCGTCGAGCGCGAGGACGCGCAGGATCGCCGCGTCGAGGGCGTCGGTGCCGGTGTCGTCTCGCACGTGCCCATCATCGCGGACGCGGTCCGTGCAGGTCGTGCGTCCCGGTCGCGCGTCCCGGTTCGAGTGGCGACATCGGGGCGCACCCGACACCCTGGCCGAGATCGAACGAAAGGGAACGGAACGCTCAAGGACGACACCGGTCGTGCCGATGGGGGATGTGAGAGCCCCGCCCCTGCCCGGGGACGGGGCCGTCATTCGGGGGAGACGAATGGACGTGGACTCGAAGGACAACGGGACGCAGGTCGCCACGACGCCGGACGTCGCGCGCACCGGGACGCACCCGGCACCGCTCGGGACGATCCCGACGCAGCGCAGCCGGACGGGTCTCGCGGGGGCCGGCGGTGGCCGGACGCGCCGGACGTGGTTCGTCGTCGCGGGGGGCCTCGCGCTGGTGATGGCCGGTGCGACGACGGGCGTCGCCGCGCAGCAGGCCGCCGCCGCTCGTGAGGAGCAGCGTGCCGAGGCCCGCCTGCGCGTGTCCTCCGTCCTGCCCGTCGCCGCGCAGGACGTCCGCGTGGCCGGGGCGCTCGACAGCCAGGCGGTGTCCGCGGTCTACGGTGCGACGCGCGCCGCGGCGGCGGCGTCCGCCCAGCAGACCGTCGACCAGGCGAACGCGACGCTCGCGGCCTCCCCGCAGGCGGGCGACGCCCCGCTCGTCGCGCTCCAGGGCGCCGCCGGTGCGGTGAGCACCGCGATCGCCGGTCCGAACGTCTCCGTCGCCGCGCTGCGTACCGCCGCCGCCGGTGTCGCCGCGCCCCAGCAGGCGGTCGTCGACGCGCAGGCCGCGTGGGTCGCCGCGGAGCAGGCGCGCATCGCCGCCGAGCAGGCCGCGGCCGCCGAGGCGGCACGTCAGGCCGC
>NZ_BIMR01000179.1 GCF_004306155.1 Cellulomonas biazotea
CGGCCGACGAGGCCGACGAGGTCGGCTCGTCGTCGACGCCCGGCGACGTGCCGGAGGAGCCCGACGGCCCGTCGTTCGAGCACGTCCTGGAGCAGGTCCGTGCCGTCACCGCCGACCCGCTGCCCGACCCCGGCCTCGCCGCCCCGCCCCCCGCGCGTGCGCTGCAGGCCGTCGCACCGCGCCCGCCCGTCGAGGCGCCGGTCGCGTTCGTCCCCACGCCGCGCGTGCCGGTCGAGGCGGGTGTGGCTGTGCCCGGTGGCGAGCTGCCCGGTGGCGAGCTGCCCGGTGCTGCGCTGCCCGGTGCTGCGCTGCCCGACGCCGCGCTCGTCGGTGCCACCCAGCCCGCTGACGCTCCGCCGGCGACGTCCCTGGCGTCGTCGCCCGATCCGGTTGCGCCCGACGTGTCCGTCGGCGACGACCTGCGCGCCGCGCTCGCCGACATCGGCGTGCCCGCCTCGATGCTCACGGCCGACCGCGTGACGCTCTCCGCGGTCCTCGCCGACGTGCCGCCCGCACCCGCACCGCCGCGCACCGCGGGTGCGGTCCTCGTGGTCATCGGGGCGGACGACGACGCCGACGCCGCCGCGAGCCTGCTCGCCGAGCGCCTGCGCCTGCCCGCCGAGGCCGTGCGGCTCGCCGGTGCCCTCCCCGGTCGAGGCCGCGGACGGGGCCGCACGCCCGGCCGCCTGGGGTCGGTCGAGCAGGTCGCCTCCTGGCGCGCCGGTGCCGCGGCGGCCGAGCACCCGTGGGTCGTGGCCCTGAGCGTCGGGCCCGACCAGGAGGACCGCGCCGCCGCCCGCAGCCTGCTCGACGCGTGCGCCGCCGACCAGGTCTGGGCCGTCCTGGACGCCCGGACCCGCACGTCGGACGCCCGCCGCTGGCTGCGGTCGGTGACGCCACGCGTCGACGCGGTCGCCATGCGGGGCCTGCTCGACACGGCCGAGCCCGGCGCCGCGCTGTCGCTCGGCGTGCCCGTCGCGTGGATCGACGGCGTGCCCGCGACGCCCGTCGCGTGGGCCGCCGCGCTCAGCCAGGCGCTCGGCGACCAGGCCCGCTGGGACTGACGCGTCCCGCCGGAGTGCGCCTACCGGCCGTCGCGTGCGGCCTGACGGCGGGCGCCCTGCGCCTGGGACGACGCGTCCCGCTTCGTGCCACCGGTGGTCGTGGTGTGCGTGCGCGCCTCGCCCGGGCCCACGCCGGGAGCGGTCGCCCCGTCGCCCTCCGGTCCGGTCGAGCGGTTCGCGCGGGCGGCGGCGAGCCGTTCCTGCTTGAGGGCCTCGGCGGCCTCGCTCGCGAGCTTCTCGAGTCGTCGGCTGACCCGGGCGAGCGCGTCCTCGAAGACCTCGGCACGCTGCGCGGCGCGGGTGTTCTTCGGGCGGGACGTGCCCCGGCCGCCGTGCTCGACGACGCCCGCGCTCGCCTGGCGCCGGTAGTTCTTCTGGTGCTTCTTGCGTGCCCGCCGGATGCGGGAGTGGAGCCGGATCAGCTGGTCCTCGTCGAGCTCGTCCATGCGGGCGGGCTCCGTCTCCCGGAGCAGGTCCCGCTGCTGGCCGTTCAGAGCGTTGAGCAGGTCGTCCATGTGGCCCTCCCCGTCGGGCGGTCGTCCGACGCGCCGGTGCGTCCTCGCCACCGTACCGAGCCCCGACCGGCCTGTCGCAGGGAGCGTCGGCAGGCCGTTATCCGCTGCGGCGGCCCGCTCGTCGCGGGCTAGGGTCGCCCGATGAGCCGCACGGTCCACGACGACGGCACCGGGACACCGGGCCGTCCCGCTGATGGCCGCGCCGCCGCCGCGGGTGCCCCGGGGACCGCGGCCGGCGACCTGTGGCGCGAGCGCCGGACGACCACCGCCGCCCTCGTCACGCTGGTCGTGCTCGTCGCGTTCGAGTCGTTCGCGGTGACCACCGTGATGCCGCGGGTCGCCGACGTCCTCGACGGTCACGCCCTGTACGCGTTCGCGTTCGCCGGACCGCTCGCGACGGGCGTCGTGGGCATGGTCGTCGCCGGGACGTGGTCGGACCGCAGCGGCCCGTTCCGGCCGTTCCTCACGGGGTCGGCGCTGTTCGTCGTCGGGCTGCTCGTCGCGGGGGCGGCGACGTCGATGCCCGTGCTCGTCGTGGGCCGGCTCGCGCAGGGCCTGGGCGGTGGCGCGGTGAGCGTCACGCTGCTGGTGACCCTGGCCCGGGCGTACCCGCCGGTCCTGCACCCGCGCGCGTTCGCGTGGTTCTCCGCGGCGTGGGTCCTGCCGTCGCTCGTCGGCCCGGGCGTCGCGGGGGTCGTCGCGGAGGCGGCGGGCTGGCGCTGGGTGTTCCTCGCGGTGGCCGTCCTCGTCGTGCCGACGAGCCTGCCGCTGCTGCGCACGCTGCGGCCGCTCGGCCCGCCCGAAGGCGGCGGGACGACGAGCCGCGCGCAGGCGCGGCAGCGGGTCCTGCTCGCGGTGCTTGTGGCCGTCGCCGTGCTCGCGCTGAACCTCGCGGTCGAGCTGCCCGCGGTCCCGTCCGCGGTGCTCGCCGCGCTGGCGGGCGTCGCGGCGCTGGTCGCCGTGCGGCCGCTGCTCCCGCCGGGGTCGCTGCGCGCGCGCCGGGGCCTGCCGAGCGTGCTCACGACGCGCCTGCTCGTCTCCGGAGCGTTCTTCGGCGCGCAGGCGTACGTGCCGTACCTGCTCGCGACGCGCGACGGCTGGGGTCCGGCGGCGAGCGGGCTCGCACTGACGACGGCCGCGCTCGCGTGGTCCGCGATGTCGGCCGTGCAGGGGCGGATGGGACACCGGCTGACCAGCCGCGACGCGGTGCGGGTCGGCACGGTGCTCGTCGTCGCGGCGACCGTCGGCGCGGTGCTCACCGCCGCCGCGGACCTGCACCCGGCGGTCCTGGTGGCGACGTGGACGCTCGCGGGCGCCGGGATGGGGCTCGCGTCGTCGCGGCTCAACGTGCTCGTCCTCGGCTACTCCGGACCCGGCGAGCAGGGCCGCAACAGCTCGGCGCTGTCCATCGGCGACTCGGTCGGCGCGGCCCTCACGCTGGCCGTCAGCGGTGTGCTGTTCGCCCTCGTGGGTGGCGCGGCGGCGGCCGGCGGGCACGGGGCGACGTCGACCGGCTCCGACCCGGTCGGCGTGGGTGGGTTCGTCGCGGCCTTCGGGCTGGCGCTCGTGCTCGCGACGCTGGCCGCGCTCGTCGCGCCGCGGGTCGGCGTCCCGCCCACCGAGCAGCACCACCCGGACCACCCGGGTCTCCCGGACGACGCCCCGGCGACCGACCGCGGGGACGCGGTCCGGTCCTGAGGGACCGCGCGGCACCCGGGACGGCGGGGGAGCGGACGACCCCCACGCCCGGGACCGGTCCCGCACGACCGGCCGGGTGCGTGCCGCCGCGAGGGCGACGCGCACCCGGCCGGGTCGCGTGCGGACGTCAGGCCGTGGGCACCTCGACGTCGATCCGCACGACGTCGCCGGTGCGCCGGAAGACGCGCCCGCTGACGTCGGCGTCGAGCACGCCGTCGACGCCCTCGACGCGCGTCCCGTCGGCCAGGTGCGCGACGACCGTGGGCGTGGCGCCCGGGCCCTCGACGCGCCGGTACACGACGGGCACCTGGCAGAACGTGAACGCGAGCGTGCCCGCGTCGAGCGCGACGGACCGCTCCTGCTGCGCGACGTCGTGGTACGCGAACGTCGTCGGCGCGGTGACCCACTCGTCGGCGCGCAGCAGCAGGGGACGCACGACGACGTGCCCGTCCTCGACGCGCAGCCCGAGCTCGCCGAGCCGCGCGAGCACCTCCTCCTTGACCTGCCCGGTCATGCCGGGCTGGCGCGCGCCGCGACCGGCGGGCGTGTGGGAGTACGGGTCGACCGGGAACGCGCCGTAGACCTGCGGCGACTTGCAGTAGCCGATGCCGAGCCGCACGTCCTCGTAGGCGTCCGCGAGGCCCTGGACGACGGCCGGGTCGGCGCCCTCGGCGGCGGCGCGCTCGACGTTCTCCTGCACGGCGAGCAGCAGCTTGGACACCATGTGCCAGTAGATGCTGCCGAGCCCCTCGTACGCGAAGAACGAGCCGGACCGGCCGGTGAACTCGGCGTGCCGGAACACCTGCTCGAAGACGTCGAGCAGCGCGGCGCGACCGGCCTCGACGTCCTGCGCGCCGACGCCCGGGACCCGTCCGGGCAGGGCGTCGAGGGCGGCCTCGACGTCGCGCGCGTTGTGCAGGGCGGGCGCGAACCGGTGCACGCCGCGGACGTCGCGCAGGACGAGGGACGTGTCGCCGGCGGCGACGAGCGCCTCGACGAGCGGGGCCGACGCGGCCTGCTCGGCGGTGATCCGGTTCCGGTCGAGGAACGTCGGCAGCTCGCGGTCCGGGTAGAGCTGGTAGGAGTGCTGGTCCGCCCGGTAGAGCGCGCTCGCGCGCAGCGCCCGCACCAGGTCGAGCGCCTCGGCGGGCGTCAGGACACCCGACGAGAGCACGGCGACCTGGCCCTCGAGCATCTCCTGCAGGCGGCCGACGGTCGCCCGCCCGTCGCGCAGGTCGAGCAGGTTGTACGCGTGGAACAGGCCGTCCTCGCGACGGTTGGCGTGCAGCGCGGCGTCGACGTACCGCTGCGCGACGTCGAGGAACGCCTGCACGTCCGCGGCGGCGACGGTCGTGCGCTCACCGCCGAAGCCCGCGTAGACGCGCGTCCGGTAGGTGGTGCCGGCCGCGCCGAGCGCGTCCATGACCGCGCGCCGGCCCGTGCCGTCGAACCCGGCCTGCGCCTGCGCGGCGTGCGCGTCGAGCGCGATGCGGACGTCGGCGAGCAGCCCGGCGAGCTCGGCGGTGACCGTGAGGTCGTCGGCGAGCAGGTCGCGGGCGAGCGTGAGGCCGCGGCGCAGGTAGGCGAGCGTCACGACGGACAGCCCCTTGCCGACGAGCGCGTTGTTGGCGTCGTTCCACTCGGGCCGCTGCGTGTTCATCCAGATGCCGCCGTCGGGCACGAGGTTGACGACCTTCGCGAGGACGGTGAGCAGCAGCTTCTCGCCGAGCGAGACCCGCACGAGGTCGCCGTCGGCGCCGTGCACGAGCCGCCCGTCGGCGCCCTCGACCGCGACGCGCCGGGCGACGCGCTCCTCGGCCTCGGTGTCGAACGTGATGGTCGCGATGGGCTCGACGAGCGTGTCGGCGTACGACGCGATCCGGTAGGGCACGTCGGCGTGCGTGAACACGGCCCGGTCGACGAGCCGCTCGAGGCGGCCGGGGTGGAACCGTCGCGACGCCTCGAGCAGCTTGACCAGGTAGATGACCTGGTGGTCGCTCCAGTAGCCGATGTTCGCCCACGGGTTGTCGGGCTCGGGGACCTCCCAGTCGATGCCCGAGCGGGAGATGCGGTACGGGTTGTAGCCGTCGGCGGTCGTGGCGTCGAGGAACACGGCGACCATGGACTCGACGTACTCGGGGAACGACCAGGCGAGGGCCTCCCAGTTCTGGAAGATGTCCCGCCAGTTGCCCTGGAAGTCGACGCGCGTCTGCCCGTCGGCGTCGGTGAGGGCGATCTTGAACTTGTTCCAGGGGCGGCTGGGGTCGCCGTGGCGGCGGCTGAACGTCAGCGGCAGGTACTCGCGGACCAGGCGCAGCAGGTCGGGGTCGCCGGTCGCGTCGGCGGCCTCGACGAGCGCGTCGACCTGCTCGGTCGCGGGCAGCGCCGCGAGCCAGGCGTCCTGCCGGGCGGCGGTCCGCGGGCTGCGCTGCGCGACGAAGTCCCGCAGGTCGTCGGTGCGCACGGTGTACCCGTCGACGAGGACGCCGCCGCGCATGACGTTGAACAGGACGTTCGCGCGGTGGTGCGCGGCGGCGAGCTCGTCGCCGGTGACCTGGGCGGCGTCGGCGGTCCCGACGAGCCGGTCGAGGTGCTCGCGGGTGCCGGTGACGTCGGCGGCGAGCGCCGCGGCGGCCGCGGCGGGGTCGGCGAGCTCGGTCTGCAGGCGCACGACGTCGGCGGCGCTCTGGTCGACGTCGGCGACGACGCTCCAGCGCCGCTGCTCGCCGGGCGCGAGCGCGAGGTGGGCGCGCACCAGGTAGGCGCCCTTCTCGCCGCGCACCTCGTGCTCGGCGGTGACGGGTCGCCCGGCGGCGAACGCGCCGACCTGGCGCACGGACAGCAGGTGCTCGACGTCGTCCAGCCCGACCTGCCACGCGACGGTGGTGGACAGCGACTCGCTGGGGTCGGCCTTGTCGGTGAGCGTCGAGTTCAGGTAGACGAGCCCGAGGCCGGTCGCGGCGTCGACCTCGGCGCGCTTGTACGCGTCGAGCAGGCTGCTGAGCTCGCCCTGCGTCTGGACGGTGACGCCCGCGGGGAGCAGGTCGACGAAGCCGTCGAGCACGTCGGCGTCGACGGTCCGGTCGGTCGTGGAGGCGACCTCAACCTCGCGCACGACGCCGTACCGGGCGCTCGTGCGCCACGTGACCCGGACGCGCAGGCCAAGGTCGGGGCGGGTCTCCTCGAAGACGAGCGTGGTGCCGAGGGGGTCCTTGTAGAGGTTCCGGTCGACGTGCGGGTCGCCGGGGCGGCGCTCGGCGAACGGCTGCCAGAACCGGGTGCCGTCGGCGGTGGCGACGCGCAGCAGCGTGAGCCCGCCGGTGCGGCCCGCCCCGGCGGTGACCTTGTCCTCGGTCGAGTACGGGAACAGCGCCCGGTCGGCCTCCTCGCGCCCGGCGGTGACGCCGCCGGTGCTGGAGATGAACAGCCACAGGTCGCTCGCGCCGACGAGGGTCATGAAGAACGGGGGCATCTCGTGGTAGGACGTGATGCGGTAGAAGCGCCGGCCGTCGAGGTCGACGAGGCCGTCGACGGGGGCCGTCCCTGCGGGATCCTCGCCGCGCTCGTCCGTGGGTGCGGGCGTGAGGGTCTGCGACGCCATTGCCGGTGTCCTTCGTTCGTGCGCGGTGGTTCGGCCCGGTGGGGACTCGCGGCTGCGTCGGTGCTGCCGTGGATGCGCTCCCATACATTGACACGTGTCACCCCGGAAGGCAACGGACCTCCGCGCACCCCCGACCGGGTGGGTCCTGCCGAACCGCCTCCGGCGCCCGTGCCGCTCCGCTAGCCTGCGACCGCCGGAGCGTCCCGCGCCCGCCGCGCGCCCCGTGACCCGACGTCCCACGACCACCGCGAGCACCCCCGACCCGGCCCCGGGTCGGCCCGCCCACCAGGAGCGACGTTGATCCGATACCTGCCGTTCGTCGTCGAGATCGGCCTGCTCGTCTACTGCCTCATCGACTGCGTGCAGTCCGACGAGGGACGCGTGCGCAACCTGCCCAAGGTCGGCTGGATCGTGCTCATCATCCTGCTGCCCATCGTCGGCGGGATCGCCTGGCTCGTCGCCGGCCGGCCCCAGGGGACGCGCCGCGACGTGCCGTGGCCGTCGACCGCGACCGCCGGGTTCCCCGAGTACGAGCGCCCCCGCCGCGGCGCGCCCGACGACGACCCCGAGTTCCTCGCCGGCATGCGCCGCTCCGACGCGCAGCACGAGCAGATGCTCAAGGACTGGGAGGCGCAGCTGCGCGAGCGCGAGCAGCGCCTCGACGAGCCCGGCACCGACCCGGCCGGGGGTCGCCCGACCGTGTGACGCGCGCCGTCCGTGGCGCCGCACGGGCGGCCCGGCGTCCGGGAGGTAGGGTCGCCGCATGCTCGTGCTCAGCAGACGCGTCGGGGAGCGTCTCGTCATCGGCGACGACATCGTCGTCACGGTGATCGAGGTCCGCAGCGACGGGGTCCGCCTGGGCATCGACGCGCCGCGGGACGTCCGCGTGCACCGCGCCGAGGTCCTCGACGCCCTCACCGCGGCGAACGCCGACGCCGCCGCCGCCGACGACAGCACCGCGGCCGCCCTGCGCCGACTCGTCCCGCCCGCCGCAGGCCCGCGGACGGCCGCGCCCGCCGAGCAGCCGAGCACCCCGCCCGCCGAGCAGTAGCCGCCGCGCCGGCCGTCCTCCGCACGGTCGCCCGCACCGATCCCTCAGCAGGGGCCCACCCCGGCCGATGAGGTGGTCGCCGGGGTGGCGCGGATCGCCTCCCCGACGGGGAGGCAGGCGCACGTGGAGGACATCGACGAGATCGTCCGCGAGTTCCTGGTCGAGAGTCACGAGAACCTCGACCAGCTGGACCGCGACCTCGTGGCACTCGAAGGGAGCCCGGGGGACCGGGGGCTGCTCAGCAGCGTCTTCCGGACGATCCACACGATCAAGGGCACGAGCGGGTTCCTCGCGTTCGGTCACCTGGAGAAGGTGACGCACGCCGGCGAGAACCTGCTCGTCGAGCTGCGCGACGGACGTCGCCAGATGGACCAGGCGACGACCGACGTGCTGCTGCGCACGGTCGACACCGTCCGCCTGCTGCTCGACGCGATCGAGCGGACCGGCGGCGAGGGCGACGTGGACGTGGACGTCGTCGTCGAGGCGATCGTCGCGGTCCAGGAGGGGCGCACGACGTCCACCCGGGCCGCCGCGACGGCCGCGCCCGTCGAGGCGTCGGTCGCACCGGCCGCCGCGCCCGTCAGCGAACCGGCCGCCGCGCCGGCCGAGGCCGCGCACGCCGCAGCCC
>NZ_BIMR01000180.1 GCF_004306155.1 Cellulomonas biazotea
ACCCGCGCCGCCCGCGCCGACGCCGACGCCTGGCTCGACCGGGTCGGGCTCGACGGCCTCGGCGACCGGCGGCCCTCGGCGCTGTCCGGCGGCCAGCGTCAGCGCGTCGCCCTCGCCCGCGCGCTCGCCGCCCACCCCGCCGCGCTGCTGCTCGACGAGCCGCTCGCCCAGCTCGACGTCAGGACCGCCGCGGCCCTGCGCGACGTCCTGCGCAGCCAGGTGCGCGCCACGCGCACAGCCGTCGTCCTCGTCACGCACGACGCCCTCGACGCGCTCACGCTCGCCGACGAGGTCCTCGTGCTCGTCGACGGCGAGGTCGTCGAGCGCGGGCGGCCCGCGGACGTCCTCGCCGACCCCGCCCACCCGTTCACGGCCGCGCTCGCGGGGACCAACCTGCTGGTCGGGACGGTGGCCGACGACTGCGGAGGACCGGTCCTCGTGACACCCGACGGCGTGCGCGTCCCGTGCCCGGGCGGCGTCCCGGCCGGTGCTCCCGCCCAGCTCACCTTCCCGCCGCCCGCCGTCTCCGTCGGTCCCGTGCCGGCCGACGCCGGTGCGGGGGAGCGCGGGACGCACGCACGCTGGGAGGCCCGGGTCGTCGACCTCGAGCCCGGGACCACCGGCGTCCGCGTCCGCACGACCGGCGACGTCCTCGCCGACGTCCCGCCCGCACGCGTCCCCGACCTGGACCTGCGGGTCGGCGCCACCGTGACCCTCACGGTGCCGTACGACGCCCAGCGCCTGCGCGCCCGCGGGTGACCTGAGACCGGTCGCGGCGCCCGCTCCGCCGACGCGCCGCGCACGGTTGCCCCGGGAGAAACCTCACAGGGGGCACGACGGCGCGGTGCGGGAAGTGTTCCCGCCGCGCAACGTCGCCGGTGGGCCGGGCGAAACATGCCGTTCGTAGCGTCGGCGACGTCCGAGCCACCCCCCACGTCCGTCCCGGAGGTCCCCATGGCGACACCGCTCGCGACCCCCGACGCCGACACCGCGTCGACCCCCTCGACCCTCGCGACGCCCGTCGCGACCGGAGCCCCGCTCACCGTCCGCCCGGGCCGCTGGATCGACGGCTGGAACCCCGAGGACGGCGCCCAGTGGCGCTCCGTGGGCAAGGCCGTCGCCGCCCGCAACCTCGGCCTGTCGGTGTTCGCCGAGTTCCTCGGCTTCGCCGTCTGGGCACTGTGGAGCATCGTCGTGCCGCAGCTGCCCGCCGCGGGCTTCGCGCTCAGCGTCGACCAGATGTTCTGGCTCATCGCCGTGCCGAGCCTCGTCGGCGCGACGCTGCGCATCCCCTACACGTTCGCGGTGCCGCTGTTCGGCGGCCGCAACTGGACCATCGTGTCCGCGCTCCTGCTGCTCGTCCCGACGACCGCCCTCGCGTTCGCCGTGCAGAACCCGCAGATCCCGTTCGAGGCGCTGCTCGGCATCGCCGCGCTCGCGGGCGTCGGCGGCGGCAACTTCGCGTCGTCGATGGCGAACATCTCGTTCTTCTACCCGGAGGCGGAGAAGGGCCGGGCGCTCGGGCTCAACGCCGCGGGCGGCAACATCGGCACCGCCGCGGTGCAGCTCGCCGTCCCGCTCGTCATCGTCGCGGGTGCCGGCGTGCAGCTCGAGCGGGCGGGCCTCATGTTCATCCCGCTGGCGCTCGTCGCGGCGTTCCTCGCGTGGCGGTTCATGGACAACCTGTCGAACGCGAAGGCCGACCCGCGCTCGTACGGCGTCGCGACGCGCGACAAGCACACGTGGATCATCTCGTTCATCTACATCGGCACCTTCGGCTCGTTCATCGGGTTCTCCGGGGCGTTCCCGACGCTGCTCAAGGCCCAGTTCCCCGAGGTCACGCTGTCCATCGCGTTCGCCGGGGCGCTCGTCGGGTCGATCTCCCGGCCGCTGGGCGGGACGCTGGCCGACCGGCTCGGCGGGGCGCGCGTCACCATCGCCGCGTTCGGCGTCATGGCCCTGGGCACCGTCGGCGCGATCTTCGCGCTGCGGGCGCACCACTTCGTGGCGTTCTTCGTGTCCTTCCTCGTGCTGTTCGTCGCGACCGGCGCGGGCAACGGGTCGGTCTACCGGATGATCCCGGCGGTGTTCCGCCACGGGGTCAAGGACGACGAAGCCAGGGCGCGCCGGGCCAAGGCCGCGGCGGGCTGCATCGGCATCGCGGGTGCCGTCGGCGCGATCGGCGGGTTCCTCGTCCCGCGCGGGTTCGCCGTCTCGACGTCACTCACCGGAAACATCCAGGCGGCACTGTGGGTGATCGTCGGGACGTACGCGGTCATGGCCCTCACCACGTGGGCCGTGTACCAGCGTCGCGGCTCGGCCTTCGGCTCCACCGTCATCTGACGCCCCCCTCTCGCACCGGAGGACACCAGAAGCGTGACGGCCATCACGACCGCGCAGCACGAGCACACGTCGACGACCCAGGTCGCGACCGTGTGCTCGTACTGCGGTGTGGGCTGCGGCGTGCTCCTCGACGTCGTCGAGGACTCGTCCGGCCGCACCGTCCGCAAGGCGAGCGGCGACAGGTCGCACCCGTCGAACGGCGGGCGCCTGTGCACCAAGGGCGCGACGAGCGCCGACATGCTCGCCGCGGGCGGGCGCCTGACGACCGCGCTGGTCCGCACGGACCGCGGGGCCGAGCCGGCGCCCGTCCCCGTCGACGACGCGATCGCGACCGTCGCGGCCCGGCTGCGCGCGATCCTCGACGAGCACGGCCCCGACGCCCTCGCGCTGTACGTCTCCGGGCAGATGAGCATCGAGGCGCAGTACCTGTCGAACAAGCTCGCCAAGGGGTACCTGCGGACCAACCAGATCGAGTCGAACTCGCGCCTCTGCATGGCGAGCGCGGGCACCGGCTACAAGCTCTCGCTGGGCGCCGACGGGCCGCCCGGGTCGTACGACGACCTCGACCACGCCGACGTCTTCCTCGTCATCGGCGCGAACATGGCCGACTGCCACCCGATCCTGTTCCTGCGCCTGCTCGACCGGGTCAAGGCCGGGGCGAAGCTCATCGTCGTCGACCCGCGCCGCACCGCGACGGCCGACAAGGCCGACCTGTTCCTGCAGGTCCGCGCCGGGACCGACATCGCGCTGCTCAACGGCCTGCTGCACCTGCTGGTCGAGGCCGGCGCGGTCGACGAGGAGTTCGTCGCCGAGCACACCGAGGGCTGGGACGCGATGCCCGCGTTCCTCGCCGACTACCCGCCGTCCGTCGTCGCGGAGACCACCGGCATCCCCGAGGCCGACCTGCGCGCCGCCGCCGAGCTCATCGCCGGGGCGGGGAACTGGGTGTCGTGCTGGACCATGGGGCTCAACCAGTCGACGCACGGCACCTGGAACACGAACGCCCTGGTCAACCTGCACCTCGCGACCGGTGCGCTCGGCCGGCGCGGCAGCGGGCCGTTCTCCCTGACCGGCCAGCCCAACGCGATGGGCGGCCGCGAGATGGGCTACATGGGACCCGGCCTGCCCGGCCAGCGGTCCGTGCTCGACCCCGCCGACCGCGCGTTCGTCGAGGACCTGTGGGACCTCGCCCCCGGCACGCTGCGCGCCGACGGCATCGGGCGCGGCACCGTCGAGATGTTCGAGCGCATGGCCGCGGGGGAGATCAAGGCCTGCTGGGTCGTGTGCACCAACCCCGTCGCGTCCGTCGCGAACCGGCGGACCGTCATCGAGGGCCTCGAGCGAGCCGAGCTCGTCGTCACGCAGGACGTCTTCGCCGACACCGAGACCAACGCGTACGCCGACGTGGTCCTGCCTGCCGCCATGTGGTCCGAGGCCGACGGCGTCATGGTCAACAGCGAGCGGACCATGACGCTCGCCCGGCGCGCGCTCGACCCGCCCGGGCAGGCGCTGCCCGACTGGCAGCTCATCGCGCGCGTCGCGACCGCCATGGGCTTCCCCGGGTTCGACTACGCGTCCTCCGCCGAGGTCTTCGAGGAGATCCGCCGCTCGACGAACCCCCGCACCGGCTACGACCTGCGCGGCGTCACCTACGACCGGCTCCGCGAGGGCCCCGTCCAGTGGCCCGCCGCGCCCGACGGCCCCGCCCGCAACCCCCTGCGCTACCTCAACGACGGCGTCAGCCAGCCGCTGCACGTCCGCGACGACGGCACGCGCCCGCGCCTGGTCTTCCCGACCCCGTCCGGTCGTGCCGTCTTCCACCCGCGACCGCACCTGCCCGCCGCCGAGATGCCCGACGATGACTACCCGTTCCTGCTCAACACGGGCCGCGTCCAGCACCAGTGGCACACCCTGACCAAGACCGGGAAGGTCGCGAAGCTCAACAAGCTCAACCCCGGCCCGTTCGTCGAGCTGCACCCGGTCGACGCCGAGCGTCTCGGCGTCCTCGACGGGGCGACCGTCGAGGTCGCGTCGCGGCGAGGTCGGGCCGTCCTGCCCGCCGTCGTGACCGACCGCGTGCAGCCGGGCGCGCTGTTCGCGCCGTTCCACTGGAACGACCTGTTCGGCGAGTACCTGTCGGTCAACGCCGTCACCAACGACGCCGTCGACCCGCTGTCCTTCCAGCCCGAGCTGAAGGTGTGCGCCGTGGCGCTGACCCTGGTCGCGCCGCCCCCGCCGAGGTCCCGTCCGTCGACCGGTGCCGGGGCGGGGCGCGCTCCCGGGGGGACGACGGTGGTCGGGGCCGACGGGACGCGCGGCGACGCGGAGGTCGCCGGTTTCGGCGACGACGCGCGGTCCGCCGCCGCGGCCGCGCTGGTCGGCGGCCTGCCCGACACCACGCCCGCGTCCGACGGTGCCAGCGCCATGCGGGCACTGGCCGCTGCGCTCGGCCTCGACGACTTCGGCCCGCCCGTGCTCGGCGACGACGAGCGTCGCTACCTCGCCGGGTTCCTCGCGGGCCTCGGCGGCGGTGTGCCGGGCACGCCCGTGCTCCCCGCGACCGCCCCGCTCGACGGCACCGCCGCGCTCTGGGTCGACGGCCTGCTCGCGGGCATGTTCTCCCGGGCGCCGCACGCGTCGGGCCACCCCGCCGGCCCGTCTGGCGCCGCCCCGGTCGTCGCGCCGCCCCGACCGCTCGTCGTCCTCTGGGCGTCGCAGACCGGCAACGCCGAGGAGCTCGCCGCACGCGTCGCCGCCCGCCTGACCGCCGGGGGCCGCCCGCCGCAGGTGCTCGCGATGGACGAGGCGGTCGGCGCCCTCCCGCGTCGCGCGGACCTCGTGGTCGTGACCAGCACGTTCAGCGACGGCGACGCCCCCGACAACGGCGCGGACTTCTGGGAGGCGCTCGCCGACCCGGAGGCGCAACGCCTCGACGGCACCCGGTTCGCCGTCCTCGCCCTCGGCGACTCGAGCTACGACCAGTTCTGCGGGCACGGCCGTCGCCTCGACCGGCGGCTCGCCGAGCTCGGTGCGGAGCGGATCGTCGACCGCGCCGACTGCGAGCCCGGCGACGACGAGACGGCCCAGGCGTGGGAGGACTGCGTCGTCGCCGTCCTGACCGGCCCTGCCGCTGCCACGCCGTCTGTGGGCGGTGCGGCGGACGCGGTCGAGGACGGCCCGTCGGCGGGCGCGAAGTCGACACCCGACGGCGATGATCACGGCGGCGTCCGCAGCGGCGGCGGCTCCGCGAGCGAGCCGACCTTTCGACCGGTCGCCGACCCCACGCATGACGCCGTGGCCGCCGACGGCACGACTGCGGCAACCGGTGCTGTCACGGGCGCGGCCACCCGCCGGAACCCGGGCCGCGCGCGCCTCGTCGGCAACCGCCTGCTCAACCTCGCCGGCTCCGCGAAGGAGGTCCGCGAGCTCTGGTTCGACACGACGGACAGCCCCGCGCTGCTCGACTACGCCGCGGGCGACGCGCTGGCGATCCGGCCGGTCAACTCGACACCGGTCGTCGAGGAGTGGCTCGCGGCGACCGGGCTCGACGCCGACGCGGTCGTCGACGTCGAGGGCGTCGGGGCGGTGCCGTTCGGCACGGCTCTGCGCGACGAGCTCGACGTCACCCGACCGTCGAACGACCTGCTGCGGTTCGTCGCCGACCGGTCCGGCAGCGAGCGCCTGCGCCGGCTGCTGCGGTCCGACAACCGCAACGACCTCGCGAAGTGGCTGTGGGGGCGGCAGGCCGTCGACGTCGTCGCGGAGTTCGGGATCGACGCGACCGCGCAGGAGTGGGCGTCGGTGCTGCGCCGCCTGCAGCCGCGCCAGTACTCGATCTCCTCGAGCCCGCTCGTCGACCCGCACCGCATCCGCCTCACGGTCTCGGTCGTCCGGTACGACGGCCCGTCGGGCGCGGCCCGCGGGGGTGTGTGCTCGTCGTTCCTCGCGGACGCGGGCACCGACGTCGACGTGTCCGCGTTCGTGCAGCCGTCGGCCCACTTCCACCCGCCGCAGGACCCGACCGTCCCGATGGTCATGGTGGGCCCGGGCACCGGTGTCGCGCCCTTCATGGGCTTCCTCGCCGAGCGTCGCGCCCTCGGGCACACCGGCGACAACTGGCTGTTCTTCGGCGAGCAGCACGCCGCGACGGACTTCTACTACCGCGACGAGCTCGACGCCTTGCGCGGCGACGGTCTGCTCACCCGGCTCGACACCGCCTTCTCCCGCGACCAGCGGTCGAAGGTCTACGTGCAGGACCGGATGCGCGAGCACGGCCCCCAGCTCTGGTCCTGGCTCGAGCGAGGCGCGCACCTGTACGTGTGCGGCGACGCCTCCCGCATGGCGAAGGACGTCGACGCGACGCTGCGCGAGGTCGTCTCCGTGCAGGGCGGCCTCGACGCCGAGGAGTCGGCGGCCTACGTCAAGCGCCTCTCCACCGACCGCCGCTACGCCCGCGACGTCTACTGATCCACCGCCCGGCCCACTCAGCAGTCGGTGGGCTGGGGGATGTCGGTGCAGAGGTCGTCGACGAGTCGGGCGCGGCGTTCTTCGATGGTGAAGGGGGTGCTGGTGGTGGTGGTCTGGGCGGTGCCGGGGA